>CAUUZZ010000029.1:0-4698 GCA_963549775.1 Streptococcus sanguinis | reverse complement strand
CCAAGCCACATGTTACCAGCGCCACAGCGCTTTTCAAAAATGATGTTTTCATGATATTCACCTTTCTATTAAAGTGCCCACCACTGGTATAGCGACCAATAGAAAATATTAAAAGCCATGATAAAGGCAGCGGAGCTGGTCGCTAGCGTGAGAGCTATCCGCGCCTTACTAGCTGATTTGAAGGCAGAGCGCCAAATGACTGGTAAAAGGGTGCTAACAACCAAGACCAGTCCTACCATGGCAAAGAGCATGAATTGCAAGCGGCTACCAGCCGTTGAAGTTGTTGCTTGGATAGAAGATAAAGCCGTCATAAAGTTGACTGGTACAAAGAGCACAAACCCTGCAGTCACATAGTGCCAGATGTTCCAGACTAGATTAGCAGGCTGCTGATTTGGCTTGCGGAAAATCAAGCGATACATTTTAACAAGAAAACCACCAATGTAAGCTAGTAGCGCATAAACCACTGCTACAGCTGCCAAAATCAAAACACCATAGTCCTTTACCACATCAAATATAGACATCTTGACCCAGTCGGAAATCGGTAAACTAATCACATAACGTCCATGCTTTTCACCTGCTATCCAGAAACCACGCGATTGAATATTTGGATTATCATTAGGATTTTTGATATAAGTTGTATAGTTGGGCATCATTTTCATCAGGGATAACGGACCTTGATTGAAAGTGCGAGCCATACGGTAAAAGCCGGGCTGGAAGTTTTTCACTTGTTCTTGCGAAGTCGATTTTTTCTGACCGTAGATAAGCTCGGGTATTTTAGAAGTAAAATTAGTCTCCAGCCCTTGATTAACCATAATGACAGAGCCGACACCCGTTTTAAAATCAAGCAAAAGACTAGTCGTAAAGCCCGGCGAATTCCCCCCATGCCCAAGCGTTCTGGTATTTTCATACTCTATTGACCAAAGTCCGTGGGAATTGATTGGAATATCCGTATGAGGAAATGTATTCGTAGGACTGTAAAAGGTCTCCCACGTTTCCGCTCGCTTAAAAAGCGCTTTCTTTTGCAAGAGAACTTGGGCAAAGCGTTTCAAATCTGAAAAGGTTCCCGTTGCCCGCCCTGCTGGATATTCTCCAAGAATAAACGGCTGGTCACCTTTCAGCAAGTTGCCTTCTGTATCATAGGTTTTCTCCTTCTCCCACTGCTTTTGTACATAGGAATTGTCCGACAAATCAGGCTTGAGGGCAGTATGCTTCATGCCTAAAGGCTGGAAGATATGCTCGTGAACATAGTCGGCAAAAGATTGTCCACTTATCCGCTCTACAATATAGCCTGCCAGCGCTGTCCCATAGTTAGAGTAAGCCGTCAGCTCACCGGGCTTATAGGATTGCGGCGGTTGACTTTCTTTGAGCAGCTCCTCCAAGCTCTTGTCACTACCCATGTAAAGGGGTGTTTCGTCGAAACTTTCTTGGTGGTTCATGAGGTCAAGCATGGTTATTGGCTTATCGTATTTGAGGTTTGTCAAGAAATCCTTGGGCAGATATTCTTTAATGTCGGCATTGAGGTCAAGTTTTCCCTCTTCCCAGAGCTGCATAACGCTGACCCAGACCATGATTTTGGTCGTTGACCCCCACTCGAAAACCGAGCTATCGTCTACAGCTAGCTTTTTCTCCTTGTCCATATAGCCAAAGTTGTTTTGATAGAGAGTATTGCCGTCTTTGTCAAAGACGGATGTTGCCAGCCCGGCGCTAGTTTTTTCGTGTTCCTTGTAGTAGTCCTCAATTTTCTGACCGATTTGGTCATAAGGCGTGCCCGACGGCAATTTCTGCTGGTCGGCGTAAGCGTGACCCGCTCCAAAAACGACCAGCCCACAAGTTACTAGCTCCACAGCGCTTTTCAAAAATGATGATTTCATGATATTCACCTTTCTATTAAAGTGCCCACCACTGGTACAGCGACCAGTAGAAAATATTAAAAGCGATGATAAAAGCGGCGGAGCTGGTCGCTAGCGTGAGGTATTTATTTCCTTGCTTCAATCTCTCTTTGAAAAAAGGCAGATAGGGCAGAAAAGCACTAATCAGCAAGACTAGAGCAAGCAAGGCAAAGAGTTGAAAATACCCCGTCAGACCAGCTAGGTCGAAAGAATTTTTCGCAAGAATAATAGAGAAAAATGAGAATAAATTGCGAAACACCCAAAGAATAATGAAGCCCGTCAGATAATACCAGATTGACCAAACAGCTGAGTTGCTTCCCTTATTTTTCCTAAGGAGCAAACGATACAATTTTGCCAAAATACCACAAAGATAGCAAAGGGCAACATAAAGTAAGGCTAGCCCAGCAAGCACTAAACTGCCATAGTCTTTGATGACATCAAGCAAGGACAGCTTCATTCTATCTGAAATGGGCAAATTCAAACGATAGCTCCCTCCTTTTTCTCCTGCCGTCCAAAAACCAAAATAGTCTTTGATAGCCGCATTTTCAGAGGGATTGTCCAGATAGCTGGTCGATTTGAAAACTCTAAATATGGACAGAGGACCTTTGCTAAAAATGCGCGCTTCGCGATAAAAACCAGCTTGAAAATCTCTTTGTGACGCCTTTGAGGCTTCTTTTTTCCTACCATAAATGAGGTCAGGCATGGCGATAGCAAAATGGAACTCATTTCTCTGATTGACTGTAACGACTGAGCCAATCCCTGACTTCAAATCAAGCAAGAGGCTGGTCGTAAAACCCGGCGAATTTCCACCGTGCCCAAGCGTTCTGGTGTTTTCAAATTCTGTTGCCCACAGTCCATGAGCATTGACAGGAACGTCCGTACCCGGATAAGTATGGCTAGCGCTGTAAAAATTCTCCCAAGTCTCTGCTCGCTTAAAGAGCGTTTTCTTTTGCAAGAGAGCTTGGGCAAATTTCTTGATGTCGGCAAATGTTCCTGTTGCCCGCCCCGCTGGATATTCTCCAAGAACAAAGGGTTGGTCGCCTTTTAGTAAGTCTCCATTTGTATCATAAGTTTTCTCCTTCTCCCGCTGCTTTTGTACATAGCGATTATCCGACAAATCAGGCTTGAGAGCGGTGTGCTCCATACCCAGCGGCTGGAAAATATGCTCGTGGACATAGTCGGCAAAGGATTGCCCGCTCACCCGCTCCACGATATAGCCTGCCAGCGCTGTCCCATAATTAGAATAGGAGGTCACCGTTCCCGGCTCATAAATCTGAGACGGAGTTTTTTTCATCAATGCTCCTAAATCCTTGTCAGAACCTATATATAAAGGGTAGTCTTCAAAACCCGCTTGGTGGTTCATGAGGTCCAGCATGGTAATGGGCTTGTCGTACTTGAGATTTTTTAGGAGATTTTGGGGCAGATACTCCCTGATGTCCGTTTTCAGGTCAATCTTTCCCTCTTCCCAAAGCTGCATGACGCTGACCCAGACGGTGATTTTGGTCGTTGAACCCCACTCGAAGACCGACTTGTCATCCACCGCTAGCTTCTTTTCCTTGTCCATATAGCCGAAGTTCTTTTGATAGAGAGTATTGCCGTCTTTGTCAAAGACCGTTGTTGCCAGTCCTGCGCTGGTTTTTTCGTGTTCTTGGTAGTAATTTTCAATCTTCTGACCGATTTGGTCGTAAGGCGTGCCTGACGGCAATTTTTGCTGGTCGGCGTAAGCGTGGGCTGCTCCTAGAACGAGCAAGCCACACGTTACCAGCGCCACAGCGCTTTTCAAAAATGATGTTTTCATGTTTGCCTCCAATCATCATTTACTAGAGTTCGCTCACTCAAAAAGGAAAGAAAGAGAGCAAACCGAGCAGGCTGAAAAGCAGCCACAACCAGCCAAAGATAAAGAATAACAGGATTTTAACAAAAACGAAAATATAAAACATGATTTTCTCCTTTCGTATCAGACATTTTTAAAAGAGGAAGAGGCTGACCAGAAAAAGGATTGAGCTGATGCCACTGAAGATATAAGCTAAAACGCGTGGAGCCGGCTCTTGGTCTGCCACTATTTTTCTCGTGAGGAAGTAGCTGACAGCATTAAGGATGATTGCAGACATAATCCCATTGACCTTAAATACCGGAAAAGCCGGATTGAGCCCATAAAGAAGAACGCTGATATAAACTACGGCATTGATAAAGGGAACCAGCCAGTAAAGGAAATGGACAAATTGCTTGTCGATAATCTCTTTAATAGTCGTCGTGTAGCAAACAATCAGTTGAATTACACTCAAGAGAACTGGCAGAAACCAGATAAAGACTTGCTTGGGCATGCCTAGACCGCTATAGGGCAAATGCCCTCTGATTAGCTGAGGTAGGTCTGCATAGATTGACAAAGCGTAGATAAGCGGTAGCCAAATAACGATTAGGCTTGCCACTAATTCTTTCCATTTTAATTTCATTTTCTTTCCTCCTTTTATAATTCCAGACAGTCATCAAAGCGGTCTAAGAGTGCCCTACCTTGATTATGAGTAATAACGATAACAATGCGGTCCTTGATGGACAAGATATAGTCCATGACTTCCGCCGCCAAGCTCGGGTCAAGATTACTGGTCGGCTCATCAAAAATCAGCACATCATAATCCTTAACCAAGAAACGCGCCAAATCAATCCGCTGCTTTTCACCATAGGAAACTTCCTGCCGCTCCAAATCCAGCTTCTTGCTCAAGAAAGCCTCATTAAAATGCAGACTTTGGTACAAGAAAGTTTGGTCAGGTGCATTTATATCTCTGTATAGCGCGATATTGTCCGCCACACT
>CAUUZZ010000028.1:0-14944 GCA_963549775.1 Streptococcus sanguinis | reverse complement strand
TATAGATAGACAGTAGGCAATACAGTCTAACTTTCCTTACTATTTTATCAAATTTAAATGAAAATGCAAGTCTTTTAGCATTTTTTTGTGAATTATTCCTTGTCTGATTTGTAGTAAGGTTGATACAAAGAAAAGCGGTTGAACTGTCACAAGTATAACGAATTAAGAAGCCCTTTGGTTACAAAAATGGAAAAAAACCGGAAAAATTCCGATTTTCTCTTTGTATTAGCCAGAGTTTCTCAGTCCAGTCGCAATACCGTTGATGGTAATGTGAATCAGCTTTTCTTGATCCGGTGTAAGCTGACCGTTGCGCTGACGCTTAATCAGCTCCAACTGGATATAATTCAAAACATTGAAATAAGGCATGCGGTAGTCCAAGCTGTCTCTTAAATAAGTGTTTTCTGCTAGGAGCTCATCATGACCTTCAATCTCTAAAATGACATCCTTAGTCAGCTGCCACTCATCCAAGATAATATTGAAAATATCTCGAACATTCTGATCTTCGCAAAGCTGCGCATACTCAAAAGCGATATTCATATTTGACTTGGACAGAACCATGTCTACATTTGATAAGAGTGACTTGAAGAACGGCCATCTCTTATACATAAATTGCAGAAAGGCTAAGTTATTTTCTGGATCTTCATCAATGAATTCCTTGAAACTTGACCCGACACCATACCATCCTGGGAACATAACTCGACTTTGAGACCATGAAAAGACCCATGGAATAGCCCTGAGGCCACCGATTTCAGTAATGGTTTTACGAGCTGCTGGACGAGAACCAATATTAAAGCTAGAGATAGCCTTGATCGGACTGGATTCGAAGAAATAATCGTAAAAACGCTCGTCGCCAAAGACCAAATCACGGTAAATCTGATAACTGCGATTGACTACTTGATCCATAATCCGCTCATATTTATCGGACGTATGACTATCGCTCTTCTTATGAGTTACCATGCGGTTAATGGCAGCAGACACCAGCATTTCCAAGTTATAGTAGGCTGCGTCTTTGTTTCCATATTTATTACCAATGACTTCCCCTTGCTCAGTCAGACGGATCCGGTCATTGATACTGCGCAGCGGCTGAGAAGTGATGGCTTCATAGGTCGGGCCGCCACCTCGTCCTACTGTACCTCCCCGGCCATGGAAGAAGGTAATTTTTACGCCAAATTGATCACCAATGGCTGTCAGCTGCTGCTGAGCCTTGTAGAGGGTCCAGCAAGAAGACAGGTAGCCACCGTCCTTATTACTGTCTGAATAGCCAAGCATGATTTCCTGATAATTATCCTTAGAGGCAATCCACTTCTGAGCAATCGGCAGAGACAGGTATTTCTCCATAGTATCACAGGAATTGTCCAAATCCTCAATGGTTTCAAAGAGCGGAACAATCTGGACACGAGCACCATTTTCATCAATCAGCCCCACTTCCTTGAGCATAATAGCCAACTCAAGTAAATCTGATACACTAGTCGAGTGAGAAATAATATTTTGCTTAATGACTTCCTCACCGATTGCATCTTTTAGCTGACGGGCTGTTTTGAAAATCTCCAGTTCTTTTTGCAGGAGTTCGGATTTAGATTCATGAGTAGCAGACAGAATACGAGGATCTTCAAGCAGCTGTTTGAGGAGGATCTGACATTTTTCTTCTTCCGACAGATTGCTATAATCCTGAACAATATTAGCTGAAGCCAAGAGCTCAGCCACACAGGCTTCATGAACACTGGAATCCTGCCGCATATCAATGCTGGCCAAGAAGAAGCCAAAAACATCAACTGCTTGGAGAAGTTCAGTCAAGTCCCCACTTACCAAGGCTTCACCATGATGTTCGATAAGAGAATCATAAATGACCTGCAAGTCTTCTTTAAATTCCTGAGCGGTTCTGTAAGAAGGTGTCTCCTCCTTCTTCAGCTCAGTCAGGGTCTCGCTGATACGAGACTGGATATAATTAGGGATGATTTCTCTTCCTTTATTGCTGACAGAAAGGTTGGCTTTCGCAGACAATTTTTCCTCAGCTCGGTCAGTCAATCGCTGACCGTCAGTTGAAAAGTTGCCTTCTTTAAGGTAAAGCAAGGTCTGAATCAGCTTGGACTGGATATAGTGGAAAGCTCGGCGGTAAGGCTCATTTTCCCGATAAACAGACTTATCAGTAGACAGAGCTGCCATTTCTGCTACTGCCTGACTGGTTTCTGATAGGTTGGTCGAGAGCGAGAAGGTGCGATAGAGTGTATAAACCTTGTCAATGTAATAGTTGAGGATGACTTCACTCTGGAGCGTGGCTGATAGTTTCAGGGTTTCTGCTGTTACAAAAGGATTGCCATCCCGGTCACCGCCAATCCACATTCCCATGGTAATAGGCTTAGGATTATCCAGCTTAATCCCCCGCTCTTCTGCCAAGCGTCTGTATTCGACCATAAAGTTGGTGATCGCTTGCAGAAACGAGCTGTTATAGTACTCCATGACATTGGTAATCTCATTGGTCACTTTCAGCTTCTTCTCACGGATCATATCTGTCTGCATCATAAGCTCAATATAGCGGCGGAGATTTCCTAGCCACTTCTTCTCATTTACCAGGCCTGCTTTAACATCACGATGCTGACGTAGCAAACTATGAATATGATTGGTTAAGTCCAGAACGGTCTTGCGCTGAACTTGCGTCGGGTGAGCTGTCAGTACTGGCACAACATTCAGATTCTCTAGAATCTCCTGAGCATTTTCCCGCGTCGAAATCAGGTCAATGGTTGTTGACAGTTTCCCAAGATAATCCTGATTGATATTGTTTTGATGGTTGATTTCATAAGCTAGGTCCACGTCTTCTGAGATATTAATCAAAAGCGGCAAAATAGAGAAATAGCGGGAAATATAAACCATTTCATCTGTCGTCAGCTCTTCTACAATCACTTTTAACTCATGATATTTGGAGTTAACAGCCAGCTCCTCCATAAGGGAGATTTTTTCAAAGGTCTCAGGGCTGAGAAGATTTCGAGTAATGTCGGCAAGCAAGTCTGTCAAAATAGCGACTTCTTCTCGAATCACTTCTTTATTGCTGTAGCTTTCTAATTTGTTAAATGACATAATCTGCACCTTTCATTTTTGCAACAACTGTTCATACGAACTGCGTTTAAGCTTCCTCAGACTGGTCTTGCGCCTCCGCTTCCATCTGTTCATAGAGGGCATCACGGCGCTCGTTGGCATCAATATTAAGTACCAAGGCGATGGCTACTGACAAGACCAGAAGACTGTTCCCTCCTTGCGATAGGAAGGGGAAGGTTACTCCTGTAGACGGAATGAGACCTGATATTCCACCGATATTGATGAAGGTCTGCATGAGTATCATACCGCCAATTCCCAAGGCCATCATGGAGTTAAATGGATTCTTTGCCCGAATCCCTACCAAGATAATTCTCAGAATCAGGAAAAAGAGTAAGGCCAAAATCAGACTGGCACCAAAGAAACCAAACTCTTCTATCACGATAGAAAAAACAAAGTCCGTATGAGCTTCCGGCAGATAACCGCGCTTCTCAATAGAGTTCCCCAAGCCTAGACCAAACCAGCCGCCATTACTCATAGCATAGTAGGAATTAGCCAATTGGTGGCCTGAGCCAGACAGGTCCTTGAAGGGATTGAAGAAAGCGCTGAAACGCTTGGCCACATATCCAAAGACTGGAATTTTGGCCACGCGCTCAACCCCGATCAACCAAATGCTAGCCAGAACCAAGCCGGAAACACTAACAATGGCTCCCAGCATCGTAGAAAACCATCGGTAGCCAATCCCGCTGACAGCTATCATTATCACGACGGTCAAAAATAGAATAGTCGCATTTCCAAGGTCTGGCATAATAGCTACAATCCCAATCAGAATAGCCACCATAGTCCGCCAGTCGTTAAAGGCTTTAGGAAACCAATGGTTGTGAGTCAGGGCTTGATAGTCATAGACCTTTATCTCCTCCTGTCTCTTTGTGAAGCGAAAAGCTAGATACCAGACCAGAATAATCTTCAAATACTCCGCAGGCTGAATACTGAAAGCTCCAAGCTTGAGCCAACCATGAGCTCCGTTGATAGTCCCTGTTATAAAACGAGATAAAAGCAAGAGGATAATCTCAGCAAAGATAACTATAGTCAGGATACTTCCCTTTTTTAAGAAACCCAAGCGGATTCTATATAGGAGCGCAATTATAAAGAGACTTATTATCCAAAAAATCCCCTGATTCATGACCATCCCAAAACCATTTCCTCCGGCCTGAATCGAGGTAGGACTCGTCGTTGAATAGACCACAATCAATCCCAAAACAGATAAAATCAAATAGGGAATCAAGATGGAATAATTCAACAAGTGCTTCTTGTCAATTTTCATATTTCACCATTAAACTTCTAAAAATTCAATTCTCATTATACCACCTTTTGGATTGAAAAAAAAGCATTAGTGCAGAGACTGGAATAATATGCCCTTGCTTTCTCTCTTTTACATAAAATTGTGATAAGTAGGAAGCAAACAAAGGAGGAGAACATGATAGACATTTATGATATCGAAATCCAAAAACAAGACGGAAGTCCGCAAAAAATGAGTGATTATAAAGGAAAGATTCTGCTGATTGTCAATACAGCGACCGGCTGCGGCTTCACTCCTCAGTACCAAGAACTGCAGGGACTCTATGAGCGCTATCAGAAAGATGGATTTGAAATCCTGGATTTCCCCTGCAATCAGTTTGGCCAGCAGGCTCCTGGAGACGCAGCAGAAATCAACAGCTTTTGCAGCCTTAACTACGGAACGACCTTTCCTCGATTTGCTAAGATTGATGTCAATGGTCCTCAGACTGCTCCACTCTTTGACTGGCTCAAAAAAGAAAAAAGCGGTCTTCTGGGCGAAAACATAAAGTGGAATTTCACAAAGTTTCTGGTTAGCCGAGACGGAACAGTCATCAAACGCTTCTCTCCACAAACTTCTCCTCAAAAGATTGAAGAGCTCATTCAAAAGCTATTATAAAAGGTAAGAAAATGCAAAACGATTTAGCCAAAGGCAACTCATCTTCCACAGCCTGACTAAGCTCTTTAAAAAACAAGGCATTTTGAACTTTCAAAACGTCTTGTTTTTGCTTTATAATATTTCAATTATATTACATTTTATTCATTTTCCAGCAATTCTGGGGATATTTTTTGCTTTTTTATTTGTTTTAAGTTAAAATAAACCAGTATGAGGAAGAGGATTAAACCGCTTGCAATCCTGATTTTCTTTGCTTCTTTTATCGCTTTTATTTTGATAAGCAAGCAAATTACTGACTCTCAGGAAAAGCAAGCACAGGCAAAAATTTCACAAACTAAACAAACTCCAAGTTCCTCAAAAAAAGAGGAAACATCTGAAGATTCGTCCTTGGATGAAGAGTTTATTTCCAGACCAATCATTGACATTTCTGGCTGGCAGCTGCCAAGTGAGATTAATTACGACTTACTCGCACAGAATGTTTCAGGAGTAATTGTCCGTGTTCATAGTGGAGCGCAGGCAAAAAAAGAAAACGCAGCAACCCATCTGAATGGTCTGGACAAGTCTTATGAAAGACATATCAAAGAATTTCAAAAGCGCAACATCCCTGTTGCTGTCTATGCCTATGTGGCCGCCAATAGCAAAAAGGAAATGGAAAAAGAAGCTGAAAGTTTCTACAAGGCTTCCGCCAAGTACCATCCAACCTACTATTGGCTGGACGTCGAAGAAAAAACCATGTCTGACATGAATGCGGGAGTTGAGGCTTTCCGAGCCAAGCTAGAGTCACTTGGTGTTAAAAATATTGGTATCTATATTGGAACTTATTTTATGGAGGAGCATAGCATCTCTACCGATAAGTTCACAGCAATTTGGATTCCGACTTATGGTAATGACGACGGCTACTACAATGCCGCACCAAATACTGAGCAAGATTACGACTTGCATCAGTACACATCACAAGGTCAGCTGACTGGTTTCTCTCATTATCTTGATTTGAACCAGCTGTCAACCTTGAAAGACCAGACAGCTACTTATCAAAAGCTATTTACAGTTCCTAAAGAAAGCCAATAGCTCCGAACGACAGCTCAAGTCTTAAAGACTGCTGTCGTTTTTTATTGTCACAAAATAGGAAATTTCCAGCCGTTTCCTCTTAATAAAGCCTATATTTTATGATATAATAATTTGATAAATGAAATTAGAAAAGGAAAATACAATGATTTCTTGGTTGAATAGAATTTTCAAAGGAATGGTCATTGCACTTGGCTTTATTTTGCCGGGAGTTTCAGGCGGTGTTTTAGCAGCTATCTTAGGTATTTACGAACGCCTGATTCATTTTTTAGCACATTTAAAAGAAAACTTCGTCGAAAATGTTCTCTATTTCATACCAGTTGGAATCGGAATGGTTTTAGGAATTGCCGCCTTCTCCTATCCTGTCAATCTGCTGCTGGACAACTACAAAGTGATTGTCCTCTGGGGATTTGCCGGAGCCATTATCGGAACTGTTCCCAGCCTCATTAAAGAGTCTGTCGCTAAAAGTGAGCGTGATCGGACTGATATTCTTGTTTTCTGGCTCAGCCTCATCCTTTCTGGAATTTTTCTTTATTCCTTAAATGGGATGGTCGGCACCTTGCCAGCCAACTTTCTCTCTTTTATCTTAGCAGGAGCCCTTATTGCACTGGGCATTTTAATTCCTGGACTCAGTCCGTCCAACCTTCTCCTGATTTTAGGGCTCTACGCTCCTATGCTGAATGGCTTCCGCAAACTGGATCTCTTGGGAACCTTTCTTCCTATCGGAATAGGAGGAGCCTTAGCACTGATTCTCTTTTCTAAACTGATGGATCATATTTTGAAAAACTACTACTCTCGTGTCTATCACTTTATCATTGGCATTGTCCTATCCAGTACACTTCTCATTGTAGTTCCTCAAGCAGGAAACAGTGAAAGCATCAGCTATCATGGAGTTTCTATATTGACACTTGTCCTTGCAGCCTTTTTCTTTGGTCTAGGTACCTGGCTGGGTCTCTGGATGTCACAATTAGAAGAGAGATATACTAATGGCTAAAAAAACAAAAATCAAAAAAACACTGGTCGAGCAAATTTTAAGCAAGGCTAAGATTGAACATCGAGGTCTGCAGCTAAATGCCTTAGCCGAACAGCCGGCCGAAGGCTTGGACCGTTCGCAGATTTATAAAACCTTGGCCTTGACAGGAGACAAGACTGGCACACTAATCGGTATCCTGCCAATCACAGAGCATCTGTCCGAAAAGAAAATGGCCAAGATTTCCGGCAATAAAAAAGTCAGTATGATTCCTCAGAAAGACTTGGAAAAGACAACAGGCTATATCCACGGAGCCAACAATCCTGTCGGTATCCGGCAAAAGCACAACTTTCCAATCTATATCGACCAGTCAGCTCTAGAGCGAGATAGCATCATCGTTTCTGCCGGCGAAGTCGGCCGCAGTATTGAAATCAAGGCTCAAGATTTAGCGGATTTTGTTCAAGCTGACTTTGCAGACTTCAAGGAGAATTCTAGCTCATAATTCTTCAATACTGCACCTAATATTCTCAATAAACTCTAATAAGAAAGAAACAATCAACCACTATGAAATTATATTTTGTCCGACACGGAAGAACGGAATGGAATCAGGAAGGCCGCTTTCAGGGAGCCAGCGGTGATTCGCCACTGCTACCAACCGCCGTTGAAGAACTGCAAACCTTAGGAAAACATCTGGCTCAGACACAATTTGACAAGATTTACAGCAGCGATCTCCCACGCGCCATTCGCTCTGCTGAGATTATCCAAGAAGAAAGCCAGTTTCCGACTGAAATCGTATCAGTACCTGAACTGCGAGAATGGCAGTTGGGAAAACTAGAAGGCGCAAAAATCTCTACCATAGAAGCCATCTATCCGCACCAGATGACTGCCTTCCGCCACAACCTTTCGCAATTTAATCATACGTTTTTTGACGCTGAGTCGGTTTACCATACAACCCACCGGACCATTTCCTTTATCAAGACCTTAAAGGACAAGGACTATGAACAAGTGCTCATTGTCGGGCACGGAGCTAACTTAACCGCCAGCATTCGCACCATGCTGGGCTATGACACACCCCTCCTACGCAAGAATGGCGGCCTGACCAATGCCAGCATCACTATACTTGAAACAGAAGACTTTGAGAATTTTGAACTGATTACTTGGAATAATACGGATTATTTAGTTGAAAAGGCAGAAAATTAAAGCTGGATTTCTAGCTTTTTTTCTTACTTTGTAGCCAAATATAGATGAATTTCCCTATCTTTTGTGATAAAATAGGTAGGAAAACTTTTGGAGGAAAAACATGACTACTGAACATATCGAGGAATTAAACGACCAGCAGATTATCCGCCGTGAAAAAATGGCTGCGTTGGCTGAGCAGGGAATTGACCCTTTTGGCAAACGATTTGAGCGAACTGCTAACTCTGCTCAACTGAAAGAAAAATACAACGATAAAGATAAAGAAGAATTAAACGAACTCAATGAAACAGCTATTATCGCTGGCCGTCTCATGACCAAGCGCGGAAAAGGAAAAGTTGGCTTTGCCCACATCCAAGACCGTGAAGGCCAAATCCAGATTTATGTGCGTAAAGATGCGGTTGGTGAAGAAAATTATGAAATCTTCAAAAAGGCTGACTTAGGAGATTTCCTCGGTATCGAAGGTGAGATTATGCGGACGGATATGGGGGAGCTTTCTATCAAGGCGACCCACCTTACTCATTTGTCTAAGGCTCTGCGTCCCCTGCCTGAAAAATTCCATGGCCTGACAGATGTCGAAACCATCTACCGTAAGCGTTATTTGGATTTGATTTCCAACCGTGAAAGCTTTGAACGCTTTGTCACTCGTTCAAAAATCATCTCAGAAATCCGACGTTACTTGGATGGACAAGGCTTCCTTGAAGTTGAAACTCCTGTTCTCCACAACGAAGCTGGCGGTGCTGCTGCCCGTCCATTTATCACCCACCACAATGCCCAAAACATTGACATGGTACTGCGGATTGCAACCGAACTTCACCTTAAACGTCTCATCGTCGGTGGTATGGAGCGAGTTTATGAGATTGGCCGTATCTTCCGTAACGAGGGAATGGATGCGACTCACAATCCAGAGTTCACTTCCATTGAGGTTTACCAAGCCTATGCAGACTTCCAAGACATCATGGACTTGACTGAAGGCATTATCCAACATGCAGCTGTCTCTGTAAATGGAGATGGACCGGTCAACTACCAAGGAACTGAAATCAAGATTAACGAACCATTTAAACGGGTTCACATGGTTGACGCCATCAAGGAAATTACAGGCGTTGACTTCTGGCAAGATATGAGTTTTGAAGAAGCTGCTGCCTTAGCCAAGGAAAAGAAAGTTCCGCTTGAGAAGCACTTCACCGAAGTCGGCCATGTTATCAACGCCTTCTTTGAAGAATTTGTTGAAGAAACCTTGATTCAGCCAACCTTTGTCTACGGTCATCCCGTTGCAGTATCACCTCTGGCTAAGAAAAATCCAGAAGACCCTCGCTTCACAGACCGTTTCGAGCTCTTCATCATGACCAAAGAATATGCCAATGCCTTCACCGAGTTGAACGATCCAATCGATCAGCTATCTCGTTTTGAAGCACAGGCAAAAGCCAAAGAACTGGGTGATGATGAAGCGACCGGTATCGACTATGACTTTGTCGAAGCTCTGGAATACGGTATGCCACCAACTGGAGGTCTGGGAATCGGTATTGATCGTCTGGTTATGTTGCTGACCGATGTGACTACCATTCGCGATGTCCTGCTCTTCCCAACGATGAAATAATCTGTATTTTATACGATATTAAGAAAACAAATCCTGCTGGAATTCCAGCAGGATTTTTACATCACAAAAAAGTCTGGTTCCCCAGACTTTTATTATATTATTCATACCTCAGTGCTTCAATTGGATCCAGTTTGGAGGCCTTGTTGGCCGGCAGGATTCCGAAGAGAACACCGATGGTTGCTGAGAAGAGAAGGCTGACGATGCTGACTGGTAGGGATACCGTTACTGGTGTTCCTTCCAGCATTTGACTCATGGCTGAGCCTAGCACAGACGCAAGTCCTGCAGCTAGAAGCAGGCCAATCAAACCACCAATCAGTGTCAAAATCATAGACTCAATCAGAAATTGCATTAAAATATTGCCGCGTGTTGCTCCCAAAGCTTTCCGAAGTCCGATTTCACGAGTCCGCTCAGTGACCGATACCAGCATGATATTCATAACACCAATACCACCAACAAAGAGTGAGATTCCGGCGATGGCACCGATAACTCCTGTCATGGCACCATAAATATTTTGCACTTCCTGATAAAGGGCACTATCATCTGTCACTTGATATTCGCCCTGTTGGAGTCCCGCAATTTCTGTTAATTTCTTGGCAACCTTAGGGCCAAGTTCTGGAACCAAGCTAGTATCATTCACCCGAAGAACAATCTCTGAAATTTCATCGACTCCAAAGTTAGCAGCTATGAGAGTATTGGTCGTAATGGCATTACCACCATAGACCTGCATGGAGCCAGAGGCAGCAGCAGTTTCAGGATCTCTATAAACCCCAATCACCCGATAGTTACTGGCACCCACTGTCACAATTTTATTGATTGCTTCTTCAGCGGAAGAAAAGAGGTTCGCAGCCAAATCTTCGTCCAGCAGCACTACACTGGCAAAGCCTTGATAGTCTTGCTGCCTCAGAGCGCGACCAGCAATGATTTTGTATTTTTTCACCTGAATATAGGTCATGTTTGCACCGACAAAGTTAACGCGCTCAGCCTGCTTATTTTCGTAGCTAAAGGTTTCCATAGCTGAGTTGGTCACATAGTAGCCGTCCACTCCCTTGATATGGGTCAATTCCTTAACCCATGCTTCCTGGACCTTGGGTGGCTCCACCACTTCTTCGCTTTCATCTTCCACATTTACAGAATAGAGATCAGCCGTTTGTGTGTAGGAGCCGTCCTTGCTCTTTTTAGGAGAAAAGACGAGACGCATGTTTTTCTGACTTTTGGTAAAACTTTCATTGACCCGCCGGGTAATGGAATCTCCTAAGGCCATGATAACCACAACTGAAGCCACTCCGATAATAATCCCAATCATGGTCAGGAAAGACCGCATCTTGTGTCCAAGAATGGAGCTAATGGCAAATTTCCAGTTTTGCATTAGGCTAGTCCTCCTTCCTTAGCGCTATCAGATGAGATGACACCGTCACGAATGACGATCTGCCGCTTGGCATAGGCAGCAATCTCAGGCTCATGGGTTACCATAATAATGGTTTTCCCTTCTCGATTGAGCTCAGTTAAGAGCTCCATAATCTGCTCACCAGTCTTGGTATCCAAGGCTCCTGTTGGTTCGTCAGCCAGAATCAGCGAAGGATTATTGACCAAAGCACGCGCAATGGCTACCCGCTGCTTCTGTCCTCCGGAAAGCTCTGAAGGCAGATGGTGCATCCGCGTGTCCAACTCCACCTTGGTCAGAAACTGCTCGGCCAAGGACTTACGTTTAGATAGACCGACACCTGCATAAATCAATGGCAGTTCCACATTTTGCAAGGCATTAAGCTTAGACAAGAGAAAGAACTGCTGGAAGACAAAGCCGATTTGCTTATTCCGAACCTTGGCCAGCTTCTTATCACCTAGCTTAGCTACTTCTTCGCTTCCCAGATGGTATTCACCAGTGGTCGGACGATCCAGCATCCCAATGATATTCATCAGAGTAGACTTACCAGATCCAGACGGTCCCATGATGGCAACAAATTCGCCCTCTTCAACCTCCAGACTGATGTCTTTTAATACCTGCAGTTCCTGGTCTCCATTGCGATAGCTCTTATTAATATTTTTTAACTCAATTAGCTTCTTCATAAGATTTCACCTCTTGACCGTCTTTCAAGCTATCTGTCGGATTGATGATAACTTTACTATCCTTTGTCAAACCAGATGAGATTTCTTGATTTTCAGCATCAGCATTTCCGAGCGTCACTTCTGTTTTCTTGGCAACCCCTTTTTCCAGGACCCAAACATAGTTCTTGTCTCCGTCCATTACCACACTGCTTACTGGCACAATGAGTCCCTGAGTATTGTTTTTAACTTCAATATTGACAGAGAAGCCTTGCTTGAGCTCACCAATCTCACTGGTAATGTCAATTGTAAATGGATATTTGGAACCTGAAGCTGTTCCGCTGCCACCTGTTCCAGATGGTTGAGCTGCTGCCTGCTGGCCGTCTTTCGGATAGTTGGAAATGTAGCTGATTTTACCAGTCCATTTCTTATCAGGGTAAACTTTTGATGTAATGGTCACTTCTTGGCCGACAGACAAGTTAGCAAGGTTGTATTCAGATAATTCACCCTTAATCTGCAGATTACCATTGCTGACGATATGAACCAAGGTTTGAGTGGCACCAGTTGTTGATTTTGAAACATCGCGGTTGACTTCTACGACCGTACCATCTGCAGTGCTGGTCACTGTCAAGGCATTGAGAGTAGCTTGTGCTTTATTCATATTATCCACTGCATCAGCTCGAGCATCGCGCAGGTCAGCTGCCTGAGACTCTACAGAACGCTGAGCCTGAGCTTCAGACGCCCCATCTGCTTCTTCGTCGCCGGTTGTATTTACAGTCACACCATTGGTCTGCAAGTCATGCAATTGACGATCGGCTTTGCTAACCGCCCGAGCAGCTGCATCATAAGCTGCCTGAGCCTCTGCACTTTTATAAGTTACCAAAGCTTGACCGGCAGTCACTTGGTCACCGACATTAACCAATACATTTTCCAAGTCACCCTTGGTGCTGTCATAGTAGATGTACTGTTCATTGCTGGCTGTGACATTTCCTGTCAGCAAGACTGAAGAAGCCACTGAGCCTTCCTTGGCCTTTTGAACCAGCGGAGTCGTATCGACCGGTGTCTCAGAAGGATTCCCTCCGTTTAGAAACATGAAGAGAATTGCTCCTGCAACAACTGCAATCGTAGCTCCAATAATGCTAAATAATTGCCATTTCTTTAACTTTTTCATCTTTTTTCCTCCTCTTGATGAAAACGATTTTCTTTTGTTATATTATATCACAAGGCTATCATAATTCTTCTAAAAAAATTTACAGTTTTTCACAAATGGTTGCTATTTTATCTCAGATAGTCACTCCACTCAAATCCGTAGCAGATTTTTGCATTCACCTGCTAAAAAAGGTACAATTACCTCATATAATAGAAGGAGATTCTAACAAGATGAAAGAATTTGATATGATTGCTATTGGCGGTGGCAGCGGGGGAATTGCTACCATGAATCGGGCCGGCGAATACGGTGCCAAGGTTGCCGTTATTGAAGAAAAGAAACTGGGTGGCACCTGTGTCAATGTCGGCTGTGTCCCAAAGAAGATTATGTGGTACGGAGCTCAAATAGCTGAAGCTATACAGTATTATGGACCAGACTATGGCTTTACCTCTGATAATCAGGCTTTTGATTTTGCTACCCTTCGGAAAAATCGCGAAGCTTATATTGACCGAGCACGTTCGTCCTACGATGGTAGCTTCAAGCGGAATGAGGTTGAGCTGATTGAAGGACGCGCCCGCTTTGTGGATGCAAACACTGTCCAAGTCAACGGTGAGCTGATCCGAGCTAAACATATCGTCATCGCGACGGGTGCTCATGCTGCTATTCCCAATATCCCTGGTGCAGGCTACGGAGAAACTTCCGACGACGTCTTCGCTTGGGAAGAGTTACCTGAATCTGTTGCCATTGTTGGAGCAGGCTATATAGCAGTTGAGCTAGCCGGAGTGCTCCATGCTCTGGGAGTTGAAACAGACCTTTTTGTCCGTAAGGACCGACCACTGCGCAACTTTGACAGCTATCTGATTGACGGTCTGCTCCAAGAAATGGAGAACTCTGGACCCCAGCTTCATACCCATAAGATTCCGCAAAAGCTTGAAAAACTTCCTGATGGTCAGCTCAAGCTCTACTTTGAAGATGGCAGCAGTCACACAGCCCAGCATGTTATCTGGGCAATTGGTCGTAAGCCAAACGTCCAAGACCTCAATCTGGAAGCAGCTGGCGTCACTCTCAATGAACGCGGCTTCATCGCTGTAGACGAGTACCAAAACACTGTGGTTCCAGGTATCTATGCTCTCGGCGATGTAACAGGTGAAAAAGAATTAACTCCTGTTGCTATCAAGGCTGGACGAACTCTGTCTGAGCGTCTTTTCAATGGTAAAACAAATGCTAAAATGGATTACTCAACTATTCCAACTGTTGTCTTCTCCCATCCCGCTATTGGGACAGTTGGTCTGACGGAGGTAGAGGCTATCAAGACTTACGGAGCAGAAAATATCCGTGTCTATACATCTAGCTTCACATCCATGTACTCTGCTGTAACCCAACACCGCCAACAAGCCAAGTTCAAACTCATTACAGCTGGTGAAGATGAAAAGGTCGTTGGTTTGCACGGTATCGGCTACGGAATAGATGAGATGATTCAGGGCTTCGCTGTCGCTATTAAGATGGGAGCAACCAAAGCAGACTTTGATGCAACAGTTGCCATTCACCCAACTGGCTCCGAAGAATTTGTGACCATGCGATAAAAATAAAATCAGAAGAGGTTTGGTATTCCAGCCTCTTTTTGACTTCTGCTACCATTTTATAATAAAGATGATGACCATTCCATAATTTAATCTTTCATTTTACAGACGAATCTTACATTTTTGTAAGATTGTAAATTGTAGCTATTTCAGGTTCATTTGACTTTCCTTTCAAATATCAGTCTAATAGAAGAAATTCAGATTTTTTTCAGACCATAGACTTCTGCATCCCTATTTTAAAGGGTAAATTGTCAAATATCCATCAAAAAATTCCAAAGATTATAAAAAGCGATCTATTTATTAGTTATTATATGAGACGAGAGGCTAGGACAAAAGTCCTAGCCTCTCAATTGTCTTTGGATTGTCGAGCAAG
>CAUUZZ010000027.1:0-14978 GCA_963549775.1 Streptococcus sanguinis | reverse complement strand
GGTCTTCTGGATTGACCGCAACGGCAACGTCCCCAAACATAGTCTCAGGACGAGTGGTCGCCACTTCAAGGGCGCGTGAACCATCTTCTAGCATGTAGTTCATGTGGTAGAAGGCACCTTCGACATCCTTGTGGATCACCTCGATATCAGAAAGGGCTGTGCGAGCTGCTGGGTCCCAGTTGATGATAAACTCACCACGGTAGATCCAGCCTTTCTTGTAAAGCTCGACAAAGACCTTGCGGACAGCTTTTGACAGACCTTCATCTAGCGTGAAGCGCTCACGAGAATAGTCCACAGAGAGGCCCATCTTGCCCCATTGCTCCTTGATAGTCGTCGCATATTCGTCCTTCCATTCCCAGACCCTAGTCAAGAAAGACTCACGACCGAGGTCATAGCGGGAAATGCCTTGCTCCCGCAAGCGCTCCTCGACCTTAGCTTGAGTCGCAATTCCCGCGTGGTCCATCCCAGGCAGCCAAAGCGTATCAAAACCTTGCATGCGTTTCTGACGGATGATGATATCCTGAAGAGTCGTATCCCAAGCGTGACCAAGGTGAAGTTTCCCAGTAACGTTTGGTGGTGGAATGACGATCGAATAAGGCTTGGCCTTTTGATCTCCTGAAGGCTTGAAAACATCCGCATCAAGCCATTTTTGGTAGCGACCAGCCTCAACCTCGGCTGGATTGTATTTAGGTGAAAGTTGTTTCATTTTTTTCGTCTCCTATCTTCAATTGCCTTTAAAGAAGCAATGTACTTTTTCTCCTCACTATTAATGTTACTAATAATATTCACTTCTATACTGAATGTTAAAGCAAATATTAAAAATGCAACAAATAAACTTACAAAATCTTTTGTTTTATGAGGAATCAGCCAATAGAGCATATAATATATACCTTGATAAATAACTGTGCATAACAAAGCAATATAGAATATTTTAAATATTGGCTTTTTAGGTTGTTTAATAAATTTTCCAAAAAAGAATATATTCACTATCATGAAAAATGATGATAGAGTAAGTATTAGTCTGTTTGATAAATCGTCTATTTTAAAAAGAATCAATAATGAATTAGATAAAGAACTAACAATAAGAATAAAGTATATAAAACTCTTAAATATATCGAGTTTTATTTCACGCTTTGATCTTTCCCAATCATATTTCCAGAGTAACCGAACAAAGTCAGATAGTTCTTCAATTTGTTCAGCACTTAATATGTCAATTCCATTTACCAATCTCCATATATGACCTTCATGTAAATAAAAAGAGTCTTTATCCTTATCAGTTAATTCTTTACCATATGGGTTGATTCGTGATTTCAAGCGCTGTATAGCATCTACACGTTTACCCACCTTGCCCAAATCATCTAAAATAGTTTGAATATCCTTCCTCCACTCAGATCGTTCTCTAGTAATATAATCAAGCTGATTTCTTTTGCTATTATTAACAAACACCAAAATTGCACTTAATATTGCTCCTAAACCTGCACCGCTAAGTAGAGTAATAATCTGGCTTACTTCCAATTTTTCTCACCTCACTTTTGAAAATCAATAAACCCAACTGTTCGAAATTTTCGAACGGTTCAACTAACAACTTCTAACACTCCCACTCACTCCTCAGCAATCCATATATCAGACCGTCACAGCGATTGCCTTGGGCATCTTTGCGGTCTCGGATGCGAGCTTCAAGAGTAAAGCCAAGTTTCTCAGCGACTCGTTGACTTTGGACATTGTAGCCAAAACAAGTCAGCTCAATCTTTTGAAGACCAAATTCTTTAAAAGCCAGATCAATCAAGGCACGCGCCGCTTCTGACACATAGCCTCGTCCCCAATAGTCTGGATGTAAAATATAGCCAATCTCCAAGACATCGTCCTCGTGGCGACGAGGGAAATCAACAGAGCCGATGACTTTATCCGTCCCTTTGACGACAATCCCGTAGCCCGCTGGAAGATTGTTCTTTTCATTACGCTCGGGCAGAATATGCTCCAGATAATAAATCTCATCTTCCAAGGTCTTGACGGGTGGAAAGCCTGCTGGATAACAGACTTCTGGCCGACTGGCATAATCAAAGATATCCACTGCATCAGTCACGGTGCGGACTCGTAAGACGAGGCGCTCCGTTTCTAATCGTTCTGGTAATTGTGCTTGCTCCATCTTCCTACCTCACTTTCCATAAAAAAAGTCCCTGCCATATCCATGACAGGGACGAATGTGTTATCCGCGGTACCACCCAATTTCGGGCAGTTGCCCGCAACTTTCGTCTTTGAAGTAAATACAAAGACACTTTTATTTCAATTTATTATCTCATCAGCAACCAGTCTTGACACATTTGTGGACTTCTCAGCACTGCCACTTTCTGTAAAATGTGGGATTCAAAACACCTCTGATGAACTTATTCTATCACCTTTCTAGCGAAAAATCAATAATTTCTCTCACCCAAAAGTCCATCTGGCAGGTCATGAAATCCCTTGCCCGCCTGATAGTTGGCGAATTTCCCCAAAAGGAACTGGTAAGCGTCTAAACGGCTCTCATAGCGAATAGCCGCTTCCTTGGCCCTCTCGTCCTGGTCCGCCTCGTAAACTGCCTGACTCTCCTTGAGGGCCATCTCGTTAATCATGACCTGGGTCTTGACCCAAGCTTCAAACTCCTGTAAAAATTCCTGCTCGTAACTCATTTTTCTCACTTTCTAACTGCAAATAGCTAGTCCAAATCTCGGTAAAAATCACTGTCAATGTCACGGAAGGGCTGAATGTCCTGCACATACTCCAGCACTCCTTGAAATTCACCAGCCTCATCCCGCACCGCCGCATAGGTCACATGGACAAACTTGCCCCGTGATTCCGACTTGAACCACATCTCAAACTTGTCCCGCTCTCCCTCACGCAGAACCTTGAAAATTCGCCGCACCTTATCCAAAAACTTGGGCGGGTGACAAAGCTCGACATTGCGCCCTATCTGGGACGGTGTCCGCTTGAAAATCATCTCGTCCGCTGGCACGCTGTCATTATAATACTGGAAAATATCGTCCTTATTGACAAAGGTAATCTCCATGGGCAGATGGTCCAAAATTAGATTGGCCTCCGCTACCGACAAATAGCCATGGCCAAAAGGCTGCTGGGAATCCCGATTAAAGCCTTGCTCTTTCTTTTCCTTAGGCTTAAAGGAAATAGTGACCTGACCATCTGGCGTATCAATAACCTGCTGAAATCTACCATCACTAGTCTGTTCTGTGCTGGCTGGCGCTTCGCTTCCTTCATCAGCAGCAGCCCCAGCTTCCTTCTCCGAGAATGAGTGTCGCGCAGGAATCCATTTCTCTGTTGGCTTGATGATAGCATAACCATAAGCATCGCTCTCCTCAGCAATCTTGAGCCAGTCGTCTTGAGTAAAGGACTCGAGGAGAATCATGAGAAGGATAGACTCTTCCTTGAAAATCATAGCCTCAAACTCAGCAGCAAAAGTCTCAAACTTTTCCTTGACTTCTTCAATCGAAGTATCAGGCAGCTGCTCCGCAGCAGACTTAGCCTCTTGGAAAAGGTCACGAATCTGGTCATCTACACCCCACATGACCTTGGGTGGCGAATCGTGGCCGTAGCTCTCCATGATAGGAAACATAAGCTCTTCCTTGCGCTGATAGTGGATATCAAACTGCCCCACCAAACCCATCTGGCGCTGGAGTCCCTTGCAGATTTCAGGAAGAAGCTCCTCATCTTCTGAGCTTTCATAGGTAGATAGGAGCCTGCGAACCCGCATAAGGGCAGCCCGCAGCGCTAGATTTTCCTGCTTAAAAATCTGAACAGGATGGCCTAGATGGTCGGTATCAGCCACCTCCACATCCTGAATGGCACCTTTAAAGAGGTTAGCATGGACATTGCAGAGGGACATGACATCTTCAAAGGTCACTCCCGTATCCGAGTTCATCAGCTCATGCTCCATCAGGCTGATTTCGATAGCAGACACACCAGCAAAATGCTTGTTGAAAAGCTCCTGAACAGATTCTGCCGAAGCTCCATTATGTAGGTCCAGCAAGATAGACTTGAGAACTTCAATGCGTTCAGTAGCCATGCCTAAATCCCCACCACTTCATAGCCGTTTAATTCCAGAGTTTGCTTAATTTTATTCAGGTCAATTCCATTCATGGCAGCTCCTTTTTTGATAGAAACCACGCGCCCTACTGTATTGCGCATGACAGGATTGGCCAGAGGCGTAAAGCCCAACTCGACCAAAACATCCAAAACTTCTGGCTGCTTCTCAATCACTTCTGCCACTGGGATAGACAAATCAATCACATTATCCATAGCTGCTCCCTCATCGTCATTTTTCTACAATTATACCATAAAAAAGCTATAAGACTCAAAGCAAAAAAAGCAGGAGTGTCTGCTCCTCTTATACTTGTTCAAAAGAAATGGAATAGCGAATTAAGATAGACATGATGATAGACTTCTGCCTTCCATTATTGCCTCGGACAACGATAAGAAAAAATGAAGCACATTGCTTCGTCTTTTTTTCCCTTTTGTGATAAGCTAAGAATAGTGAATTGAGAGGGTTTTCGTATGTATCTTGCAGACTTAATGGAAAAGAGTGAAGCGGGGCAGTTTATTGTCCTGTCTTATTTACAGCAGCATTCTACATCCAGTTTGAAGGCCGTCATGTCTGAAACAGGCTTTTCGAAAGCAACCTTGACCAAGTACATTAGCCTGATTAACGACAAGGCCGCAGACCATCATGCAGCCTTATCCATCCAGCTTCAGGACGAAATGCTCAGTCTGTCCATCGGTTCTGATACCAAAGGTCGCGACATTCGCAGACTCTTTTTGGGGAATTCTATCAAATACCAGATTTTAAACTACCTGCTCTATCATCAGCAGTTTTTAGCCCATCAATTAGCTCAGGAGCTGATGATCAGTGAAGCAACACTCGGCCGTCACATATCCGGTCTAAATCAGATTTTATCAGAGTTTGAGCTATCTATCCAAAATGGCCGCTTAAAAGGGCCTGAGCACCAGATCCGCTATTTTTATTTCTGCCTCTTTCGCAAGGTCTGGTCCAGTCAAGATTGGGAAAAAGAACTTCAAAAATCAGAAAGAAGGCAGGAAGTTGCCGTCTTAGAAGAACTCTGCGGAGCTCAACTCTCTCAAGGGCAGCGATTGGACTTGGCTCTTTGGGCACATATCACTCAACAGCGCCTAAGAGTCAATGCCTGTCAATTTCAAAACATTGAACAGAAAATGCAGGGCTATTTTGAAAACATCTTCTACCAACGCTTGCATCGCCGGACAAATGATTTCTTTGCCGGTCAGCACGTCACCCTGAGCCAAGAAGATGGGGAAATAATGATTTTCTTTTCATTTCTGCTTTCCCATCGGATTTTACCCCTGCACACCATGGAGTATATACTGGGCTTTGGCGGTGAAATTGCCAGTCTGATTACGCAACTCATTCAAGAGATGAAGTCTCAGGACTTACTAGGTGACTACATCGAGGATCAGGTGACCTACGAACTAAGTCAGCTCTGCGCCCGTGTCTTTCTTTTTCGAGGCTATCTCTTGCAAGACAAATACAAGCACGATCTAGAATTGCGCCATCCTTACTTATGGAGCGAATACGATTATCGACAAGTGGCAGACACTATTTTTAGTAAACTGCCTATTTTCCAGCAGGGAACATCTCTGGATAAAAAGGTTTTGTGGGAATGGCTCCAGCTGATGGAGTACATTGCTGAAAACGACGGTCAGGTCATCAAGATAGGAATGGACTTGACAGATAGCTTTATCGTTGTTTCCAGGATGACGGCCATTTTAAGGCGCTATTTAGAGTACAATCGTTTTATTACGATTGAATCCTACGACCTTACCAGAAATTATGACCTCATCATCACCAATAATCCTATTCATAAGACCCAGCAGGTTCCTATCTATTATTTAAAAAATGACTTGGATTTGGAAGATTTGGCTCAAATCCGTCACATGATATTTCATTAAGAAACTTGGAGAAATCCAGGTTTCTTTGTGATTTTCGCACAATCTCCTCAGATTTTTTTAAAATTTAAAAAAAGTTGATAAAAAAGAAAGCGTTTTATTTTATATACTAGTTACTGTAGAGGAAACATCCTCAAGATTTTTACCAGGAGGACAGTTCATGTCACAAGAAAAATACATCATGGCCATCGACCAAGGAACTACTAGTTCACGCGCCATCATCTTTAACAAAAAAGGAGAAAAAGTTAGCTCCAGTCAAAAAGAATTTACTCAGATTTTCCCTCAAGCTGGATGGGTTGAGCATAATGCCAATGAAATTTGGAACTCTGTCCAATCCGTTATCGCAGGTGCCTTCATCGAAAGTGGAGTCAAACCCAACCAAATTGAAGCCATCGGAATCACCAACCAGCGTGAAACAACTGTCGTCTGGGATAAGAATACAGGTCTTCCTATCTACAATGCTATCGTTTGGCAATCTCGCCAGACTGCTCCTCTGGCTGAACAGCTTAAAAGCCAAGGCTATGTGGAAAAATTCCATGAAAAGACTGGTTTGATTATTGACGCTTACTTCTCTGCTACCAAGGTTCGCTGGATTTTGGACCATGTTGAGGGAGCACAAGAAAGAGCTGAAAAAGGCGAATTGCTCTTTGGTACCATCGATACCTGGCTGGTTTGGAAATTAACGGACGGCGCGGCTCATGTGACCGACTACTCAAACGCAGCCCGTACCATGCTCTATAACATCAAGGATCTTAAATGGGATGATGAGATTTTGGAAATCCTCAACATTCCAAAGGCTATGCTTCCTGAAGTTCGCTCTAACTCAGAAATCTATGGTAAGACTGCTCCATTCCATTTCTACGGTGGAGAAGTTCCAATCTCTGGTATGGCTGGTGACCAGCAGGCGGCTCTCTTTGGACAGTTAGCTTTCGAGCCTGGTATGGTTAAAAACACTTATGGAACTGGTTCCTTCATCATCATGAACACTGGTGAAGAGATGCAGCTTTCTGAAAACAATCTCTTGACTACCATTGGCTACGGTATCAACGGCAAAGTTTACTATGCTTTAGAAGGTTCTATCTTCATTGCCGGAAGTGCTGTTCAATGGCTACGCGACGGTCTTCGAATGGTTGAAAATTCACCTGAATCTGAAAAATATGCTCGTGATTCTCACAACAATGACGAAGTTTATGTCGTACCTGCCTTTACTGGTCTAGGCGCTCCGTATTGGGATCAAAATGCACGTGGATCTGTCTTTGGCTTGACCCGCGGAACCAGCAAGGAAGACTTTATCAAGGCTACCCTGCAATCCATCGCTTACCAAGTACGCGACATCATTGATACCATGCAGGTGGATGCCAAGACTGCTATTCAAGTCCTCAAAGTCGACGGCGGTGCTGCTATGAACAACTTCCTCATGCAGTTCCAGGCTGACATTTTGGGAATCGATATTGCCCGTGCTAAAAACTTAGAAACAACTGCTCTCGGGGCAGCCTTCTTGGCAGGACTGTCAGTAGGCTACTGGAAAGACTTAGACGAACTCCGCACTCTCAATGAAACTGGAGAACTCTTTGAACCGTCTATGAATGAATCCCGCAAGGAACAACTCTATAAAGGATGGAAAAAAGCCGTTAAGGCAACCCAAGTCTTTGCAGAAATCGACGACTAATACTGATTCATATTTTGATAATCAAGTCAGTAGAAGCATGAAACGACTAAGTTAGAAAGTGTGCAATTATGGAATTTTCAAAGAAAACACGTGAATTATCGATTAAAAAAATGCAGGAACGCACCCTGGACCTCCTGATTATCGGTGGTGGGATTACCGGTGCTGGAGTAGCCTTGCAAGCTGCAGCTAGTGGTCTGGAGACCGGTCTGATTGAAATGCAGGACTTTGCAGAAGGGACTTCTAGCCGTTCTACCAAACTGGTCCATGGTGGCCTTCGTTACCTCAAGCAATTCGACGTAGAGGTGGTTTCAGATACAGTTTCTGAGCGTGCTGTCGTCCAGCAAATTGCACCTCATATTCCAAAACCAGACCCAATGCTCCTGCCTGTCTACGAAGAAGACGGCGCTACCTTCAGCCTCTTCCGCCTCAAAGTGGCTATGGACCTCTACGACCTCTTGGCTGGTGTTAACAACACTCCTGCTGCCAACAAGGTTCTGAGCAAGGATGAAGTTCTAGAGCGAGAACCCGAACTCAAGAAAGAAGGCTTGGTCGGTGGCGGTGTCTATCTTGACTTCCGCAACAACGACGCGCGCCTCGTAATTGAAAATATCAAACGCGCCAACCAAGACGGTGCCCTGATTGCCAACCATATCAAGGCAGAAGGCTTCCTCTTTGATGAATCTGGAAAGATTACAGGTGTTGTTGCGCGCGACCTCTTGACGGATGAAGTCTTTGAAATCAAGGCTCGCCTAGTTATCAACACAACTGGACCTTGGAGCGACAAGGTGCGCAATCTGTCAAATGACGGTGAGCAATACTCCCAAATGCGTCCAACTAAGGGAGTTCACTTGGTAGTAGACTCAAGCAAGATCAAGGTTTCTCAGCCAGTTTACTTTGACACAGGCTTGGGAGATGGCCGGATGGTTTTTGTTCTTCCACGTGAAAATAAAACCTACTTTGGTACGACTGACACTGACTACACTGGCGACCTAGAGCATCCAAAAGTAACACAAGAAGATGTTGATTACCTCTTAGGTATTGTCAATAATCGCTTCCCAGAAGCAAAGATCACAATTAACGATATCGAAAGTAGCTGGGCAGGTCTGCGTCCTCTGATCGCAGGAAACAGTGCTTCTGACTACAATGGTGGAAACAACGGTACTATCAGTGATGAAAGCTTCAATGCACTGATTGCGACTGTTGAGAGCTATCTAGCCAAAGAAAAATCCCGTGAGGATGTTGAAGCGGCTGTTACGCAACTCGAAAGCAGCACTTCTGAAAAACACTTGGATCCATCTGCCGTGTCCCGCGGCTCCAGTCTGGAACGTGATAACAATGGCCTCTTGACCCTTGCTGGCGGTAAGATTACGGACTATCGTAAGATGGCGGAAGGCGCTATGGAGCGCGTGGTTGAAATCCTCAAAGCAGAATTCGACCGCAGCTTTAAACTTATCAATTCTAAGACCTATCCTGTATCAGGTGGAGAATTGAATCCAGCCAATGTTGATTCCGAGATCGAAGCTTTTGCTCAACTTGGTGTCTCACGTGGCTTAGACAGCAAAGAAGCCTTCTATCTCGCAAACCTTTACGGCTCCAATGCTCCTAAAGTCTTTGCCCTCGCTCACAGCATCGAGCAAGCACCAGGTCTTAGCTTAGCCGATACCTTGTCACTGCATTATGCTATGCGTAACGAATTAGCACTCAGTCCAGTCGACTTCCTGCTTCGCCGAACAAATCACATGCTCTTTATGCGGGACAGTTTAGACGCTATTATAGAGCCTGTTCTGGAAGAAATGGGACGCTTCTACGACTGGACAGAAGAAGAAAAAGCAGGTTATCGAAAAGACGTACAAGCTGCCCTTGCAAATAACGATTTAGAAGAATTAAAAAAATAGAAAATACGAGAAGAGGCGGTAGGAAAAACAACTGTCTGCCTCCCCTTCTTTTAAATGGAGTAACATAAATGATGAAAGAAATCTTTGGCGAATTTTTAGGAACACTGCTCTTACTCCTTCTGGGTAATGGTGTAGTTGCAGGTGTGGTTCTTCCCAAAACTAAGAGTCACAATTCAGGCTGGATTGTGATTACCATGGGATGGGGGATTGCCGTTGCCATTGCTGCTTTTGTATCTGGCAACCTTGGCCCAGCCCATCTGAACCCTGCCCTAACTATCGGAGTAGCTCTGAAAGGTGATTTGCCTTGGGCATCTGTTCTTCCCTACATCCTTGCTCAGTTTGCAGGTGCTATGGTCGGACAGTTCCTAGTCTTCCTGCAGTTCAAGCCTCACTATTTGGCTGAAGAAAATCCGGCTAACGTTTTGGGAACATTCAGCACAGGTCCAGCTATCAAAGATACCTTCTCTAACCTGATTAGCGAAATCCTTGGAACTTTTGTCCTTGTGCTGACTATCTTCGCTCTTGGACTTTATAAGCTGCAAGCAGGCATTGGTACTTTTGCAGTCGGAACATTGATTGTCGGGATTGGTCTCTCACTTGGTGGAACAACTGGCTATGCCCTCAACCCAGCTCGTGACTTAGGACCTCGTATCATGCACAGTCTTCTTCCTATTCCCAAAAAAGGAGATGGCGATTGGAGCTATGCTTGGATTCCGGTTGTCGGACCAATCATTGGTGCCGTCCTTGCAGTCCTAGTCTTTGGCTTATTCTAATATAACCGATTACCATTAGAGAACACTTGACGAGTGTTCTCTTTTTGTGACTAATTGAGGTGGAGACTCCTAGCTTATGCTTAAGATAAAACCATTGCAATCTTGACAAAAGAAAAGGCTTAGCCCTGTATCACAGAAAACCAAGTCTTTTTTAAAACTATTTGTCAAATCTTGCAAGCCGTTTCTAATTAACTCGAACGAGAGCTTTCCCTCTTGGACAATTTCACCACTGCCTCGGTCCGAGCGGTATGCGGAAACATATCAACCGACTGGATGTAGTGGACATCGTAGACCCGACAGAGCTTGACCAAATCGCGAGCTAGAGTTGAGACATTGCAGGAAACGTAGACCATCTTCTCAGGTGCATAACGAACAATTGTCTCCAGCAGCTTATCGTCAAGACCAGTTCGCGGCGGATCGACAATTAAGGCATCCGCCCGATAACCCTCAGAGTACCAGCGAGGAATAATCTCCTCTGCCGTCCCAGCCTCGTAGAGCGTATTGTCAAAGCCCATCCTTTTTGCATTGCGCTTAGCGTCTTCAATGGCCTCAGGGATGATGTCCATGCCACGTAGAGACTTGACCCTTTTAGCAAAGGCAAAGCCAATGGTCCCCACTCCGCAATAAGCATCAATCAAACGATCTTCTGTTGTCACATCCAGCGCCTTAATTGCCTCCCCATAGAGCACTTCTGTCTGTTCAGGGTTGAGTTGATAGAAAGCTCGAGGCGACAGGGAGAATTCATAGTCCAGCACTCCTTCTTGGATAGCCTCCTCACCCCAGATAATCTCTGTCTTATCCCCATAAATCTCACTGGACTTGCTCGTATGATAATTGACTGCTACTGTTTCCAGCTCAGGAAATTCCGCCACTAGGTCTCGGACGACTGGAGAAAAGTCTAGCTTGCGACCTGTCACAAAAATCATCTGCACCTGACCCGTCTTTCTGGCCCTGCGAATCATAACGGTACGTACTCCAGCAGTCTTACGCTCATCATAAATAGGAAGACTGTACTTACCTAAAAGCCGAGCCACCTTATTGATGATCTTTTGCGTTACCTTGTCCTGAACCAGACAGTTTTTCAGCGAGACCAGATAGTGGGAATTCTGGGCATAGAGCCCTGCCTTGACCTCATCCTTAAATTTCCGAGTCTGAAACTGCAGCTTGGCCCGATAATAGAGCGGCTCCTGCATACCAATGGTCGGACGAATCTCATAGTTCTCGTAACCAGCTGGCGCAAATTTTTTCAAGGCCTGACGCAGCAAATCTTCCTTAAACTCCAACTGCTTGTCATAGTGGAGGTGCATGATTTGACAGCCTCCGCAGCTATCATAAATTTCACAAGGCGCTTCCACCCGAAATTTCGACCGCTTGTTGATGGTCAAGAGCTTGGCCTCGATGAAATTACGCTGAACTCTGGTCACCTGACAGTAGACTTCCTCGCCTTTCAAAGCCCCTGGCACAAAGACCAGCGTTTTCTTATAAAATCCAATCCCTTCCCCATTAATCCCCATTTTCTTAATTTTCAAAGGGATTCTTTGCTTCACTTTCACATTCATGATTCTATTATACCACGCTGCCTCGCATTAGTTGAGAATATGTTACAATAAAAGTATGAAAGCAGAAAAAATATCCCTTCCACTAGCCCATTTCCCTGAGCAAATACGAACTTATTTAGAGGGAGCCAATTTTTACGACAGCTCCTCACATTCTGGAGCCAGTGTTTTCTATGCTGATACGGGCTATTATTTGAAAATCGACCAAAAAGACCAGTTAGCCCAAGAAGCCACACTTGCCAAATGGTTTGAAGAGCAAGGACTCGGTGTACCTGTCATTCACTACCTGACAGCAGATAAAGACTACCTGCTGACTAAAGAAGCCGAGGGCAAGGACGCCCTAGCCTTTCTCCAACAGCCAGAAGAACTTTGCCAAACGATGGCTGCCGCGCTCAGAAAACTTCACAGCCTCCAACCCCAGCATTTCCCAATCCAGCATCGCCTCCAACACTATAAAGAGCAAGCAGAGGTAAATTATCGGAAAGGCTGTTTTAATCAAAAAGCTTTATTACCTCAATTTCATATCCAAAGCCGTGAAGAAGCATATCAGCTTATCCAAGAACAGGGACACTTACTGACTGCGGATTCCTTGATTCACGGTGACGCCTGCTTGCCTAATTTCATTCTGAAAGACGCAGCAACCTTCTCCTGCTTTATTGACCTTGGCCTCGCTGGCCTTAGCGACCGCCACATTGACCTTTTCTGGGCAATCTGGTCTCTTACTTATAATTTATCTGAACCTAAATATGCAGAGCTATTTCTTGACTACTATGGCAGGAAAGATGTTGATACAGACAAACTGCGCTTGATTGCTGCCTTTGAAGCATTTGGCTAAAAGAAAGGACTTTACCAAAATCCCCTATGAAAATCACAAAAATCGAAAAGAAAAAAAGACTCTACCTCTTGGAGTTGGACGACAGTGAAAAGCTCTATATCACAGAAGACACCATCGTCCGTTTTATGCTGTCTAAGGGAATGGAAATATCGGAACAGGAACTTACAGAGATTCAAGATTACGCCCAATTTTCCTATGGAAAAAATCTAGCCCTTTACCATCTCTCCTTCAAGCAAAGAACTGCCAAGGAAGTTAAAGACTACTTAACACAGCACGACATCCAACCAGAAATCATCAGCCAGGTCTTGGACAATCTAAAAAAGGAACATTGGATTAATGATAGAAAATATGCTAACTCTTTTATCCAATCCAATCTTCTCACTGGTGACAAAGGCGCTTTTGTTCTAAAACAAAAACTCAGTCAAAAAGGGATTTCTAGCACTATCATAGAGGAAGAATTGAGCCAGTTTGATTTCACTGAACTAACAGACAAAGTTGCCGAAAAGCTGCTCAAAAAACACCAAGGAAAACTGCCTAGCAAGGCCTTACAAGATAAAATTCTTCAATCTTTGATAAACAAAGGTTTTTCATATAGCCAAGCCAAAACCGCCTATCAGAATTTGCAAATCGAAGAAGACCAAGAAAACCAGCAAGAACTGCTCTATAAAGAGCTAGACAAGCAATACCGCAAGTACTCAAAAAAGTATGACGGTTATGACTTAAAACAGCGTCTGACCCACGCTCTAGCACGCAAAGGCTATGATTTCTCCGACATCGCTAGCGCCCTGAGAGAATATCTTTAAGATTTCCAATGAAAACTTATGCATTTCTATGAAAATATGTTACAATATAGAAGATAAACTTATAAATTGTAGAAAGTTGGTAAGTTATGAAACTTCCAAAAGAAGGCGACTTTATTACAATTCAAAGTTATAAGCATGATGGGAATCTTCACCGCACCTGGCGAGATACCATGGTACTAAAGACAACAGAAAACGCCATTATTGGCGTTAATGACCACACACTGGTAACAGAAAGTGATGGCCGACGTTGGGTAACACGTGAACCTGCCATTGTCTATTTTCATAAAAAATACTGGTTTAATATCATTGCCATGATTCGCGACAATGGAACTTCATACTACTGCAACCTAGCCAGCCCTTACTATCTGGATAATGAAGCTCTAAAATACATTGACTATGATTTAGACGTCAAAGTCTTTGCTGATGGTGAAAAACGCCTCTTGGATGTAGAAGAATATGAACGCCACAAAAAACAGATGCACTATTCTGATGATTTGGATTTCATTCTCAAAGAAAATGTCAAAATCCTAGTTGATTGGATTAACAACGGAAGAGGTCCATTTTCAGATGCTTATGTCAATATTTGGTACAAACGTTATGTTGAACTAAAGAATCGATAAAGTTGTCAAAGAGCGCAAGCTCTTTTTCTTTTGTCTAATTCGACCTCACCAGAGGTCAAATTCTTGCAATCTCAAGCATTTTCGGGTATCATATAAGAAAATCCAGACTGTAAGAAAGGAGTCTCTATGGCATTTACAAATACTCTTGGCCGATATGCCAGCTTTGGCGTCATGACGAGCCTCCCTGAAGAAATTGTCGACTCATTCTGGTACATCATTGATAACAATCTCAAAGGTGTCTTTGAACTTCGCCCAGTCCTCAAGTTCGAAATCATCAACCATCAAGGAAGAGTATCTCTACGATTCTCACAAAAGAACTTCAACACCATTATTTCATTTGATTTAAACTATCAATTTGACCCTTTCTTTCCTAGAAAAGTCTACATCGTTGATAACAAGGGCAAAGAAACCATTATGCTATCTGACGAATACTCTTTGATGTAGTAAATCAAACTCAAAACATATAAAAAACCTCTGAAGGCAACTATTTACTGCTATCAGAGGTTTTTATCTTTAATAATACCAATCTCAAATCGAAGGTACATTTCAGCAGCTTGATACAGCCTAAACTCCCGGAACACCAGTCTTTAAAATCAAACTAAATCTGGTTAAGTAATAAAATCCCTTGCTTTCTAATAGGACTATACAAAACCAGTAGTTCTAAAAGATTCTATCAATAATTAAATCCGACTATAACTAAGGAGTATTAATAACAACATATGTTAGCTAAGTCATAGATACTGAACACAAAGTTTTCTTAAAAAGAAAAAAGATAGATCAGTATGTCTATCTTTTATGTTATCTAGTCGGGAAGACAGGATTCGAACCTGCGACACCTTGGTCCCAAACCAAGTACTCTA
>CAUUZZ010000026.1:0-21414 GCA_963549775.1 Streptococcus sanguinis | reverse complement strand
AACCTGTACGTTTGAAACGTTTAGCTGATGCGCGGTGTGTTTTTTGTTTTGGCATAATGTTTTCTCCTTTTTCTATCTTTCTGACAATCTATTTTTTGTCAGGAATTGGCGCCATCTGCATGAACATCTGACGTCCATCCATCTTAGGCTTTTGCTCAATGATAGCAACATCCTGAGTCGCTTCAGCAAAATCTGCTAAAACTTTAGCCCCGATTTCTTTGTGGGTAATCATCCGACCCTTGAAGCGGATGGATACCTTTATTTTATTTCCTTTTTCAAGGAACTTGCGTGCGTTGCGAAGTTTAGTGTCAAAGTCTCCCTTATCGATAGTTGGACTGAGACGGACTTCCTTCACAGTAACAACACTTTGTTTCTTGCGTTGTTCTTTTTGTTTTTTCTGGTACTCAAATTTGAACTTACCGTAGTCCATAATTTTTGCAACAGGTGGTTTAGCTTGTGGCTGAATCAGGACCAAATCGACATTTGTTTCATCCGCAAGAGACTGCGCTTCGCTCAGCGGTTTAATACCTAATTGTTCGCCGTCAAGACCGATCAAGCGAACTTCACGCACACGAATTTCATCATTGATGAATAAGTCTTGTTTTGCTATGGTTTTCACCTCTTTTTTTATTTTTAGAGAAAAACAAGTGCGGACCTGCTAACGCAAACCCGCACTACACGATAGTATTTCATCACTGAAACTGAATCCTGTAGAGCCAGACAACGTTAGTCGCAAGGCGAGAAGCTCTCACTTCTGCTTTTCTCAACTCTACTATTATACCAAGTTTCATTTTATTTGTCAATGATTTTTTTCGCTTTTTCTTCGATAAAGGCAACAACTTCAGAAATAGCAACACCCGTGGTATCAAAATGAACAGCATCTTCTGCCGGTCTCAATGGCGAAACCTCGCGGTGACTGTCCTTATAATCCCGCTCGGCAATTTCTTCTTTCAGTTTCTCCAAGTCAGCAGGAATTCCTTTAGATAGATTTTCCTTATAACGGCGCTCGGCTCTTTCATCAACCGAAGCTACCAAATAAATCTTGAGCTCAGCCTGAGGCAAGACAACCGTTCCAATATCACGGCCATCCATGACAATCCCTCCCTGAGCTGCAATTTGCTGCTGCAAGGCCACCAGTTTCTCACGGACTTGAGGAATGGCAGATACCCAAGAAACGTTATTGGTAACTTCATTTTCCCGAATTGGGTGAGTCACATCGACATCGCCGACAAAGACTAGCTGCTCGCCATCTTCTGCTCGACCAAAACTGACCGAATGATTATTAAGCAAGTCTACAATTTCAGTGGCATCCGCTTCTGTTAGATGATGACGCAAAGCCAGATAGGTTGCAGCCCGATACATGGCTCCTGTATCTAAATAAGTATAGCCAAAATCCTTGGCAATAATCTTGGCAACGGTCGATTTTCCACTGGAAGCTGGACCATCAATCGCAATTTGAATCTGTTTCATGGCTGGCTCCTACTCAATCTTCACAACGTCACCTGGATTGGCATACCAAGAACCAGTGGACATATGAGAAGGGTTAAGCTGTTCCAGCTTGGCAATAGAAATACCTGCACGCGCCGCAATAGCTGCTTCTCCTTCGCCAGGCTGAACAGTCAGAGTTCCTTCAGATGATTCTGTGGTATTTGCCGCTGGCTGCTCTGCTGTAGAAGACGCTTCACTGCTGGAACTTGCTGCTGAAGTGCCGTAGAAACCTTCCATTTGGGTCTGTCTATTACTTCCGCCAGTAGACAAATAGGTCAGAAAGCACACTACCGCTACCACTAAAATACAGAAAATAATGGTTAATATGGTCAACAAGCGGTCTGCATTCAAGGCGCTAAACTTCTTAGTTCTTTTCAACTTATCTTCTCCGTTATCGTATACATCTTCTTCCCATGGTTCTTTTTCCATGACTTCCTCCTTGAGTTTTTCTTAAAATCTTATTACAATATGGGTATGAAAGTAACACTCATTCCCGAACGGTGCATTGCCTGCGGGCTTTGTCAAACCTACTCAGATCTTTTTGACTATCATGACAATGGCATCGTCAAATTTTACCAGGACGACCAGCTCCTAGAAAAGGAAATCGCTGAGGATCCCGATGTCGTGGAAGCCATCAAAAACTGCCCAACCCGAGCTCTTTTGAAAGACTAGGATTTTTTGGACTGACTGCCATAGTAAGCTTCAAAATAGTCAATATGGGTAAAATTATCTACTAATTCTACCTCACCCTTAAAATGCTCATTAAGGGCCAGGGCATTGACAAAATATTTCTTAGGCCACTTGCGCATACAAAAACTCCGGCTGCGGTTCTGCCCTTTAAAATATAAGGTAATTGACGTCTTGGTCACTTCGACTTTTTCAATATCTGAAATCTTGACCTTTATCGGAGTAAAGGGATTGGCTGTGATAATTCGCAAGGTTCCATCGTCATAAATGGTAAAATAACGATGAACTCCCATTCCCAACAAAACCATGAACAAGAAGAAAGAAAACAGAACAAGAGTCGGCACTCGTGAGCTTTCATACATCAAAGCTAAGCCAACAAAAATCGGAATGACCGATAAAGACCAATATATTATCAGGATAGCTACATCTGGCTGCCAGTGATAGCGAACCTTACCGAAAATCTTTATCATGCTCACACCCCCATACTATTAGTTTAGCATAAATTAAGAAAAAATAGAACAGGTAGACTTGCCTATTCTATTTTTTATTTATGATTTTGCTGTCTTAAAGAAGCTATCAGACAAGTAGCCCTTGCCTCTGACCATATCATACTCAATCAGTTTCAAATCATCTGCTATTTCTTGTGCTTCTTCGTCCAATTCCTTTTTATCTACACTAGCCTTATGCAATACTTCTGTTAATAAAGCATAGTAAGGTGATACTTTGGAATTTGTCTGCTCCAGTAAGAGAGCGGAGAAATCACTAGAATTGACTCTTGGATAATCGAGTTTAGGAGTTTCATAATTGCTCCAAACGAAATAATCTGTCAGATATTGGCTTTCTGGATCTTCTTTAAAGGCTGACTGAGGATAGAGACCTGGCAGATGATCGCCATAAAAGACGACTGTTACCTTTTTATCTACCTTTGAAAGCTTCTCCAAAAACTCCTTGGTTGCCTGATCTGTATGGTAAAGCATTCTGACATAGCTAGAAAGAGATTCGTTCCCTTCCTTGCTAAAGTCAGGATAGCTGGCAGACATGTAGACAGGATTGGGCTCACTCCAAGGCATGTGGTTCTGCATGGTCATGACAGAGAAAAACTGTCCCTGCTTGCCATTCAAATGCTCCAAGACTTGATTATAAGTCGTTTGATCGCTGTAATTACCACCTATATTATCACCTTTCAAGCCTTTGGTACCATAGTGAATAAAGGTATCAAATCCCAAATCCTGATAAATGACATTTCTTGCATAATTGCTAGGGGAGGCCAGATGGATTACTGTCCGATTCTTAGATGAATAAGCATCACTAATGGAGGGGAATCTATTCATCCTTGGGACAATTTCAGTATAGAGAACCGAAATAGATGGAGACAGATTATAAAAAGGCAAACCAGTCAGGGTCTGAAATTCCATGTTGGCTGTTCCTCCACCATAACCATCTGACTTCATAAGTCCACTGGTCGTGCGAGTTTTAACTTCCTGAATATAAGGAATTGGATTCTCAGACATGGTTACACCATCAACCCGAGCAGGGTCAGAAAAGCTTTCACTGAGGAGGTAAATGACCGTTTGATCTTCGATTTTATTCTGGCGCTCTTTGTTAATAGATTCTGCAATATTCTTATACTTTTTTTCTATCTCTTGAATCTTTTCCTTAGAATAGCCACGCGGCTCAATCATGGTTGTATCCGACATCTGTGAAAACCAGACAAAGGAAAGAGAGCGCAGCTGTGAATTGACAGTATTTCCCATCCATGTCAGGTCATGGTAATTATTCAATACCGAAATGACTGGGATATTCTCTACTACCTTGCCATTCTTTTTAGTGGCGAATATATCCATGACTCCCAAGAAAAAGACCAGGGGCAGGACTAGCAAGAGGAGCTGATATTTAAGAACGGTAATAAGCTTTCCTGGCAAGATTTTCTTACGCAAATACCAGTAGAGAGCGCCTAAAGCAACTAGTCCCAAGATAGCATAAAATCCATAATTGCCTCCGAGAAAGTCAAAGAGGGTCTTAGGATTTCTCAGCCAGACCATATCACTAGGCAATATTGGCTCTTGGCGATACTGGAATTTCAGACTGCTGGCTATGGTAGCAACCACTACTAGCGCTGTTATCAGCATGGTTGGCAGAAGAAAATGATTGAAAATCAGGTAAAGAGCCATAAAAATCATGAAAAAAACGATGATTTGAAAGAGACTGGCTCCAGTGAAAAGATACTGATCCAAAACAATCACGTCTCCTCGGATACTATTTTGGATAGTATAGTTAAAGATAAGAGCAAATGATGCACTTAGTACCAAAGCAACAGAAACACTGGCTTTATTCTGAGCGAGATCGCGCAATCCCTTCACAGCTAGAAAGCTGGGGAGAGAAAGCAGGATAAAGATAAGTGCGATAAGGCAGAGGAAAGTTAGCATAAAGTTCTGCGTTATTTCCAACTTGCCTTCCTCAAGGAAATTCACTAAATAGCTTTGGTGATGCAGCAATTCTGGCATCTTATCGTCCATCAAAGCAAGAAATAGGAAGAGCTGAGACAGAAAAAGATTTTCCAGTACCTCTCTATTTTTCTTAGTAACTTGCAAGAACTTACCTGGGAAGCGTTTTTTAAGCTTTGGAAAATGAATAAAAATATAAGCAAATAAGAAAATCAAAAGCAAGCCAGGCAGGGAGTTAAACTGCCAAAAATGATTGCTAAAAACTCGATCTGCTTTGAACTCAAAATCATTGACATGCTGCGTTACTGTCAGTAAGTAAGAAAATCCAGTATAGAGAGCGTAAATAATAGCTGACCGTATAAAGAATCTTTTGCTGAAGAGCTGAGACAAAAGCTTGCCCAAGCCAAACAAAAGAGGGATCAGCATCAGAAAGGCCAGCCACAAGGCTGGATAATTCCGCAAATCTTCGCCTTCCTCCAATAGTAAGACTGTTGTAACAGCGACTGTATCTAAAAGTAAAAAACTAATCAGTAAGTATGAGAACTGCTTATAGTGTTTGAGTAAAAATTTCATTTTTCTTTCTGGTAAATAGTTATATTCTCTAGCGAAATTTTTTGTGAATCAAGAATCTCACTTTTTCTTTAAAAGATTGGACAAACGATTTCTAATCTTTTGAGATAAATTTTTCTGACTTAATTTTTCTTTTTGCTCGGTCAACTCTTCCCTTTTCCTCTGCCAGTCCAGTAAAGAGGGGAGAGAAGATAAGGGCATAATCTTGAAATCATAATGACTGTCCCAAGCTAGATAAACCAATAAATGCTCTAAAACATCAGACAGCTCCTGATCAGAGGATGGCAAACTTTCTATGCTCTTCATCTGGAACACACTAGCCAAAGCAGAATATTTGAACCATAAGAAACCGCCATAGACTCTCGTTAAAGAAGAGGGAGTCATAAAGTCAAAAGACTTATGCAAACTAGCTTCCTGCCAGACAGCAGATAGCCTTGGAAGCGACGGTTCTGTCTCAAACAATCCGTCTCTGACTAGGCGCGGCAAATCTGGAATAACCAGACCTACAGCAGACTCCTGCTCCAACGTTTCTATACTTGCATCCGCATAATCCACCATCAGATTTATCAAATCAGAGCGCATAGCTTGGTCAAAAACAGTCTGATTCTCCACCAATCTATGAGTAGATAGATGGCCGATATAAGCATATTTTTGCAGAATTTCATTCTGCTCTAGCATGGCAAGCAAGGCATGCGATTTCTGACTTAGGACAAGCTGAACTTTATTGTCCAGATGAGCCAGCGCTGTCTGCAGCTGTTTCAGCACTTCTGGCTGATCTGTTGTCACTAAGTACTGGTACTGAGACGATAGAGAGAATAGCTTGTCCTGATACTGCTGAAAAATAGGAAAATCCGTTACATGAATATTCAGGAGGACAGGCTGGTCTGTAAGATAGTTCGAAGTTGACTGGGACAAATACTTGTCCTCTAGCAAACAAGGAAGGTCTGGACCAAAATGATAGAACAGGTGTTCCCTAATAAGAGAAGTCGGATAAGATGAGTTGGTTTCAAGATCTTCCAGCAAATACCTAGCCAAAAAAGGATTGCCCGTAAGAGCCTTGACCTTTAGAAAAGGGACCTTCGCTTCCAGAATCCTAAGTGGCTTATAGTAGGAAAAGTCTGGATGAACCAATTCTCCCACTTCTTCCTGATGGGTATCAAGGAAAGCTTGATATCTGAAGCCAGCCTCTAGGAAACGCTTGGTAAACTGGGTCTCATAATGGTCTATCACATCTTGAACGTCAGTAAAATCTTCTACCTGAGACCAAAATTTACGGAAAGCCTTGTCTTTAAGAACTGACTGCTTAAAGGTGACAAAGTAGCTCTGCAGGTGTTCTTCAAAGTACCTGGTCTTGCGGAAATTAGTCATTCCCCAAAAATCGACTTGCGAATCCTCTTCAAAACGCTGATAAATCGGTGCCAAATCCCATAGCGGACCAAAGCAAGTGTCGTTCATGAGAGTCAGAGAGTCTGAGTTCTGCAAAGTGTCAAAACCCAGCCAGTTCATGCCATCACGCCAGGCAGCAAAATCAAAGCCTCGATTATCCCGCTCAAGCAAGTTAGAAATACCCAAGTCTTCTCTCAGCCGGCATTTGTCCTCATAGCTCAAAGGACTATTTGAAATAAAAAGAATCTTAGAAAAAAGCGGCTTTAGCTGCTCCAATTGATAGAAGACATGACCGCTTATATGATTGCATTTATTGAAATGAACATAGAGTAATATTCGTTCCATGAAAATACCTTATTCTTTATGATTGAGAAATCTTCCAACTGCCATTACGCTGGATTAAGCCAGTGGCAGAATCCTTAGCAGAGACATCGTCATCCTTAATATCCTGACGATTGACTAAGATAACTGGGTTGTTCTGAGAGTCTGCAAAGGCTAGAATTTGTTCTTCCTGATCCCGTACCGAAACCTGCAGTTTTAACTTTGCATTATTTATCTGTGACACATGGCACTTGTAAGTCAAGCGCTTCTGTCCAGGTCCTTCTGTTGGCTGATCCATGGAATTATCATTGTAAAGCCAGATAGTTCGATCGATATCTGTCAGAGAAAAGGAAACATAGGTCGGAAGGTCTTGATTTACCTGATAAGAAATTTCAAATTCAATCTCTTGTTCAGGTGAAATCTGAGGCGAATGCAAGAGCTTAACCTTCAAATCAGAAACCGCTGCATTCTCAACCTGGAAACCTTCGTTCATGGCTTTTGTTTCAGTCGCATTGTCCAGACTGTACTGGTTTGCCACATCATCTGGATTGCCGATAGCCTTGACCAAGCCATTTTCAATCAAGACAGCCTTATTACAATACTTTTTAACAGCTCCCATGTCATGGGTCACCAGAATGGTCGTCTTACCTGACTCCTTACGATCTTTGAAGTAGTCATTACACTTACGCTGAAAGGCTTCGTCCCCGACAGCCAAGACCTCATCCAAAATCAGAATATCACCCTGAGCCTTGATGGCCACAGAAAAGGCCAGACGCACTTGCATACCGCTGGAGTAGTTCTTGAGCTTTTGGTTCATAAACTCGCCCAGCTCTGCAAACTCCACGATATCATCATACATGGCATCTACTTCTTCTGTTGAGAATCCCAGCATGGCACCATTCATATAGACATTTTCGCGGCCAGTTAGTTCTGGATTGAAACCGACACCCAGCTCGATAAAGGAAACCAACTTACCATCAATAGTTACCTTGCCCTTCTCCGGGATATAAATCTCAGAGATAATTTTCAGGAGGGTGGACTTACCAGAGCCATTGCGGCCGACAATCCCGTAGAAGTCACCTTTTTCAACTTCAAAGGAAATATCTTTCAAAACATGCTGTTCTTTGTAGCCTTTGATCCCCTTAAAACGATTGACCAAACTGGTTCTCAAACTCTGAGTAGCCTCAGTAGGCAATCGAAAGAATTTACTTACATGGTCGACTTTTACTGCAATATTATTTGACATTATAAAATCTCCGCAAATCTCTTAGCATTTTTATTAAAGAAGAACAAACCTAGAGCCAATATCACAAAAGGAATCAAGTAGGGAATGAGGGCGATTAGTTTGTTATTCACGATGTCCCAGCCTCTGACATTGACAGGAGAAACGATGAAATGGCGCATATCCTGCAGCATCTGAGCAATCGGATTGAGCATCATAATTTTAGCTACAAAGAATTGCTTACGCTGCAAAAGAAAGGTCAGAGAGTAAATAATAGGACTAGCATACATTCCAGCTTGAAGAGCCACTTCCCAAATTGGTCCAATATCTCGATACTTCACAAACAAGGAAGACAGCATAAGAGCACAGCCCATTGCCAAGATCAATACCTCCAGAAAAAGAGGAATAATCACCAGCGTATGCAAGCCGAATTCCACCTGATTAATCAAAGCGAAGAGGAAAACAACGACCAGATTAATCAGAAAATTGATAGCCGCTCCAAGAACCGATGAAATGACAATGGTATGCTTTGGAAAGTTCAATTTACGCAGCAAATCTCCCCGAGACACGATAGAAAGCATGCCCATATTAGTAGCTTCGGTAAAGAAAGACCAGAAAACCATCCCCAGCAAGAGTCCTACTGTATAGTGGGGTGTGCCGTCATCAAAGCGCAAAAAGCGGACAAAGACCAGATACATGATAGTAAACATCATCAATGGCTTCAAAATCGACCAGAGATAGCCGACCAAGGACCCTTGATAACGCAACTTAAAATCCGTCTTGATTAATTCTTTCAAAAGAATTCGATTTTTTTTACTAAAAAAATCCATGAATATTACTCCTTATAAGCAAACTTTGTGAGAATGAGGCTCGTAAAAACAAGCGTATGAAAAGTACGGTTTTTACGGTAACCATATCGGCGAATCCTACGCCAGCGCTCCTTAAAAGGCACCTCCATAATGGTCACAAAGTTCTCAATTAACTCTCTATTTTCAGCAGTCAGCGGCAGGACCAGCAAATTTCTGGCCTGAGTCTGACTGTCTTTTATCAATTTCCAATATTTGGCAAAAAGAACATGGGGACGCACCCAGTTTTTTACGCGTTTTCTGAGCGTTCGAGCTCCTAGAACATTATTTGAATGCTGGCGATAGAGCTCACCCGGCTTGTCAATATAGACTAGATTGCCAAAAGTCGCAGCCAGCAAGCCCAGATACCAATCGTGCATGAGCAGTTCATGCTCTTCCTTCCCAGTCCAAAGTTGGGCCAAGGCGCGATTAATCATAGAAACACCGCCCGTTACCGTATTCTCCGTCAGCTCTTGGACTAGTTCTGTATTAGCGTGATCCGACTGAGTGCGAATCATACTTTCGTGAACAACCTGTAGCTCTTGATCTACGACCTTCAAGTCAGTATAAACCAGCAAGGGATGACTGCTATCATATTTGTCTGCCTCAGCTAATTGCATGGCAATCTTGTCCGGTAGCCAAACGTCATCTTGGTCACTAAAGAGATAGAAATCCGAATCTTGGTATTGAAGCAGGCTATGAAAACTCTGAATGACACCCAGATTTTGCGGATTTTCCCGATTGATAAAGGAAATGCGGTCATCCTTGTGGCAAAAGTCTTCAATGACAGCCCGCGTCCCATCTGTAGAGCCATCATCACGAATCAGCAGCTGCCAGTCCGTGTAAGTCTGTTCTTGGATACTCTTAATCTGCTCGGCCAGAAATTGCTCCCCATTATAGGTGGACAGAAGAATGGTCACTTTCATGATAAAAATAAATCCTCGTATTCACCCACAATTTTTTCCCAGGTGTAGTTTTCTTTCATATTTTCTTTGGCCGCTTGACCTAGCTTCACAAAGTCTGTCTGAGCATCTACTCGGTCAATCAGTTGGGCCAGCTGACCAGGTTCTTTTTGCCAGTACAGAGCCGTTTCTTTTGCTACCTTCCGATTGAAATCCACATCCAGCACCAGATTGGCATCTGTCTGAGCCAGTGCTTCCAAGAGTCCCGGATTGGTCCCGCCAACCTCATGTCCATGTATGTATGCAAAAGCATGATTACGGATATATTTGAGCAGATTCTGATCGTAGACCGTTCCAACAAATTTAATGCGAGAATCACGGTCAAAGCCCGTTTTCTGCTTGAGTTCTTCAAAATAGGGATTTCCCTCATGATTGCAGATAATCAGCAAGTCACGTTGGGTTTTGGATTTCATGAACTCTTGAATGATGGTTTCATAGTTGTTCTCCGGAACGAAGCGTCCGACAATGAGGTAATAGTCTTTTTCCTTACTGGCCCACTTTTCAAAGAAGACCCTGACCTTGCCTTCGTTTTCCGTCAGATTGGACAGATAAAGGTCGGTTCCATAAGCGATACAGGTCGTTTTAGACCAAGGATAAGCTTTTTGAATATAGCTTTCGATGCCTTGATTGTCCGCTATAACCAAGTCTGCATGCTTGGTCATGACCTTTTCAGAATACTTGAGATAGGCTTGGACTGGCTTAGACCACTTTGCCCGCTTCCACTCCAACCCGTCAGGATTGATAAAGAATTTACCGCCTGCCTGATGGATACGACGAGCAAAGGGAAAGATAAAAGCACCAATCGTATTTCCAAGAATGTAAAAAATTGGCTGCTCAATCTGCTCTTTCTTAGCAAACTTGAGGGCATAGGAAACAGCCATCATATCATAGGCAATTACGCGGGCCGGACCAAGCTTGGGTGGCTTGACTGTAAAACAGTCTACCCCCTTGTAGTCAAAATGATGAAAAGATTCATCATCTGATAAGCAAGCCACATGATACTGGATTTGAGAAGAGATTTGATGCTCTGTCAATTTTTCGACAAAGGTTTCAAATCCTCCATATTTGGCAGGAAGTCCCCGACTCCCGATGATGAAGACATGTTTCATGATTTCCCTCAATTCAAGATTTTACAATCCATTCTATTATACCACTTTCTAGTGTGTTTGTATAATACAAAAAGGACAGGTAGAGCCGCGGCTGCACTTGTCCTTTTCTTTCTTTAACCTCTTCTGCCAGAAAGCAACTTATTTTTCACTTTTCGTAAGAAAGAGCCTGCTGGTTGAGAAGGTAAATTTGTATCCAATAAGCACTTGACATGACGCAAAGAGTTAGACTTGTATATTTCAGTGTTTTCAATCTTATCCAATAAGGTCTGGTAAACACTCTGAACTGTGTATCGCTCTTGGATTTTACCAAGATTGGCCACCGCCTGATCTTTTAATCTCTCAAAGTTTGCCAAGGCAATGTTTATCTTATCAGCCAACTCCTCGATATTGCCAGATGAATACAGCTGACCTTCTTCAAAGATTTCATAGGCGGATAGATGACCAGGATTGTCCGACAATATGGTCGGAAGGCCATTCATAATCGCTTCAATATAGACTAAGCCAAAGGTTTCCATTGCAGACGGAAATACCGCAAGATCTGCTTCCGTCACCTCTGCCCAAGGATTGTCCTTGTGTCCCAAGAAACTAATATTTTTGACCTGGTGTTCGGAGATGTAAGTATCGCATCTTTTTTTGTACTCATCATCCCAGGAACCGATAAAAACTAAGGCCGGTTTTGGCTGAGATAGCTGGTCATAGGCTTTTATCAATTCTAATTGATTTTTCCGCTCTGTCAAACGTCCAACTGACACAATACGCCTTTCGGCTCCATCCTTTTCTTCTGTATCAGTAGGCTGAATTTTCGTAAAAGGAGCAAAAGACAAGACTTTTCTGTCTGGCAACAGCTCCTGTAACTGTCTCTGCAAGGCACCTCTAACTGCAAATATTTCCTGTGAATAATCACTGATAAAATCTAGCTTTTCCTTATAGTAACCAAACTCTCCGTCAGGAAATTCATGAATCAGCCAGAAATGCGGAACATTCTCGCAGGCCGCTGCCACTGCCCCTTGAAACATATTGACCGTGTTGGTAATAACCAAATCAATCTTTCGCTCCGTTAGTATCTTTCTGAGCGCTGAGGTATTTTCTTGATAAGAGCGAGCTCTAGACTCAGGACTGTCCGGCAGGCCACCGGGCGCATCCTCCCACCACCATTTAACTGACGGCAAGGCTATAGTCTCAACACCCAAGGCTGCCAAGCTGGATATATAGTCCTGCTGAACGGCTACATGATAATCCGGAATCGCATTGATAACCTGATGGCCCGTCTGCACCAAGTATTCCATCAAATTGACAATAGAGATTTCAGCTCCATTATCCAGCGTTCCAGTCGGCGAAATGAATAATATCTTTTTTTTCATAGCTTATCCTAATACATTCCAATAAAAGGGCACCATCAAGTAAAGGGAAACCAAGAAGTTAGCTACCAGAGTCCCAACCATCATTCGATTCACCACTCTGTCCTTAATGTCCAAGGTTCCTAGATTAGCAACAGTTGGTAGCAGTAAGATCAGGAAGGGTGTAAAATAACGTCCCTGAGCACCGACTGATATCATAGCACCTTTACCTAGGACGATGGGCGTCCACTGCAGATACATAATCGACACAACAGCAATCACTTGAACCAGAAAAAGATAACGCGACATAACTGTGTAGCCCTTGGTCATAAAATCTTTCTGTGACTGCAAAAAGATAAGCGCCAAAACTGCCACATCGATAAAAATCAGCCAAAGCGGCAACTGGATAGTAAAATTCCCCAAAAAGCCAAACATACCGATTGTCAAAATCGTATTCAAGTCACCATTGACACTTTGCTTAAAGAGCGTATTCAGCAAAACTTGGCCATAGTGCAAGAGCCCACCCTGATTGCGAAAGGCTAGATGCAAGGCAAGAAAGAAAGTAGCAAAGCCAAGTACATAAAAGATAATGCGATAGCGAGCTACAAAAGCTTTGGTTGCCGTAAATGGCTTGTTCAGCACTGCAAGGAAGCCTTCAAACTCAAAATCTACAAAAGGAAGCAAGCCTAACAACAAAACATTATTAGGTTTGGTGACAAAGAGACCTATGGAAATCACCAAAAGTTCCAGCACATTTCTGTTGGTAAATTTCTTATGGTAGGCGATATTGGTCAAAAAGCCAATTGCCAGCATAATCTCCAGATAGCTCATCACATCGTAAGAGAGAGAAGCTGCCTGCTGGACCATAATAGGCAAAAGAGATAGGAAAAGCAGAGCTTTTTTGCCATATTTGAAGTATTTAATCAGGAGATAAACCCCGATGATATATGCCAAAGCATTAAAGAGCCGCCCCATCATCACGATGAAGCCTACTGACGGATAAAGCAAGCTTCCCAAGGTCATCCCTAGCAGCTGAGGCAGGAAAGAGACAGCCTTGAGATTAAAGCCAAAGGCAAACTCTTCTTGCGCCAGATTTATCTTCTCTGTGAACAGCTGCTTGTACTCTGCTGGTGAAACATTCGGAGTGGATGGGATTTTGTCCATCCATTTATATGTTCGATTGGTCGGTTTATGGAAGATTTCCCATGTCATACGAGCGTGATTAGTCTCATCAGGCACCCGATTAATCGGCTGTGCAATCATAAAAGTCAAGACAAAGACACTTGCCAATAATAAGAAAATATTCTCGACTTTTACTTCTTTATTTCTTTTCAAAATAAGTCACCATCTCATCTTTTTTATCTAAACTGCAATTTTCTAATACAAAAGTGTAGGCGTTCTCCGCCAGTTCTCTGCGTAAATCAGCAGAAAGAATCAGGCTTTCCAGCTTTTCTTTCCATTCACTATCTTCAGCCAAAAGTCCCGTCTGACCGTCAATCATCATGTCTGCAAAGGCACCGATATGACTGGCAATCGTTGGTACCTTGACTAAAGCTGCTTCTATCCACTTGATTTCTGACTTGGCCCGATTAAAGACTGAGTCAACCAACGGAGCCAGATTAATATCAACCTGACTAATCAACTGAGGCAAGGCTTTCCAGTCCACATACTCATGGACGACAATACGCTGCGAATATTGTTTCATATCCTGCGGGATATCCAAGTGTCCTACAATATGAAGCTCCACAGTTGGGTAGTTGTCTAGCACTTCTTTGATAGCCGGCTTGATGAGCTCAAAATTCTCATTGTGGCTGATGGAGCCAGAGAAATAACCGATTTTGATCCTGTCGTCTGCACCAAAGTCTTCCTTCAAGAACTGTGAGCTAACCGCAATCAATTCGCTGGACGCCAGATTACGATTCAGCAGGACGGAGTCCTTGTATTTGAGCAATTCCTCTTTTAGCTGATTCGTAGAGGTAATCGCCCCATCACAAGCCGCCAGCATTTTCCCGTAATTTTTCACCCCAGCATCGTAATTGCCCTTTCCCTTCTCAGACAAGCCTTGGGTATAGCTTAGCTGGTCCGTATAAAGGGTATCAAAGACCAAATCATCAATATCAAAATAGACTGGCTTATGCTCCTCCCGAGCCAAATCACATAAAAGCTGGAGCTGAGCAGACCAAGGAGCGCGGTAGATAATGATGTGGCTGGCATACTGGGCCTGAGCCAGACTAAACTCAGACGCATTGACCACTTTCACAGCAAAGCCATTCTTTCTAAGCTGCTCTGCCTTATTGAGCACACGGTAGCGCGTACACTGCGGAATGATATTCTCTACACCGTCAATGATGAGAATATATTGATTACGAGGCACCGCTTTAAATTTTTGAACAATGTTCTCAAGAATTTCTACTGGATAATCTGTCTTCTCCCGAACATAGTCCAATACATCAGGAACCTCTGACTCTCTTTCCAGACCTTGCCATAAAAACTGCTGATCATCATAATTCTTCAAAGAAGTATACTTAATCAGAGGACTGCCCGCCTTTAACATCCTTAATGGATGAATATACATAGCCGAATCCTGATTTTCATGAACTAAGGCATCGAAACGATAGCCCAAGTCAGCAAAGTACTTGGTAAAAGTCGTTTCATGTTTTCCGATAGCCTCTTCCCTTGAATCTGTATCAGTCAGCACTTGCCAATAGTCGTAGAATTCTTCAGACTGAAGCAGCAAAGGCTCAATCACCAAAAAATAAGACTGTAGGTGATTGGGAATGTAACCATAGCGGTTAAAACCTGTGATATCTTCCTGAGTCTCACCATAGGAAATTCCCCAAAAGTCAAGATTTCTACCAGCCATAGTTTGAAAGACAGCTACCAAATCACTCATAGGGCCGATATTGGTGTCATTGACGAGCATCAGCTGAGAACAATGTTGCAGCTTTTCCTTTCCTAAGGAAAGAATGCCTTCACGAAAAGCTGCCGTATCATAGCCACTATTATTCCTCACCAAGACTTGCCCATACTGCTCTAAAGTTTCTAAATCCTCTTCAGCCAGTCCGCCGTTAACGACGATGAGAGTCTTATCAGCCAAAGCTGCTAACTTTTCTAAAAAGATAGTCTTATACTGCTGCAAGCGTGGCTCGGATTCAAAAATGACATAGATTAAGACTTTTTCGCCACTTGAAACTGAAGCTAAAGCTTTTTCTCGTTGAGAATTTCGCAGCCTTTGATAGTAATAAACCTTAGGAGACTTAGCGTTACGTTTCAAACGAACCAGCTGTTGCTTAATCCGACTTAAAACAGCTTTGATACTGCGAGGATTTTTGATTATCTGAGCCAGACGTTTCAATGGCGTAATCAAGCCATTTCCCAGTCGATAGGAAATAGATCGGCGAATACGAAACTGCTCCTGAATAGCCTCATCTCGCTGTTCCTTTATCGTTCTCAGTCTGGATTTCAAGGAGTCTAGATTTTTATGTAACTGCCTCTGATCCTCCTGCAGTTCAAGAACATAGTTGTTCACTTTATCCATATGCTGAATCAACTCATCCAAACGACCTTCCAGTGTAAATATGTTCTTGCCCAGAGCTTGGTAAATATCATCAGGTATCTGTCTCACATACTTACGCAGGATTTTCAGATACATTTCATAATGATATCTCGTAGAATCCCGTTTAGAGATTGATTCCTTATCAAAGACCCGATAATTCAGCTTTGTTTTTGCATCATAAATTGGTTTTGCGCCTTGATTGATAATTAAGTTTAAAAGAAAATCATAGTCCTCAAGTTTTTCACGATTCAGTGCTTCATCATAATAAATACCATCAGCAACCGAACGACGAATGAGGGAACAGTTGGAAATAAAATTTTCCGTTAAGAAAGCTAGCTTGTCATAGGGCCGTGATTTAAGGTAAACTTCCTTTTTATCAGGGTCATACAAATCACCATAGACAATATCTGCCTCCTCTTTCACCATGCTTGTGTAGAAGCTCTCAATATAGTCCGAATCCAGAAAATCGTCACTATCCACAAAAATAAAATAAGTGCCTTGAATTTGCTGCAAAGCCTTGTTTCTTGTCTTGACAACCCCCATATTTTCATGGCTTTCAAACCGCGTTGGAAAAGGGGAATCCACCAAGACAGCCTCTATGATTTCAGCAGAATGGTCAGAGGAGCCATCATCCAATACCAGTAACTCAATATTTCGATAGGTCTGAGCAAAAATACTGCGTAAACACTGTTCAATATAATCTTGATGGTTGTAGCAAGTTACAACAACAGATATTAAATCTTTCATATACTTTCCTTGTAAATAACTCTATTAGTTTGAGTTAGCATCTTGACTCTTCATGTATGCTTTATTTATCAGATTAGCCACCCACTTGGGCCAGAAAAGCTGATACATGAACAAATCCTCTTTGGTTCGAGTATTATCTGAAATAGTCTTGGTTGTTTCCGACTCTCCATGAATCCGGTGGCACATAAGCTTCTCGGAAATATAAGCAAAGCGACCCTTATAGGCGCTAATCTTGTACCAAGCGTACCAATCCAGACTCACGCGCATTTCCTCATCAAATCGGAAATCCCTTAATGCCTCTAAGTTGTAAGTCACCGCTGGACAGGAAATGGGATTGCCAAAAGACAGGACCCGATTTCTCCAAAAACGGCTGGCCGGCATCAGATTCAAGGTTTTAAGCATGAGAGTCTTGATTTTCAGATTGGTATTAGCCGGAATTTTGACTCCATTTTTCTCTTCAAAATAGTCTGTATAAGCAATGAGAATGTCTTTAGACTGCTCTATCTTCTGCATCACTGCTTCTAGATAAGTTGGCTCATAGTAGTCATCTTGGTGAGCAATGGTAGCATAAGAAGTCTCAACAAAGGAAAGGGCATTGTTCCAGTCCTTACCGATACCACCGCCTTCTTTCGTATAAAAAGGAATACCGTACTTCTGGCACAACTGCTTGATTGAATCCAGCGGTGTTGAGCTATAGCAGATAATTTTTGAAGGCAAGGTTTGAGCTTGCAAAGACAGAATACATGCTTCTAAAAATTCACTTTCGCCATAGGCGCAAATCACCCAGGTATGGTTATTTTTCATCTTTTTCACTCTCTAACTTGGACATTCTTTGCTTCATGATGGACAGTTCTTGCACCAACTGCTTGATTTGCTCCTTTTGCTTGGAAATGGAAATAGTATGTAAAAAAACAATAACCAGCAGGAAAAAAATGGCTAAGGACATGACAAAGTTTGAGGTCAGTTCAAAGCCTAACAATTTGGCAATCGAAACTGGAATCCAATCAAAAATAGAGATAACAATCAGTACAAAGCCAATAATAATCCACATAAAGGCTTGCTCAAATAAAATATTGTTTTGATTGATATTCCGAAAGACAAAATACAGGAATAGAACTGAAGCCACTAGCATAACAATAGACAAAATGGACATTATTCACTCTCTTTCATAAAAGCAGCAATCAAGATCGAAGAGCAAACTTCAATCATATAGCGAATGGACTTAATCGGAGTAATCGAAGAGACTCCTCCTGCACGTTCAAACATATTGGCTGGTGCTTCCACCACTTTATATTTCCGCTTCAAGATATGGACGATTGATTCTGGCTCAGGGTACTTGATAGGATAGCGCGCAGCGAATTGTTGAATAATGTCTCGATTAGCCAAACGATAGCCTGATGTGGTATCCAAAATCCTTGTACCAGTTGTTAATTTAATAAAAACTGAAATAATGGTAATGCCAAATCGACGCATAAAAGTCGTCTGAAACTCCGAAGACTTGTCACCGATAAAACGAGAACCAACAACCAAATCCGCCTGCTGACGACGAATAGGCTCCAGCAAAGCATCCAGCGACTCAATATCATGCTGACCATCTCCATCAAACTGTACGGCCACATCATAATCCTTCTCAAGAGCATACTTATAGCCCGTCTGAACAGCTCCGCCAATCCCTAAATTCATAACCAAATGAATAGCATTCAGATGATGGCTGTCCAAAATCTCCTTAGTTCTGTCAACTGACCCATCATTGATAACTACGTAGTCTAAGTCAAAATCAACTTTCTTCCGATATTCTACAATGCTCATAACCGTATTTAAAATACTTTCTTCCTCATTATAAGCAGGAATTATCATTAAAACTTTCATTAATTTAATCTATTCTTTCTATAACATGTCATCACATTATTTTTTGTTTTTCTGCAACTGTTTTTTTCTATATTTCATAAAGCTCGGGATTAGGGAATTGATAATCTTATATCTTAGCATTGGAAAAGGCTTCATAACAATATTAAAAATTCTAAAACAAACAAAATACAGCTGCCAACCTTCTTCCATTGGTGTATCCTTCCATGGAGTTTTGTGGAGATAATAGAGGTACTCCTTTTTAAACCTATGTGTATTCCCCTTCCGCCAAGGTCTCTCTTCACCAAGATAGTGAATAATTGTAGGTGCTTTCCGAAAATGATTAAAATCTTCCTGTGATATAAACTTAGTTGGCTTACTTAATCCACTCAACGTTTTATAAGGATAGACATCATAAATATTAAAATAATTAAAGGAAATTGGCAAGGTAAAAATTTGCTCTTTCAAGGCTCCATTTAAGGCATCTTGGTCTGGTGCGAATAACTTTCCTTCATGAAACTGATAAAATTCTATGACCTTTTTACCAATCTCTTCCCTACGCCATTTTTTTAGATCGATCAATAGGACACCCGAATTATGATAGGGGTACTCTTTCAAAGCTAGAAATTCCTTTCTTGACTTATCCACAGTTGGTTCGGGACACATACCTATTACCTTATCTCCTAAATCGCTATAAAACAATGAACCTAAATCTTCTAGAACTAGTGTATCTCCATCGAGATATAAGATCCTATCAACTTCTTGCGGAAGAAGCTTATCTAAAAAAAGACGTGCCAAAATAATTGAAGACCAACCGTTTGTATCAAAATCAAAGTCAATATAGTCTGCAATATTATTTATAGAAATAATACAAACTTTTCTATCGTAACTTTTAGCGAATCCTTTTAATTTATTTTGATTCTCTTGGCTTATCCTCTCGCCAATTAAATATACTGTAATATTCTCAGCAGATTTATTATTCTCAAATATAGAACACATACAGGTTGCAACTTGAGGTACAAACGCATCATTTAATGTAAATAAGATATTCATAGAATCCTACTTCTTTCTTTTTTCCTGATTTTTAACAACGCCATAAATAATCAGACTTGTTGCATAAAAGACGCACATGGAGATTAAAAAGGAATTAGCAGCTCCGAGCAATTTTTGGTCGCGGATAAATGGCAACGTAATAAATTTTGAAACAGCAAATGTCAATAAATAGGCTATCATCAGATAATGCTGTTTTCTAAAGATGGTCATAATGATATCGACTACTAGAGCAAAAACATTCAAAATGCCACCTATAAGTAGTATAGTGAAAGGAAGCTTATACTCCTGTAATCGGATACCATAAACAGCACCAAGCACTTCTGTACCAATCAGATAACCCAAAACAATAATAACAACTCCTAAAACAGTCATTACTAGATATAGGGTATTGACCTGTTTGAAAAATAGTGTAAATTTCTTCTCATTCCAATAAATAGAAAGCTGTGTAGTCAACGGTCTCAGGACGAAGAACAAAAGGGATAGGACAAAGACAGGCATGAATAGAACATTAAAGTCTCTTTGAACCCCAGATGAAAAATAGCCATTTGTCAAAAGGTAATCAATATCAATTTTTGGCTCGTTATAGATATACGTTATCAAAAATCCATTTAAAAACAAGGGAAAACTATTTTTCAAAATAGAATACACATTTTTTCTGTCATCATGGAGCTTAGGAAAAAACTTTTCCTGAGAAAAATGTAATCTACAGTTTCTGAAATCTAAGGGGAAGGTCAGAATGAAATTCGCACAGCAAATAACAATACTAGCTACCATCAATGATTTTGTAAGTAACAGGACTATTGCAAATATTAACATGCAAATCCAGCTCCTATAGAATTGCACCTTTCCAGCTAAGTCTGATCTGTTTTTTTGCTGAAATAATCCTTGAAAAACATCTGAATATGCATCTATAGCCCGATAAAAAACAAGCAATAAAATAATACTAGATTTGTAAACATCATACCCTTGCCATAGAGTATAGATAAACGATGTTAAAATCATCAAAAAGACCGTAAAAAGTCTCGTGTTATGATAAGAAGCAAATTGGTATCTTTCTTTTACATCCGTAGATTGCAGATTTCTAACTTGAAAATAACCTAGAACAAAGAACTGCTGAGCAAGAGCATAAGCAATACTAAAAATATCAGAATCTCTTGAATCTAGAAATCTAGAAGCTAGTAGAAGCAAGACGACTGATATCAATGAGGATGAGACTGTCCCCAACATGTTCCATATATAGTTATTTTTCAGTCCTTTTTTTGAGATTATTTTTTCTATTTCTTTATTACCATCATTATTTTTAGAATAAGGTGATAATCCTGATTTTGAGGGCATTTTTCTTCTCCAAATGTATTCTATTTCTTATTATACTATACTTTCAGTGAAAAGTGAAAATCCTTCCTGAAAGAATCTCTGTTTTAAATGATACTTTCTTCCCCAACCTAACCAAAAAGGGCAAAACTTCTATCAAGCTTATATCTATACTTCTTCCCTTCCCGTCTCCTAAATCATCTTCAAGGTGCTTCTGCAAAATCGAGCTATCTACTCTGGAGATTACTGGCCGCCTTCTATTCTTCCTTATTTTTGAAAACAATTACAATACATACTAAAAAACCCCGTTTTCACGGGGTTTAGTGTCTGACTATAATTGTTATCTGGGAACGGAATCGAATTAAGCTTCGATTTCTGTAACCATACCTGAACCAACGGTACGTCCACCTTCACGGATAGAGAAAGTAGTACCTTGTTCAACGGCGATTGGGTGGATCAACTCAACGTCGATTGTTACGTTATCACCAGGCATTACCATTTCAGTACCTGCTGGAAGTTCGATTGAACCTG
>CAUUZZ010000025.1:0-21518 GCA_963549775.1 Streptococcus sanguinis | reverse complement strand
GCAATTTATCATCAACCATGTGGTGGAGTTTGATCATGTACATGACACCAACTGATACACGGTTGTCAAAAGGCTCACCTGTACGTCCATCGTAAAGGATTGTCTTAGCATCGCTATCCATACCTGCTTCTTTAACAGTGTCCCAAAGGTCTTCAGAACTTGCTCCGTCAAAGACTGGTGTTGCGATGTGGATACCAAGAGTACGGGCTGCCATACCAAGGTGGAGTTCCATAACCTGACCGATATTCATACGTGATGGTACCCCAAGAGGGTTCAACATGATATCGACTGGAGTTCCGTCTGGAAGGTAAGGCATGTCTTCTACAGGAACGATACGAGAGACAACCCCTTTGTTTCCGTGACGTCCGGCCATCTTATCTCCGACCTTGATCTTACGTTTTTGAGCGATGTAGACACGAACCAGCATGTTGACACCAGATTGCAATTCATCACCATTTGCACGTGTAAAGATTTTAACATCACGAACGACACCATCGGCACCGTGTGGTACACGAAGGGAAGTATCACGAACTTCACGAGATTTGTCACCGAAGATAGCGTGCAAGAGACGTTCTTCAGCAGAAAGGTCTTTTTCACCCTTAGGTGTTACTTTACCTACAAGGATATCCCCTTCTTTAACCTCAGCACCGATACGGATGATACCCATTTCGTCAAGGTCTTTAAGGGCATCTTCACCAACGTTTGGAATTTCACGAGTAATTTCTTCAGGCCCAAGCTTTGTATCGCGCGTTTCTGATTCGTATTCTTCGAGGTGAACAGATGTGTAAACATCGTCTTTGACCAAGCGTTCGCTCATGATAACGGCATCCTCGAAGTTGTAACCTTCCCAAGTCATGTAGGCAACGATTGGGTTTTGTCCAAGCGCCATTTCCCCTTTTTCCATAGAAGGTCCGTCAGCGATAAAATCGCCTTTTTCAACAACATCGCCAACTTTAACGAGAGTGCGTTGGTTGTAGGCAGTACCTGAGTTTGAACGACGGAATTTTTGGATGTGGTAAACATCTAGTGAACCATCTTCACGACGAACTTCTACCTTGTCAGCATCTGCGTAAGTAACTTTACCTCCATACTGAGCAATAACAGCCGCTCCAGAATCATGAGCTGCTTGGTATTCCATACCAGTACCAACGTAAGGTGCTTTTGGATTAATCAATGGCACAGCCTGACGTTGCATGTTGGCACCCATGAGGGCTCGGTTGGAGTCATCGTTTTCCAAGAAAGGAATACATGCTGTCGCAACGGCAACTACCTGTTTAGGAGAAACGTCCATATAGTCAACGCTTGATGCTGGATATTCTTGGTTAACCCCTTGGTGACGTCCCATGACAACTTTTTCAGCAAAAGTTCCATCTGCGTTCAATTTAGAGTTAGCCTGAGCTACTGTGTATTCATCTTCTTCATCGGCAGTCAACCAAACAATTTCGTTGGTAACTTTACCAGTTGCACGGTCAACCTTACGGTATGGTGTTTGAATGAAACCATACTTGTTGAGGTGTCCGTATGAAGACAAGTTGTTGATCAAACCGATGTTTGGTCCTTCAGGTGTTTCGATTGGACACATACGACCATAGTGAGTGTAGTGCACGTCACGGACTTCATATCCAGCACGGTCACGAGTCAAACCACCAGGCCCCAAGGCTGACAAACGGCGTTTGTTAGACAACTCAGAAAGCGGGTTGTGTTGGTCCATGAACTGTGACAACTGTGATGAACCAAAGAATTCTTTAACCGCAGCTGTTACAGGACGGATATTGATAATTTGTTGTGGTGTTAAAACTTCATTGTCCTGAACAGACATGCGTTCACGGACATTACGTTCCATACGAGAAAGTCCAAGACGTACTTGGTTGGCAAGCAATTCACCAACTGCACGGATACGACGGTTCCCAAGGTGGTCGATATCATCCACACGTCCGATACCTTCCGCCAAGTTGAGGAAGTAGCTCATCTCTGCAAGGATATCCGCAGGAGTTACAACACGAACCTTGTCGTCTGGATTGGCATTTCCGATGATGGTTACAACACGGTCTGGATCCGTTGGCGCAACAACCTTGAATTTTTGAAGGACAACCGGTTCTGTCAGAACAGCTGCATCGTTTGGAATATAAACGATCTTGTTCAAGTCGCCATCCAAGTGGTGCTCGATACTTTCAATCACACTACGAGTCATAACGGTACCAGCTTCTACCAAGATTTCTCCCGTTTCAGGGTCTACCAATGGCTCAGCGATGGTTTGGTTAAGCAAGCGTGTTTTAACATTGATTTTTTTATTGATCTTGTAACGACCAACTGCTGCCAAATCGTAGCGGCGTGGGTCGAAGAAACGTGCCACAAGCAAGCTACGTGAGCTTTCAGCAGTCTTAGGCTCACCTGGACGAAGGCGTTCGTAAATTTCTTTCAAGGCTTCGTCTGTACGAGAGTCCATTGGATTCTTGTGGATATCTTTTTCAACAGTGTTGCGAACCAATTCGCTATCACCAAAGATATCAAAGATTTCATCATCACCTGAGAAACCAAGTGCACGAACCAATGTCGTAAATGGAATCTTACGAGTACGGTCGATACGAGTGTAGGCGATGTCTTTTGAGTCGCTTTCAAGTTCCAACCAAGCTCCACGGTTAGGGATAACAGTTGAGCCGTAACCCACTTTACCGTTCTTGTCTACTTTGTCATTAAAGTAAACACCTGGTGAGCGGACCAACTGAGAAACGATAATACGTTCACCACCATTGATGATGAAAGTACCCATTTCGGTCATGATTGGGAAATCACCAAAGAAGACTTCTTGGGTCTTGATTTCGCCTGTTTCTTTATTGATCAAGCGGAAGGTTACAAAAATTGGTGCTGAGTAGCTAGCATCGTGGATACGAGCTTCTTCGAGCGTGTATTTTGGTTCCTTGATTTCATAGCCAACAAATTCCAACTCCATTGTGTCTGTGAAGTTTGAAATTGGCAATACATCTTCAAACACTTCCTTCAGACCATGGTCTAGGAAATCTTTGAATGAATCAGTTTGAATTTCAATCAAATTTGGTAAGTCAAGAACTTCTTTGATTCTTGAAAAACTACGACGGGTACGATGTTTCCCGTATTGAACGTCATGTCCTGCCAAGTTTTTACTCCTTTATGATAAGATACTGAGCCCTTGATAAAGCGAGAAGAAAGGTATCTTTTTCTCAACGCTTTGAGGGCGAGTTCTGTGAAATGTTTTCAGAGAAAAATCCTCTGTCATTTACAATGCTGCAAAACAGCCACAATCAGTCCCTTTTGTTTAATTTTCAGAAAAATTAAATTATGGTTACATAATCCATTTTTCCTAAAAATAGGCACAAAAAGAGCAGCTAAATCTGACTTATTCAAGTTTGATTTAACTGCTGTAAGCTTCTATTTGGACAATATTTCAAATAAAGCACACGACAAATTATTGCTATCATTATACCTTATTTAGCTAGAAATTGCAAGAATTTCATCCGCTTTCTGAAAAGTTAAAACTGTTCTTGATGCGCTAATTCCCCTGCCGATTATTGTTAGAATTGGAGTTGGAATTAGAATTAGAGGTGGAACCGCCCAGTATAGCTGACCAAGCCTTCTGATAATCCGCATCTGATGCCCCGATACCAAAGCGGTAGGTCGTGGTCGGAGCACCGTTTTTGGCCCAATAGCTAGGCACTGTCGGACCACTGAGATTAACAGAACGGCCATTTACCGTTACTGTACCTGGCTTTTCCCCTGTGGACTTGAGTACATCAGACTTAATCACACTCGGATCAAGAGTGAACTTATCACCAACACCCCAGGCATTCGGATCTGCCTGATAGATGGCATCTACCATATAGGCCATGTAGGAGGCATTATTATTATAACCAGTCAACGCTGCCATAGAGCTATTATCATCATGGCCAATCCAGCCTCCCAAAGTCATCTTTGGAGTAGAAAGCATCAGCCACATATCACCGTTGGTGTTGGTCGTTCCAGTCTTACCAATCCAATCGGCTCCAGCCAAGGTTCCATTGACCTGACTGATTCTGGATTTGTAGGTCGTAGTAGCCCCAGAATTGATAACTCCCCGCATGAGCTCCTGCATAATCGTAGCTGCTGCTGGACTGTAAATCTGAACAGGATTGGCCTTATGCTGGTAAATCATCTTGCCATCTCGGTCTGTGATTTTTTCAACCATGTATTTTTTCTGGTAGGTTCCATTATTGGCCAAGGTTTGGAAACCATTGGTATGCTGAGCTACAGATACTTCAATTCCCCCGCCCATTGGGAGACTCTCAATGCTGTAGTCATCAATGTAATAGCCCATTTTTTCCATATAGCCACGGACATTGACACCTTTTTCGCGTAATCCGCGGTAAGTCCAATAAGCAGGGATATTCCAAGAAGTATTGAGAGCTTCTTGCAGGTCCATCATGGCTGTACCACGGCTATCCACGTGCATAATCGGGTCACCGCTTGAAAAGTTAGTCGGATAGTTAGAAAGAACGCTGGCGCTGCCCATCAGACCTTGGTCAATAGCAATCCCATAAGCCAGAATTGGCTTAATAGTCGAACCCGGCGAGCGCTCTGTATCAAAGGCATGATTGTTCTGATTGGAAGCATAATCTCTGCCTCCGACAAAGCCAATCACAGCACCGGTTTTATTATCCAAGAGGACATTTCCCACTTCAACTGCACCAGTTCCGTCATCCAAGACACCGCCATAGTTGGCTACTGCATTTTGCATAGCGGTGTGGATGTTCTTGTTAATCGTGGTGGTGACAGTATAGCCGCCATCACTCAGTTCTTTAGCAGCCAATTCTTTGTATGCCTTGACAGTGTCATTGTTTTTCAGCTCTTGCTGAGAAACATTGTCCCGCTGAATCAAGTACTCGTACATGGTCTGCTGGGCTTCTTCGACCGCTGTGTAATAAAGGTAGCCATGTGAAGATTTTTCCGAGCTTTCAGATGGCTTGAAATCCTTGGTCAGGTCGTAGTCCTTGTACTCCTTGTACTCTTTTTCGCTTAGATGGCCCGTCCGATACATATTATAGAGCACATCTTTGGCACGTTCCAAGCCCAGAGCCATATCCCCTGCACTCTTGAGACTGCCATCCGCAGCATAAGGCGAATAAACAATTGGACTCTGTGGCAAGCCGGCAATAAAAGCAGACTGGGGCACTGTCAAATCCTTAGCAGAAACACCAAAAATCCCTTGAGCAGCTTCTTCCACACCGGCGATATTCTGCCCCTTATTGTTGCGTCCGAAAGGCGAAACGTTCAAGTAGGTCGTCAAAATATCATCCTTGGACATGTAGCGTTCCAAAGCCAGCGCATCAACAATCTCCGCTGCTTTCCGCTTGAAGGTCGGCGCATCGCCCACCACCTGCTGCTTGATTAACTGCTGGGTAATGGTTGACCCCCCGCTAGACGAGCCAACTCCAACAACTGAACCCAGCGTAGCCCGAAGCACAGCCTTGGGAACGACTCCCTTATGCGTTTCAAAATTCTCATCCTCTGTAGCGATAACAGCTTTTTTTACATTTTCAGAGATAGCGTCGCTCTTAACTGGGATGCGGAGCAAATCATTGTCCACTTCTGCAATCAAGCTGCCATCAGCATAGGTAAGCTTAGAAATACCAGAGATATTATTCACCTGCTTGACCAACTCTTCCTGCTTGGGCACTTCAACCTTACTGAAAAGACTAGCTGCATAGCCTATCCCAATCCCAGCACCGATTACGGCACCGAAGAAGATAAACACAAAAGCCATATTCATCAGAAGTTTAAAAGTCCGCAAGAAAACAGCAAAAACATCACCGATAGACCAGCCATTGTTGCCACTAGCGATCTTCTTGCTCCATTCTGGAAGATGTATTTTTTTGATAAACTGCTGGGCTTTTCCCCAGAACTCTTTTAATTTCTCTATTAATTGTTCCAAGTTTGATTCTCCTTGTTATCCTACCATTATACCAAATATCTATGATTTATTTCAAGGAAACATTGCTATTTAAAAGCTTTATGATACAATAGAGTAACATAAATTTAAAATATAGATAAGCCAACTTCTTGGCTTTTAGAATAGGAGAGACATGATGCACATTTTTGATGAGCTAAAAGAACGTGGCTTGGTATTCCAAACCACTGATGAAGCAGCTTTACGCAAGGCCTTAGAAGAAGGACAAGTCTCTTATTATAGCGGATACGACCCAACCGCTGACAGCCTGCACCTAGGCCACTTGGTAGCCATTCTGACCTGCCGCCGCCTGCAACTAGCTGGCCATAAACCTTACGCTCTGGTCGGAGGAGCAACTGGGTTGATTGGCGACCCATCTTTTAAGGATGCAGAGCGCAGTCTCCAAACCAAGGAAACCGTAGAAGGCTGGGTGAAATCTATCCAAGATCAGCTTTCTCGTTTTCTGGACTTTGACAAGGGTGATAATAAGGCCGAAATGGTCAATAATTATGACTGGTTCAGCAGCATCAGCTTTATCGACTTCCTACGCGATGTCGGCAAATACTTCACTGTCAACTACATGATGAGCAAAGATTCTGTCAAGAGCCGGATTGAGACAGGGATTTCCTATACAGAATTCGCCTACCAGATCATGCAAGGATATGACTTCTACATCCTCAATCAAAACCACGACGTAACCCTGCAAATCGGTGGTTCTGACCAGTGGGGCAATATGACAGCAGGTACAGAACTCCTGCGCCGCAAAGCTGACAAGACTGGCCATGTGATAACCGTTCCGCTCATTACCGACGCTACTGGCAAAAAATTCGGCAAGTCAGAAGGCAATGCTGTCTGGCTCAATCCTGACAAGACTTCTCCTTACGAAATGTATCAATTCTGGATGAATGTCATGGACGCAGACGCTATCCGCTTCCTGAAAATTTTCACCTTCCTGTCCTTGGATGAGATTGAAGAGATTCGCCAGCAGTTTGAAGCGGCACCACATGAACGCTTGGCGCAGAAAGTCCTAGCCCGCGAAGTGGTCAGTCTGGTTCACGGTCAAGAAGCGTACCAGGAAGCCCTCAATATCACTGAGCAGCTCTTTGCTGGAAATATCAAAAATTTGTCCATCAAGGAACTCAAACAAGGTTTGCGCGGTGTGCCTAACTATCAGGTCCAAGCAGAAGACAACCTCAATATTGTAGAACTGCTTGTGACAGCCGGCGTGGTAAACTCAAAACGGCAAGCTCGCGAGGACGTCCAAAACGGCGCTATCTATCTCAATGGTGAGCGCATCCAAGATTTAGACTATGTCCTCAACGCCTCAGATAAACTGGAAGACGAGCTGACAGTTATCCGCCGCGGTAAGAAGAAATACTTTGTCCTGACCTACTAAAGATAAAAATCCGATTATCTGAATCGGATTTTTCTATGTCTTTGCTATAAGAAATAGAAAGAGAGTTCTAATGAAACCAAGACTCGCCCGCTTTGCCCAAGCTCCAGCCCTGGCCTGTCCACTCTGCCAGCAAAGCTTAGCTATGGAAGAAAACAGCCTCAAGTGCGCCAATCGCCATTCCTACGACATCGCCAAATTCGGTTATGTCAATCTAGCTCCCCAGGCCAAACAAGCTAAAGACTATGACAAAACGAATTTTCAAAATAGGCAAGTCATCTTGGAAGCCGGCTTTTATCAGCATATCCTAGACGAGTTGCTGGATCTGCTGCAGGCTCTTCCTGAAGAACAGACCATTCTAGACGTCGCTTGCGGAGAGGGATATTATGCTCGAAAAATTCAGGAAGTATTTCCCAACAAAGAGATTTACGCTTTTGATTTATCCAAAGATTCTATCCAGTTAGCTGCAAAAAGTGATCAGAGCTTTGCTGTAAAATGGTTCGTAGGTGATTTGGCACACTTGCCCGTTCAGGATCAAAGCATGGATGTCTTGCTGGACATCTTCTCACCAGCTAATTACCATGAATTTCAGCGAGTATTGAAAAAAAAGGGGCTCATCATTAAAGTCATCCCAACAGAAAATCATCTGAAAGAAATTCGTCAAAAAGCTGCTCAATATCTGGACAAGAAAGATTATTCTAATCAACATATCATCCAGCATTTCCAGAAACACTTTACTATCCTATCTAGAAAGACCGTAGAATCAACCCATGATCTGCATTCTGAAGAGAAAACTGCCCTGCTGCAGATGACTCCTTTACTCTTTCATGTTGAAAAAAATCTAATCAATTGGGAGCAGCTTACACATGCCACCATTTCAGCCGAGATTCTTATCGGAAAACTAAAACAAGAAAAAATCTGAACACCTTTCAGTAAGCAGCCATTTTAAAAACGCAGACAAGCTTGTCTGCGTTCTTTGTTTATCAACTGATTAATAGACTGTCTTCTCTGTCTCTGGATCAAAGAAGTGCGCTTTATTGAGGTCAAAGCCTAGGTCAATACCTGCACCAGTTTCTAGGTAATCCCGTGAATCCACACGCGCTACAAACTCACTAGAACCCACTTGGCAGTAGAGATGAGACTCTGCTCCCAACAATTCTGAAACAGAAATCTTAGCATGCACAACTGAATTCGGGAAAGTTTCCAAGAAAGCAGCTTCTGCATTAACATCCTCTGGACGAATACCGAAGATCAGCTCCTTGCCCTCGTAACCTTTCTCCCGCAGAACCTTGAGAGCTCCTTCTGGAACTGTCAAGCGCAAACCTTCTGCTACAATCTCATTCCCTTCAAGCTTAACTGGGATGAAGTTCATAGCTGGGCTGCCAATGAAGCCGGCAACGAACTTATTAACTGGGTTGTTGTAGACTTCCTGCGGAGTACCAATCTGTTCCACTCGTCCAATCGTTCCAGTTCCAGCAGGATTCTTGGTCGCTGACATGATAACGATACGATCCGCCAAGGTCATAGCTTCTGTTTGGTCGTGCGTTACGTAGATAGTTGTTGCTCCGATACGACGGTGAATTTTAGCGATTTCAGCACGCATAGAAACACGCAGCTTAGCATCCAAGTTAGACAGAGGCTCATCCATAAGGAAAACCTTTGCATCACGAACGATAGCGCGTCCCATAGCTACCCGCTGACGCTGACCACCAGACAAATCAGCTGGCTTGCGCTGCAAGAATTCCTTCAAGCCTAGGATTTCTGCTGCTTCGTTGACACGTTTGTCAATATCTTCCTTGCTGTACTTGCGCAGCTTGAGACCAAAGGCCATGTTATCATAGACAGTCATGTGTGGATAAAGGGCATAGTTCTGGAAGACCATAGCAATATCACGGTCTTTTGGCGCCACATCATTGACCACTGTACCGTCAATAGAGGCAGTTCCTTCTGTAATATCCTCCAAGCCTGCAATCATACGCAGCGTAGTTGATTTTCCGCAACCAGACGGACCAACAAATACGATAAATTCCTTGTCCTTGATATCTAGATTAAAGTCTTCCACTGAGTAGTGGTCGCTGTTGGGATATTTTTTATAGATATTTTTCAGATTTAATTCGACCATAATAAGCCCCTTCTTTTGATTAAAAATATTTTCTTTTAAGCTCTCGTTTGCAAAGCGCTTTCACATTGTCCATTATATCGTTTTTTTTTTACTTTTTCAAGCACTTTTAGTAAAACGTTTGCATAATTTTTAAAAAATTTTCTCCATCAAAAAGAGGCCACTAGGCCTCTTTAAAATTTATTCTTCTTTTTTTCTACTACGGAGTGACAATCCAGCTGCGCTTAAAATGCTGATAACTCCTGTAACTGTGAGAAGAGCATTAGAAGCTTGCCCCGTATGCGGCAAGACTGACACATCACTCTTACTTTCCTTGTTTTTAGGCTGAACTAGCTGAGTGATAGTAGCTGATGAAGGCTGCTCTTGTACTGATTTGGAACCATCAACTGTTGACAAAACACTGGTCGTCACTTGGTAAGCAGGTAAAGCTTCAGCCACAGCCGCGTCAGTGGCATTGACACCACCGGTAAATTCTGGAAGAGCCGACATTTGAGGAGCGCTGTCTGGATGCGCACTCCTGACTAATGGCTGACCGCCAGCATCATAGGTTTTATGTTCTGTCATAGTTGGTTCAGAATCATTGACACCGCCAGTAAATTCAGGCCGAGTTTCTGTTGCTGCTTCTGAATCATTAACATTTCCACTAAATTCTGGTTGTACAGACGCCTGTGGAGCTGTGTCAGGATGAGTTCCAATTTCATGGTTAGACAAATCATACTCTGACGCTATCGCTGTTGTCGGCTCAGAGTCGCTGACCCCTCCGCTAAATTCCGGTTGTACAGAAGACTGAGGAGCTGTGTCAGGATGAGTTCCAACCTCATGGACAGAGAAATCATATTCCGACGCCGTTGCCGTTGTTGGTTCAGAGTCGCTGACCCCTCCACTAAATTCCTGTGTTGCTTTCTTTGGTGAATCACTTGGAATAGAAGAAGTCATCTCAGCTTTGGCAGCATTCTTGACAATCGCTTCGAGAGTTGCAAGAGCTTTTGTCTGCTCAGCAACAATCTGCTCTTGCAGCTTTTCTGCTTTTTCTGCACTGTCTACACTATCATCTAGCTGAGCAATCGCATCTGTCACCGCCTTTAATACTGCTCGAATCTTTTCTTTAGCTTGCTTTTTATCGAGTTCTGAAAGTGTTTGATAATGTTCAATTGCTTCAAGCTGTTTGTCAGCTTCTTCTTCAAGCTCATCTAAAACCAAATCTTTGCCAACTGGATGAATCGTGTCCAAGCTAGCCATTCCAGCTGCCTCAATTCTCTCCAGTTCCTCTTCGGTATCAGCCTTTCCAAGCGCAGTTTTCGCGTCGGCTAGAGTTGCTTCCGCTTCAGCTTTAGCCGCAGCCTGTTCTGCCTCTGACAGATTCGGGTTATTCCGTAAGTCTGCTAGCTTATCAGACAGAGCAAGATCTAGTTTCAGTCCAGTCGTAACTTTTAACAAACTTTGCTTCTCTGCAGCTACTTGCTCTTGAATTTTTTCAGCATCATCAGGACTTTCAGCCCAAGCATTATAAGCTGCAATTGCTGTTTGAGCTATGGCTGCTGCATCTTCAATTTTCTTTTTAGCTGCATTTTTTTCCTCAGCAGAAAGACTTTGACTCTTCTCAACAGCCTCAATAGCGGCTGTTCTTTCTTCCTGAATTTCTTTTAAAAACTGCTCTTTTCCAATAGGTTGAATCTTGGCTAAGTGGGCTATGGCTGTTTCTTTTGCCCGATCATAGACTTCCTGAGAATCCGCTCCTTCAATAGCCTTCTTGGCTGCTTCTACCACCTGCTCTATCTCACCTCTAACTGCTTTCTTTTCTGCTTCTGAAAGATTAGGATTTGCTTCCAAGTCAGCTAACTTAGCTGCCAGGGTGAAATCTACAGTTGAACTTGCTATAAATTTGAAAAACTTATCTTCCTCGGCTACTGCTTGCTCTTGAATCACTTCCGCTTGCTCCGCTGTTGCTGCATTGACATCTAATTTCTGAATTGCATCCTCTGCTTCTGCAGCCTTTGTCCTAGCAGACTCCTGGAAGCTTTTCTTTTGCTCCTCAGGCAGTAAATCGCTACTATCTACAAGTTTGTCAAACTCTGCTTTTCCATTTTGGATTTCATCTAGAAGCAAATCTTTGCCAACTGGATTGATAGAGCCAATGTCTGCCAATCCACCCTCCTTAGCCTGATCAATCCTCTCTTTATCCTCAGCCGCAGCAATTTCATTCTGAGCCTTTGCAGATGTTTGATTGACTTCTTCCTTAGCTGCTGCAAGCTCCTCATCTGACAAATTTGGATTATTCCCAAGGTCTGCCACTTTCTCAGCCAGAAACGAGTCTAATTCGGCATTAGCTGCCTCCCTGACAGTTGTCAAATCCTGATTTACTGGCGATGTAGCAACTGGGTTCTCTACTGCATTTGCCACTGGTTGCTCCTCATCCGCCGCCACCAAACTGTGACCCAAAAACAGAGCACAAATAAGGACTGACCCAACACCTAAAACAGACTTCCGAATAGAATATCGCAAAACTTTTTCTGTTCTTTTCATTTTTTTCTCCTCTGAACATATTTTATTATCCTAATCATTAATCCTGAATAAAAAGTCCAGTCAAACCTCCCATAAATCTTTCAGATTTGGTAATTTTTAAACTACACTTTCTATTTGACTTCTGATAAGATTTTCTTTTTATCATTTTAACATATCAACTTGTTAAAGTGAAACAATTGCTGGCTTAGTATATGTACATTTTTTTGAGATTGTCTATTTTTAAATAGACAACATGTCCAGAAATAAAACTGAAATTTTTTCCATTTAACAATGTGTAAACTTTTTTAGTAAAAATTTTGGGCTATTTTCTAGCTTATTTCAGACAGAAAAAGTAAAATGGTATAGGAGGGATAAAATTATGGCTCTTAATACACGAGATAGGATTTTGGATGCATTTTTTGAATTAGCAGATAAACAGCCAGACAGGCTGCGTTTTACCTTTACAGAAATCGCTAAAGAAGCCGGCTTGTCAAGACAGGCCATTTACAAACGACACTTTAATAACACTACTGAAATTATCGAATACATTCGCCAAGATATGGTAAAGCAAGCCTTTGCTCCCAACTGGAATAGCAACAATTCTGAAGCGGGCTTAGATCCTTTCGCCTTTTTGGCTCAAACGATTCTTCCCGCTATTTATGAGCAACGCCAACGCATTAAAATATTATATACTAGTTCTGTCGATCCCCTGTGGAGCGATTTTATTACTGCCAGTTACAAGGACTGGATCGAGCAGAATCTAAATCTGGACCACCAAAAATTAGGTATTCCTGAAGACCTGGCCAATCAACTGCTGGCCGGCTGGATTAGTTCTCTTATCGAGAATTGGATCACTCAGGATGACCCCGTTCCTTGCAAGCAGTTTTCTAAGACATTTCTCAACCTTGTATCTTCACCCCTAACCAGCTTTGCTGCCTATGATAGTCCAGCTGGTTCTTCAAACAAAATTGTTATCGCATAACCAACCAGAAGAAAAACAGAGAAATGACAGAACCGGTCCTTGTAAGGGAAGACTGGTTTTTTAATATTTTTATATTAAATTTTAAAAATAATTGGACATTTCCTCTATAAAGTGTTATCATTTTAGTTGACAAGCGGTAAACTATTTTGTTGGAATTTGCTCTATTTTTAGACAAACCAGCAAGAACTGAATAAAAAAGAAGGAAGGTACTTATGCCCCAAGATACTCGAGACAAAGTCGTCAATGCCTTAATTGAGCTGGCAGAGCAAAATCCTGAAAAGTCTTATTTTACTTTTTCAGAGATTGCAAAACAAGCCGGTCTATCGCGCCAGGCTATCTATAAAAAGCATTTTAGTAATGTTGAAGACATTATTCAATACATCCGCCAGACAATTATGACTCCGTTTTTGCCCCTGTATGAAAGCTACGAAGAAGGAAGTGGAGAAAATCCGTTCTGCTTCTTCGCCCAACATATGATTCCTACCCTTTATGAACATAGGAAATGGATGAAGGTGCTCTACACTACAGCTATCGATCCTTTCTGGAGTGACTATCTATCTACCTTCTTCACTCAGTGGGTCGTGCAAAATTTAGACATTGACTCTAAAAAATTGGAAATTCCAAAAGAAATGGCTACGGAAATTGTTGTTAGATGGATTAACTCCCTCATTGAGATTTGGATCATCAAAGAAGACCCTATGCCTGCAGAAGATTTCGCCAAATTGTTCCTAAATGTAATTTCAACCCCTATGGATCAGTTTATAACGCCTCATAGTGAGTCCTAATTCAACTAAAAGCTATAAAACCTGCCTAATTTAGGCAGGCTTTTTTGTCGGTAAAATTTCTTACTTTACAAAAAAAGAGCAGATGTTTTTCTGCTCTCGTCAATATATAAGCTATAAAACTAAAAGCCAAGCTTCGTTTAATCTACTCGATAATAGAAACTGCCTTGCTCGTCAAAGCTATTCAGGCCAACCCCTGTCCAGATTCGATCTTGGCCAGCATCGGAGTTGTCTGTAAAGTTTTCCTTGTCTGCGACCTTAACTCCCTTAGGAAGAAACTCAATCAGAAAACCTCCGCTTTCTCCGCCGTAGACACCGCCAGCAGCAGTGCCATAGTCTGTCAGAGAAGCTCCATACAATTCATAAACACTTGAAACCAAGCCCTTGTCATCAAAAACAAGCTGGTTGCCAGAAGCATCCTGCCAGGTTCCTTTAACGCTGGCATAATTGCCATTTGCAAGTGCTGAAATGTCCATCGCTTCCTTCTTTTCCTTGTTTTTTTCTGTGCTTGCACTCTCTGAGCTAGTGCTGCTAGCCGCTGAAGATGCTGACACAGTTGATTGACTGGATACCTGCTCCACAGAACTTGTTACTGAGCCAGTACTGCTAGTAGGCGTCTCTGATTGATTCGTAGCACTGCCGTTTGAGCAAGCTGTCATTGCTAATAAAGCAGCTCCTGCTAGTAAAAAAGGTAAAGCTTTTTTCTTCATTTTTCTCCTCTTTCTCACGGTAAGATAAATCATGTGATTAGTAACATTATAGATTATTTTATCGCTTTTTACAAGAAGAATTCTAGCAACTGGGCAAGCGCAAAGCTACTGACTTTATTCACTCAGCTTCTGCCACATCCAGAACCCTGTAGATTGTTTTTGCCAGAGCCGCTTCATAATCAGATGCACCGTAAGGCTTATCAGTCGTGACTTGGGATGTCTGCTGTTCTAGGTTTACCACCACATCTGACACTCCCTCCATAGATAGGAAGTGCTGGGTGACGTGTTTGACACAATTTTGACAAGATAAATTTTCTAACTGAATTGTTTGTTTCATAGATTCATTCCTCCGTATATTTAGTTCATTTTAAAGCGTCCTAGACGCAGAGCATTGGCCACAACTGACACTGAGCTTAAGCTCATGGCCAGACCAGCCAGCATAGGATTGAGCAAGGGACCGCCGAAAAGATGCAGCAGACCCATAGCTATCGGGATGCCTAGTGTATTGTAGGCAAAGGCCCAGAAAAGATTTTCCTTGATGTTACGGATGGTCGCCTGGCTGAGCTTGATAGCCTTGACTACATCCTGCAAATCACTATGCATGAGCACTACATCTGCTGACTCAATAGCTACATCTGCGCCTGAACCGATGGCAATTCCCACATCTGCCTGAACCAAAGCTGGTGCATCATTGATACCGTCTCCGACCATAGCCAGTTTTTTCCCAGCTTCCTGCAAGTCTTTGATAGCAGTGGCCTTACCATCTGGCAATACACCTGCGATAACTTTTTGGATTCCAGCTTTCTGGGCAATAGCTGTCGCGGTTTCTTCACGATCTCCTGTCAGCATGATGACTTCTAGTCCCATAGACTGGAGCTCCTGCACCGCCTTCAGGCTGCTGGACTTCATCTCATCTGCTACCGCTAAAATACCAGCCAGCTGTCCATCTACTGCGACAAACATGGCTGTCTTCCCTTCTTGGGATAACTCTAGCAACTGTTCTTGAAAGGCACTGCTGTCAATGTGCTTTTCTTTCATCAAAGACTCATTTCCCACCAGAAGCTGTCTGTCCTCAACCCGAGCTGACAATCCTCGGCCAACTATGGCCTCGAAATGACTGACAGGCAGTAAGTCAAGCCCCTCCTCTTCAGCAGCTGCCAAAATAGCCTGAGCCAAAGGGTGCTCAGAATGCTGCTCAGCGCTAGCTAATAGCTGCAACAAATCAAACCGATTCAAATCGCTCAAGGGCAGCAGATCTGTCAGACTGGGCTTACCAACCGTAATCGTCCCCGTCTTATCAAGAACAATAGTATCCAGCTGATAAGCTGCTTCCAAAGCTTGACCAGACTTAATCAGAACTCCATTTTCAGCCCCTTTGCCAGTCCCAACCATAATAGCTGTCGGAGTGGCTAATCCTAGCGCACAAGGGCAGGCAATGACCAGAACCGCGATAAAGATTGACAGAGAAAAGCTAAGGCTCTCACCAGCTAGAAAATACCAGCCCAGCGCAGACAAAGTAGCCAAGCTTAGCACGATTGGGACAAAATAAAGTGAAATCTTATCGGCCAAAGCCGCTATCGGCGCCTTAGAACCCTGTGCTTCCTCCACCAATCTAACAATCTGAGCTAAGGTCGTATCCGAACCCACCCTAGTTGCTTGGTAGTCAATACTACCATTTTGATTGATTGTTGCACTGGTAATGGTGCCGCCGACCTTCTTTTCAATCGGGACACTTTCTCCAGTCATCATGGACTCATCCACAAAGGTCTGCCCCTCTGTCACAAGGCCATCTACTGGCATACGCTCCCCTGGCTTGATACGGATAATGTCTCCAACTCGGATATCCTCTGTATCAATGGTCACAGCCTCTCCATAACGAATCACTGTCGCCTGACTAGGCACTAGCTCAAGCAGAGACTGAATTGCCTGAGACGTTCTGCCCTTAGCTGAACTTTCCAGATATTTCCCCAGAAGAACCAAGGCAATAATCACTGCAACCGACTCAAAATAGAGCTGATGAACAAAGGCATGATAACCTAGAAAAACCTGCCCGACCGAGTAGAGGCTGTAAAAAAATGCTGCGCTGGTTCCCACCGCAATCAGACTATCCATATTGGGATGTCGCTTGATAAGATTGCGAAATCCTCTCTGATAGAAGCCGCGCCCAATCCACACAGCAGGCAGAGTCAAAAGAAGTTGTGACAGAACGAAGACCAATGGATGCTTCATATGATCCAAGAAACTAGGCAAGGGAAGACCAATCATACTGCCCATAGAGATATAAAGTAAGGGCAGAGACGTAAGCAAAAGAATCAATAGCTCTTGTTTCTTTCTTCGTAAAGCTTGCGCTCTAGCCACAGCCTCTTCATTCACATCGGACGGTCGGTCTTTTCCTTTTTCTTCCGCCTGATAACCAGCCTCGGCTACTGCATCCAGCACTTGCTGGTTATCAAATCCCGCCTTAGGAAGCAAACTGAGACGTTCTGTCGCCAGATTGACAGTGACATCCTCTACCGTATCTAAGTCCTTGACCACCATCTCTACCGTCATAGCACAGGCAGCGCAGGTCATACCTGAGAGCTTGTATTCTTTCTTCTCGCTCATCAATGTGTCTCCTTTCCGTGCCCGCAACGACACTGGCCTTGTGGGCAGTCGCATTTGATTTCCAATGGTGCCGACGCTCTTTTCTTATCAATGACCTGGCTGAGCCGCTCCAAGTCCCCTTGACTGAACTGACTTCTCTCAATCATCGAAATCAAAAGATCTCCGTGTTTAGTATTACAGATATTGTCAAAAAGCGCCTGCCAAGTACTTTCCAGATGGTCCGCTTCTAAAATCCGAGCATCGTAGTAAAACTTGCCCTCGATTTTTTCCATGGCAATAAATTCTTTTGTCTTCAGACGATTCAAAAGGGTCTTGATGGTTGCCGGTTTCCAGGAAAAATCGGCTTCCAAACGAGCTATAATCTCTGTACTGCGACTGTGTGGATAGGCCCACAGCACGCGCATCACTTGCCACTCTGCTTGGCTAATATTTTGCTGTTCCATTGTTTAACACTCCCTTATCATTTACATTTGTAATCTAACTCTTTATTAGTTTACATCTGTAATCGTAATTTGTCAAGTATTTTTATCATCATTTACCGATATACAAAAAAAGAAGGCAGGATGGTCCCGTCTTCTTACTTTATTTATATTAATGCGCCAACATCTCTTGGGCAATTTCTTGACCTGTCAACTTACTTGGATAGTAGGTTGGCCAGTTTTCCAACTCGTCAAAGAGTGCTTCCTGGCTTTCGCCACCATAGAAGATATGGAAATGAGCCGCCTTAGTTGGTGCAATGTTGTGATCGCTAAACTGAACATACTTGTACTCCCCAGCATCCTCGTCTGTCGCTTCAAACATGAAGCGTACTCCTCGATTTCCCTTAGGGTAAGTCAGAGTGTGCTTGCCAACGTATTTATAAGTATATTTCTTAGATTTTCCATCTACCACAAATTCCATGGTCTTGTCTGTGATATTGATATTGGAAACATCCGTTTTGTAGCCCTTGTCATAGTAGTCCTTGTATTCAGCTGCAGTCATTTTTCCAGTCAGCTTAGCCTTGTAGTCAAAGACTTGGTCCAAGGTCCCGTCCTTCAGATAAGGGTAAACAGACTGCCACTCGCCAGCATAGTCAGACAAGGTCCGATCCTTGACAGCACTGTCTTCAAAGTAGCCGTTTTGGACTGTCTTATCGTCTTCTTCCTTCTCGGCTGCAATCTCTGCTCCCTCTTGGTCAGTTGTCTTCTTGAGAGCCTTTAGATTGGCCTGCATGATAGAAATATAGTCCGCTCCATCCTTGGTCTGCTCTTCGGTCAAGCTTTCCAACGGATTCAAGACATCAAGTTCTACCCCTGTTTCCTTAGCCAGAGTAGAAGCAAGAGCCTGAGAGGCATTCTCTTCAAAGTAGATATACTTGATTTTATTTTTCTTGATATACTCAGTCAATTCCGCCAAGCGCGAAGCGGATGGCTCACTGTCTGGTGAAAGTCCAGAAATTGGCACCTGCTTCAAGCCATAGTCCAATGCCAGATACTTAAAGGCTGCGTGCTGAGTGACAAAGCTTTTTTGCTTGGCATTAGCCAAACCATCTTCATATTCCTTGTCCAAGGCTTCCAGCTTCTTGATATAAGCCGCTGCATTTTTCTCAAAAGCAGCTTTCTTATCAGGATAAGACTTGCTCAGGCTATCACGGATGTGCTCCACCATTTTAATAGCCCGCTTCGGAGATAGCCAGACATGAGGATCATAGGCATGATGATGTCCCTCTTCACCATGGTCGTGGTCTTCTTCCTCTTCACCACCAGGCAGCAAGAGCATATTTCCTGTTGCCTTGATAACCGTTTCTTCCTTATTTCTCAAAGTTTTTAACAGTTCAGGAACCCAAGTCTCCATATTTTCATTTTCATAGACAAAGGCATCTGCATCCTGAATAGTCGCAACTGCCTTAGCTGAAGGCTCATAATCATGCGGCTCTGTACCAGCCCCGATTAGAAGTTCAACATTGGCCTCATCTCCAGCGACCTGCTTAGTAAACTCATAAACCGGATAAAAAGTTGTGACAATATTGAGCTTGCCATCTGCATTTTTTTGATTGGAACAAGCTACTAAGAAAATACTCAGTAAGCCTGCTAATAGTAAGCTAATTTTTTTCATTTTCTGCTCCTATTTCATAATTTTTTTGACTAGATTGACCAGCAAGAACAAGCTGACAAAGATAATCGTAATGCTGGCACTAGCTGGTGTCTCTGCATAGTAAGAAATATAAAGTCCAGCAATCATACCAAAGAAACCAATGGCATTTGCCAGCAAAATGACCGATTTGAAATTTTTCCCAATCCGCAAGGCAATACTGGCCGGCAAGACCATAATGGTCGAAACCAGCAAGGCTCCCGCAGCCGGAATCATGAGGGCAATCGCAACACCCGTCACGATATTGAAGAGAATAGACATAGTCCGCACAGGTAGCCCATCCACAAATGCTGTATCCTCATCAAAGGTCAAGATGTACATAGGCCGAATGAAGAGGAAGGTTAAGGCAAGTACCACAGCAGCAATGACAAAAAGAGAAATCACCTGCTCCCTACTGATAGTCACAATGGAGCCAAACAGATACTGGTCCAGACTCATTGAGCTAGAACTCTTGCCCTTACTCATAACAATCAAGGAAATGGCTAAGCCAGTTGACATGAGAATGGCTGTCCCGATTTCCATGAAATTCTTATAGATAGTTCGCAGGTACTCTAAAAAGACCGCAGCGACAATGACGACAAGCACCGTAGTGAGAGTCGGTGACAGCCCAAGAACCAAACCAAAAGCTACACCTGCCAATGAAACGTGACTGAGGGTGTCACTCATAAGGCTCTGCCGACGTAAAATCAGGAAGGTCCCCAGAATCGGTGAGAAGAGGCTCATGGCAATAACTGCCAAGAAGGCCCGCTGCATAAAATCATAGGAAAATAGACTAAGCATGGCTCACCTCCTGACCATTGTCGCTTTCATGCACATTGAAACAGCGCCAAGGTGAGTCCTGATTACGGACCAGATGAATGTTGCGGTCGGCATATTTACGAACTTCTTCCGGATCGTGTGTAATCATCAAGACAGCTTTCCCATGCTGATGAGCACTATGGTGCATGAGCTTGTAAAATTCATCCTTGCTGCCTGCATCCATACCTGTTGTCGGCTCATCAAGGACAAAAATATCCGGATCCGAAGCAAACATCCGAGCAATCACTGCCCTCTGCTTTTGCCCGCCAGAGAGAGAACCAATTCGCTTATCCCGATGTTCCCACATTCCAACCGACTCCAGACTTACCTTGATATGCTCCTCATCATGCTCATTCAAACGGCGAAACCAACCCTTGCGCGGATAACGTCCCGACTTGACAAACTCATACACCGTACTAGGAAAACCAGCATTAAAACTAGCAATCTGCTGAGGAAGGTAAGCAATCCGCAGTTTCTTGCCTCGCACATTGGTCTTGGAAATCTTCACTTCCCCATGCTTAGGCTGCAAAATACCCAAACTAGCCTTGATAAGCGTTGTCTTAGCAGCTCCATTTTCCCCCGTCAAGGTCACAAACTCACCGCTGTCCAAGAAATAATGAATATGCTCCAGCACCGGCTCCTTGTCATAGTAAAAGGAAAGATTATCAACTGTGATATATCTCATTTGCCGATCTCTCCCACCAAGGCTTCCAAAAACTTCGCAATTGTCGCCTGTTCACTAGCAGAAAACTGCTCTGCCAATTTTTGATACGTCTCCAAAGTATGTGCGTGATGATGCTGATGTTCCTTTGCAATCGGCTGAGCTAACTCAGTCAAACGGTAAAAGGTAACCCGTGCATCTCTCTTATCTTTAAAAGGTTGCAGCATCTCGTGCCGAACCAAAGATTTCACAGCCTTAGTCACAGCTGCTTGACTCACATTCAGTTTTTTTGCCAAATCAGAATTTGTCAAAGATTCCTCAGACAAAAGCATCAAAATATGCTCCTGCGTATTGGTTAAAGGCACATCACTCGTGCAAGAACCAATCAGAATCTCATGCTGATTTTCTGCTTTCAAAATAACTTCATTTAAAAATTGATCGATCTTCTGCGCTAAATGAGTCATTTCTTCCCTCCTTCTCTTAACCAGTTAAAGCTTTACTGGTTAATTATACCACAAAAAAGAAAAGAGTCAAGAATTTTCAGTAAAAGTAAGATGCTTTTCACAAAAAATATTTAATCATACAATTAGATTCTTAAAACCTAAATAAAAACACAATCAGAGAATAAAAAGGAACAAACCAAGCCGCCTCTTATTAGAATTCTAGATCTTATAAGGCATTCAATTATAAAATTCTTCCGTAACCATTACACGAGTTAGGTATAAATTTACAAGCAAAATCACAGTACAACCTTCTTCCACTTAGCTTGCAAGTAAATACTACAGAAAAGACAAAAAAACGAAGCTAAACACTTCGCTAAACTTAAGCTATACCGGCGGCCGGGGTCGAACCGGCACGTCCTTGCGGACACTGGATTTTGA
>CAUUZZ010000024.1:0-23777 GCA_963549775.1 Streptococcus sanguinis | reverse complement strand
GGACGACGAAATCGAATTCTAACGAATTACCGATTTCTGTCCCACTCTCTTTTGTTAATAACGCTTAGACAGGAGAAAACGCAAGAGATAGTAAAGTCCCAAAACCAGAATAATGGTCACGGTCAGAAACTGATTGAGACTTAAGATGATTGGGAAAATCATGGACAGGACACTCAAGCACGCTGCCAGCAGCAAAAGGATATTAAAAAGCAAAGTACGAGTCTTTTCGTCAATCATGCGATTGCGCTCGTCAGTTACCTGAATGTAGAGCTTCTCAAAATTTTCCTCCCGTCTTAGGGCAAGATTATACCGAATGGTCAGCAAAGAAAGCCCCAGCAGGATACCAATCATGACTCCTTCCTGCTGATCATCCAGAGAATGAAAGTGGCTCCAGGCCAGTCCTACCAAGATGATAAAAGTTAAGATTCGCCCCACGATAACTTTCCTTTGAAGTTTTTTCCGAAATTCTTGTTTAGTTAATGTTTCCATGTCAGCCTCCTATTTTTCATACGCTTGAAAAATTTTCAAAATTACCACAATCAGGAACATTCCCACAAAAGGCAGGATTTCCTTAGGGATAAAATTGGCTTGAAAATGGAGATAAGATAAGCCAACCACCACCAAAATAGCCAATATCCATTTACACAAATAAGTCCATTTCATGATTCATCCTCCTCAAAGAGAAACACTTCTTCAATCCTTAAATTGAAAAAGGATGCAATTTTATGAGCCAAAAGGAGCGAAGCATTGTAGCGGCCCTTTTCCAAAGAAATAATCGTTTGTCTCGTGACCTCTAGCTTCTCAGCCAGTTCTTCTTGGCTGAGCTTTTTTCTTTTTCGCAATTCTTGAATTCGATTTTCCAAGGCTGCCTCCTTTTATGATGTAAAACAAACTTTACTTTTCAAATATAGTATAGTCGCCTTTACATCTTTTGTCAAGAAGAAAGCGGCAAAAAAAGAGGCTGGGACAAAAGTCCTAGCCTCTCAATTGTCTTTGGATTGTCGAGCAAGACGCAGTGGTTGAGTGGGCTCTACTACGCTGATTTCATCAGCTTTTACAGCCCTACTCAACTATGCGGAGGTGGGACGACGAAATCGAATTCTAACGAATTACCGATTTCTGTCCCACTCTCTTTTAGCATCTTGATTGATTTCCTTTGTTATTTGCCTTTTAAAGCTACAGTCAACTCGACACAGGCTCCTCCTTGGTCTGGATTGAGCAGGGTCAGACGACCACCATGCAAGAGAGCTACCTGCTTAGAAAAGGCTAAGCCGATACCATGATGGGGATTAGCTGAATTGCGGCTTTGGTCACTCTGGTAAAAGAGCCGTTCCGCTCCCAGCAGCATCTCCTCTGAAAATGAAGGGCCGTTGTTCCAGATAGCAAAAACCAACTGGTCCTGCTGCACTGATACCGTCAGCTTCACTTCCTTTTGATCCTGGTCTGCATGTTCAAGCGCATTCAGTAAAATATTGAGCAAAGCACGTTTGAGATAGTCCAAATGAATCGACAAAATCAAACTAAGATCACAATCTTCTTGGAGAGAAAAACGATAACTTTCCTGTTTGCTGAACAGCGCCCAATCGTCCTGTAAATCAGCCAAAAAGTCCCCTAAGGAAAGCTGACTGAACTGATTAGAATCAATCTGAAAAGTCTTAGCGTAATCAATCAAAGAGCCACAATATTCTTCCATCTTGTGACTAGCCTGCAAAATCTCAGCAGCATAATCTGCCTGTGGCTGGTCCAACTGCGCCAATTCCAAGAGCTCAGCATTTCCCTTAATCACAGTTAGGGGCGTCTTCAAATCGTGCGATGTCGCTGATAGCTGTATAATCAACTCCTGATTATGCTGCTGCTCTTTTCCTAGAAGACGAGCATTTTCTTGGTGGCTGCTCCGTAAATCGCTATAGACTTCTAGCATTTCCTCAATCCGAAAAAGCTGTCTTTGATTTTCTTCTAAAAGCTTCTTGCTCGTTAGCATTTTTATTTCCCTGTCGATTTTTCGGAGCAATTTCAAAATATGATAAAAAGTAATCAGCAGCAAGCTCCCTGCCCAAAAGAACAAGGTGAAAAGGACGTAATCACTTCCTTGCGTAAATTCATAGCCTATAAGCACAAAAATCAAAACATGGAAAAAGACGATTTTTAAACTGGTTGTCCAGACTAGGCTTTTGAAATTTCGGGTTCTAATTGCCATCTATAGCCTACTCCTCTCACTGTTGCGATTGATTGCAGCCCTTCTTGTTTGCATTTTTGGCGAATCTGATATACGTATTCTGAGATGGAGCGAAGCTGTGTTTCTGAACTTTCTGGGTAAAGCAAAGTATGCAGGCGTTCAGCTGAAAAGGTCTGCTTGGGATTGCTAGCTAGTAAATGCAGCAACTTAAACTCTCGCTCTGAAAATTTCAAGACTTTACCAAAACAGGCAACTTCATAGCGCTCTGGATAAAATTGACAAGAAGCAATTTCAGAATATCGCTCCTCACGTCTTTCCTCCCGCCGAAGATGAGCCCTGACACGCGCCAGCAATTCTTTGGTTCCAAAAGGCTTGACAATATAGTCATCTGCTCCGCGAAAGAGCCCTTCCACCTTGTCTGCCTCCAACTCCTTAGCCGTCAAAAAGATGATTGGACACGAAAGATGAGGACGAATGTAGGAACACAGCTCAAAACCATTAACAGGCTCCATCATCACATCCAGCAGAATCAAGTCATATCCGACAAAATGCGTCAGCTCTAGGTCTTCTATCCGATCAAGCGTCGTCACATCATAAGCATCGAGCTCTAGGACGCTTTTCACCAGCTTCAAAATGCTTTGGTCGTCATCAACCACCAAAATACGATACTGTCTCATGATTTCCATTATAGCATACCTCTAGCGAACATCTCGTTTCAAGGTTAAGAATATAGCAGAGCTCCAAACCAAAGCTAACCATAACAGCTGTATTCCTAGCCCCGATAGATCTATTGAATGCTGAAGTCCTTCATACTCAAAAAGATTTAGCGTAGCCAGATCGGGCAAGTATTTTGCTTCTTTGATGAAAGTTGCCAATAAACGACTGAGACCAATCAAGAGAGGAAAGAGCACCGACACCGGCACAACCCAAGATTGAAATAGCAAAGCGAGGCCGGCAGTTAAAAAAGCCAGAAAAAGATTGCTGAGAAGACCAAAAGAGCTGTAATAGAGGAATTTCCCTAGTAAGGACCAGCTAAAGCTTAGGTCAAAACGAGCCATCATAACAAGGAAACAGATGCCTACCATGACACTGTAGAGAACTAAGAGCAGCAAGACCAGAAAAAGGAATTTCCCAGCCAACCAAGCCTTTCTATTTGATACGGTTAGAAAATTCGTTCGCATCCCAGACTTGACAAACTCCTGGGCAAAATAGAGCGAAGTAAAGATGACGATGACAGGCTGCGCTAGATAGAGGGCATGCAAAGCCTCGCTCAGAGCCTTTGTCTGGCCAACTGCTGTCTGACTATAGTCAAGATTCATCAGAAAAAAAGGAACGACTACCAGAACCACCAAGGCGGCACCAAGAGCGAGATAGTAAGAACGGAACTTAATCCATTCACTTTTAAGCAGAGCTTTGATCATCAGTAGCGTCCTCCTAAATCCGTCTTCAAAAAGTGCAGAGAGGCCATGCCGCCGATGACTAGCAACCATGCACCAAGTATCAACAGCCCTTGCAAGGGATTGTTAGCATATTGGGAAGTTGGCGTTGCAGTAAACAACTCTCCAGCTGGCTGTGGCAAATAAGCTCCCCAACTCGTGTGAGCTGCCAGGTAGTTTCCCAGATTATAGATTTGGGGTACGAGAAAAAGCAGAGGAACTAGCATGGTCCGAGCCAATAAACCTAACAAAAACGAAAGGATTCCCAATAAGGTCAGAGATAAGGTTTTCCACAAAATCAGACTCCAAGCTGCCTGATTGAGCAGAATCGGATCAAGCCCTTCCTTTCCTAAAGCCAGATGCATGGCCATATAACTAAAGTAAATTGATAAAAAACTAATGGCAAGAGAAAAGCAAGTAAAGGTCATGAGTTTCCCCACAAGCAACTTCAGGCGGTTATTACAGGTCAAGAGACTGGTTCTCAAGCTATGAGACTGAAATTCCATAGCTCCCAAAATTCCAGCTAAGATGACCAAAGCCATGACCGCCATAGAAGCCCCGTTGAGACCTAAATATTCCAGCGGATCAACGGCTTCTATCAGCCCAGGAACCGTTTCAGGTGTGGCATCCAAGCCGACAGATGAATACTGCCGGCCCTCCAACCAGGATACGACAGGCACCAAGAGCAGCATGAAGGCCAGACTCATTTTGAAAGCCTTGGTTGAGCGAATTTTCAACCATTCTGAATGCAATAAGGACATCGTTTCTTTCATCTTAAACCTCCTCTGTCAAATCAAAGAAGAGATCTTCTAGACTGTCTGAATCTTGCAACACCTCTTCCAATCGTCCCCGCTCAATAATTCGCCCATGATGAATCAAGACTACATCATCAGTCACCATTTGCACCTCTGACAGGATATGGGAAGATAGAAGTACCGTTTTCCCTAAATCAGCCTGCTGACGGATGAACTTTCTAAACCACTTAATCCCACTTGGATCCAGTCCATTGGTCGGTTCATCTAATATAAGAAACTGAGGATCACCCAGCAAAGCTGCTGCTAAACCCAACCGCTGACCCTCTCCCAGAGACAGGCTTGACAAGAGATCCTTCCTCTTATGAGCGATTCCAGTCATCTCCAAAACCTCATCAATCCGAGACTTGGGAATAGCATTACTCGCCGCAATAATCCTCAAGTGGTCATAGACCTTTCGATTTGGCAGACCGCCAATACCGTCAAAAGCTGCACCTACCGTTCTGAGCGGATAAGTCATTGACTGATAGGTTTGCCCATCAAAAGTCGCCGTCCCTGCTGTCGCCCGATCTAACCCCAAGAGAATCCTCAAAGTCGAACTTTTCCCTGCACCATTTGGACCCAGAAAGGCTGTAATCCGACCGCTTCTAGCTGTAAAAGAAATATCTTCTAAAATCTGCTTGCTGCCATGCTTTTTGCAGACTCCTTCTATTTTTACTATATGTTCCATATTGAACTCCTTTTGATTTTTCTTTAGTATACAGGGGCATGTTCAGAGAAAGTTCAGATAAGAAAAAAACTTGCCTTGCGACAAGCTTCTTTTCTCATTTTTCAACTGCATCCCAGAGCTGGCGGATGCTTTTTTTCTGCACGGGATCGACAAAGTGTGGAGCGATTTCCACCAGAGATTGCAAGACAAAAGCCCGATCAGCCACATAAGGATGAGGAACAATCAAGTTTGGACTGTATATCTCCCCCTGTCCTATGTAAAGAATATCCAGATCAATCACACGAGGCCCCCATTTGATTTCCCGCACGCGTCCTAAATCCGCTTCGATAGCCAAGAGCGTCTGCATTAACTCCTCAGGATTGAGCCAAGTCTCAACTTCAACAACTTGATTGAGAAACGGATCCTGCTCAACGCCACCCCAAGGCTCTGTCTCAATACGGCTTGATGCCTGCAAAATTCTTATATTTTGCTCTGCCATTTTTTCCAAAGCAGCATCCAGATTGGCAGCTGGACTGCCTTGATTGCTGCCCAGAGCGATAAAGGCTTTCCGCTTTTGACGAACTAGCTTGACTGAGCAGGTCTCTAAAGGCAGCGGAACTGGTGCCCAAGGCTTCTTGACCTCCAAGCTGACCTTCTGCACCAAAGGGTGAGTCAGAAAAACCCGATCAATCAACTTGTAAGCCAGCGTCTCAATCAAGTCTTCCTTGCTCTCCTGACACCAGTGGGTCAAATCCTGAGCCAATTCTCCATAGTGGATAGAAGCTGTCAGGTCGCCTGTTTGGGCAGCCCGAGTCATATCATAGTCCAAAATCAGATCCAGCACAAAACGCTGGCCCAATTCCTTCTCTGCTCCAAACAGACCGTGATAAGCATACACTTCCAAATCCTTAATGCGCAGCTGATCCATTCCCTTATCCTTTCTGATTCAAGTTTCTGCATTTCATCCTTAATAAAACTACTTGGCCTTTCCTAACATGCTCCACCACTGATAAGATCAATGTCCCATCAGCTTGTAAGCTTCATTTTTTAGGTCCTTATCCGTCGCTAAAACGCCACGCGCCGCTGTAGTAACTGTTGCAGTGCCAGGCTTTCTGACTCCTCGCATATTCATACACATATGCTCAGCTTCCACCCAGACCAAGGCCCCCTGAGCACCCAGATAGTCCATCAAGGCTTCAGCAATCTCTACGGTCAATCGCTCTTGAATCTGTGGTTTCTTGGCATAAACCTCTACTGTTCGGGCCAGCTTGGACAAGCCTGCTACCCGACCATTAGGCACATAGGCGATGTGAACCTTCCCGTAAAATGGCAGGAAGTGGTGCTCACACATAGAATGAAAGAAAATATCCTTTTCCACTACCATATTATTGTCAATGATTTCAAAAGACTTGGCCAGATGCTCCTCAGCAGTCTCACCCAGCCCAGCAAAGATTTCCTGGTACATTTTAGCAATGCGCTGTGGCGTCTCCTGCAAGCCTTCGCGGCTTCCGTCTTCTCCAACCGCCTCAATAATCTGGGCTACAGCTGCTTCAATTTTCTTCGTGTCCATATATGCTCCTATGTTCATTTTTATTTTTTGATAATTGACTTGACCGAGAAGGATGCTCAGCAAAGTCTAACTCGCGATTCTCAAGGATTGATTTTCTAACCTGAGCCAGAAAATAAAGAGAACCCGTAATCAGCAAAAGCTCATCTGACTCATGCTCTACTGCTAAATAATCTGCTAAATAATCCGGCCATTCTTTGTAAGACAGACCTTGCTGCTCAGCCAAGGCTTGCATGCTCTCTTTAGAAAAACTCCGCGGATCAGCAAAGGCTGTCAAGCTTATAGCTGCTTTGGGAATCTTTTGCAGCAGCTCCACCATATCATCCAAGGCTTTGGTTTGGATACAAGCAAATAAAATGTGCTTTCTATACGTCGGATAATGCTGATCCAATGTCGCTGCTAGCGACCGCAGGGCATGAGGATTATGGGCTCCATCCAGAAGGATGAGCGGCTGATCCGATATTCTTTCCAAACGCCCTGGCCATACCGCAGCAAGCAAGGCCCTCTCAACCTCTTCTTTTGTCAACAAGGGCAGCGACTGCAACTGGCAGTATAGGTCGCACAAGTGCAGAGCCAATCCAGCATTGTCCGCCTGATGCAGTCCCATCAGAGCTGTTTGATACGAGTCTTTGACCCGATAGGCATTCGAAAAGGAAAAGCACTCCCCCTTCTCTGACTCTTGATGTTCCACTTGATAAGCTTGAGACCAAGAAAAGAGCGGAGCATCTTTTTCAGCAGCCTTCTGCTCGACTACTGCCAGAGCCTCCGGCTCCAACCTACCGGTCACAAGGGGAACTCCAGGCTTGATAATGCCTGCTTTTTGCCGGGCAATAGCCTCTAGACTGTCACCCAGCAAGGCCACATGATCCAGACCGACTGTTGTGATTGCGGTCAGCAAGGGCTGGCAGACATTGGTACTGTCTAAAAGCCCACCCATGCCGACCTCGATAATAGCCACATCCACCTGCTGCTGGACAAAATAATCATAAGCCAGAGCAGTTACAATCTCAAACTCAGTCACCCCCTGCAAGCTAGAGTCTGTCGCATGCTGAGCCAAAAGCTCTTGGTAAATAGAAAGCAATCGCTGAAGGTCTTGGTCGGAAATCGCATTGCCATTAATGGCAATCTGCTCATTGTAGCTGACTAGATAAGGAGAGGTAAAGGTGCCAACACGCAGGTCTCGCACCTCCAAAAGTTGGCGCAGATGGGCAATGGTTGAACCCTTGCCATTAGTCCCTGCAATATGAATGACTGGTAGCTGCAAATGCGGATTCCCCCGCAGCTCCAGCAAACGCTCCATCCGCTCCAAGCCAAAATTGGGATTGGCTGTCCGATAGGCTTCCAGCCAGCTTAAATCAGGTAATTCTTGTTTTTTCATCTTACTTGTACTGACCTAGATTGATATCTTCTGTATGCTGTGCTAGACGAATAGCATCGCCAACGGCAGCAGCCATCTGATGCTTAGCCACTTCGTGAACTCTGACAACTTCAACGCCTCTGTTGGCCGCAAGGGTAGTCAGATGGGCTGAAGCTATATCACGGTTTTCGAAGCCTTCCTGAGTCTCAGGATTGACCTCAAAGCCGTTTTCTTCTAAAATACTAACGAGAAACCGCTTACGAGAAACCCCAAGAAAAATAGGAAAACCAGCCTGATGGAGACTATCCAACTCCTGCAAAAGGAGCAGATTCTCCCGCTTTGTCAAACCGAAACCAATCCCTGGATCCAGCATGATATTATCACGCGAAAGGCCGGCATCTTCCGCCACCTTCAAAGATTTCTCAAAACACTTCCACATTAGTTCTGCAATCGGCAGCTCTGCAAAAAGAGACAATTCTTCCTTACTAAAAGCAGGGGCAAAGCCAAATTCTGGGAAAATCCTTGAACTAGCATGTTGAGGACGAGCCATCACCGGATTAAACATGACAATGACTGGCGCGCCATATTTCGCAGCAGTCTCTGCCATCTTTTCATCACCCAAAAGACCGGTAATATCGTTGATGATATCTGCACCCGCAGCCAAAGCCGCTGCAGCCACTTCCGACTTCCAAGTGTCCACAGAAATCACAATATCACTTTCCCGACGAATAGCTTCAATGACTGGCACCACCCGCTCTATCTCTTCTTGAATAGCCACAAAATGACTGCCTGGCCGAGTAGACTCACCGCCAATATCCAGCATGTGAGCTCCCTCAGCAATCAGCTTTCTAGCCTGAGCCAATGCCGTCTCAACAGTATTGTAGCGCCCACCGTCTGAAAAGGAATCCGGCGTCGCATTGATAATGCCACAGAGGCCCGTTCGGCCATCTGGAGCAATTGCTTTTAGATTCATCATTTGACTTTCATCTCATTTCTATTTGCTGCCCTGCTCTTCAACAAAAAAGGCACACTCATCTAGTGTACCGCAAAGCTCTCAGCAGATGCAGCATCCAGTCCTATGAACTGCACTCGACTTCACAAGAAGATCCTATCTAATCCCTTGTTTCATTTACCATTTTACCATAATTCTTCTATTTGACAAAACACTTTCTAAAAGCAAAAGGGTAAAAGGCTGAGAATAATCATATTTCGGAGAATATGGGCCAGCATAGACAGCTCCAAACGTTGAAAATAAGGCCTGAGTAAATGAGCAAAGACCAGTCCAAAAACCAGATAAGACAGAAAACACAGAGTTTCCTGAGGATTTTTCACAAGGGAAAAGCAGAGCAAACCTAGTGCAATCCCCCAGCTCTTCCGATAGCGAAGAGAGAAGTCACTGTCAACAAATTTCGGTGCCGCAGGGGATAAAACGGCGATGTCAATCCCCAAAAGCAAAAGAGAAGATGACAGAAAACTCTCCGTCAGTATCTGCTCCACCGCCTGTCCTGACTCCACCTCCTTGCCACACAGCAGAAGAACCCCAGCAGCATTGACCAAAATCATCAAAAAATACAAGAAAAGCAGGTGTCGATAGTTGCTTGACTGACGCAGAGAACCTTTGATTTCCTGCAGCTCTCTGGAAAAATAAAAGGCACAACAAAAAAGCAATCCCAGCAAGCCCACCATAAACAGCAGATTAGCCTGACTAAAGACCAAGCGATGAGGCATTGGATGAAGCATGAGCAGCAGTCCCGTCTGAGTCAACATAGCCAGCAATAACAATTGAATGATTTTTTCTAATTTCAGCATATTCTCTCCATTCTTCTCTTATCATTATAGAAGAAGTAAGAGCAAGCTGGGAGAAATCCCCTCAAATGTCCTAATTTGTGCCTCAAATGACAAAAAAAAGCAGATATTCTCTGCTTTCCTACTTGTTCACCAAACCTGTCACTATCATAATGAGTACTGCAACTCCATTTCTCAGCATGTGTGCCAAAATAGACATTTCCAAACGCTTAAATATGTAAGCAACCGCAGCTAAAACAGCACCCATACCTGCATATATAACAAAACTGCCGATGTTGGTCGGACTATGAAAAAGACCGAAAAGAATCACTCCTACAACCAACCCCAAAACATAATGCTTGGTGAAAATCTTCTGAGGAATCAAGCCGCGAAAGACTACTTCCTCCAAGATAGGGGCCTGAATCACAGCTCCTACCACTAATAAAATCTTGGGTACATGCTGAAATAAAGCGTTCAAGGCATCCTGATTGGCAGTAGATATGGCCTGACCTTCCAGTAGCATGATAATTGCTCCCAACATGTTGACACCAATCATGACAACATTAGAAACAGCTAACCAGCCCAACGAAGACCATTTGAAGAAGCTAAAGTCAAGACTCAGCAGTTCTTCTTGCTTCGCCATTCGCAAAACAAAAAAGATAATCAAAAGATATACCACCAGCACAAAGATAGTCTGGCCAGCTGAAAAACTCTTCTCAGAAGCAGTCATCTGTCGGATAAATATAAATGGTATCTGGCTGAGAAATAAGACAAACAGAGTCAGTAGGATGTACTCTAATTTTTTTAGAATTGCTTTCATATCTTCCTCCTTTTCCTTCCTAGTATAGCTCAATTTTCTCTTTTTGTATAGCCAATTCTTAACTGCAAGCATCTTGTATATCACGGGTTGGGAACTAATACTGATAGTGACTATGAGATTGAATCGCTCAATGTTTTCAAGGCCAACAACCAAGAAAATTCTTTCTTAAAGCATACAAAAAGCCCAGTCAAACTGAGCTTTTATATTTTCTTGATTTATTAGTTTTTAAAACGTTCAACATCACGCGCAATGACCAACTCTTCGTCAGTCGGAATAACCAAGACTTTGACCTTGGCATCAGGACTGGAAATCTCGCCTTCAGCACCATACACATTCTTTTCTGGATCCACGTTACAGCCAAACCACGAGATACCTTCAACAACCAATCTACGAATGGTTACAGAATTTTCACCGATTCCTGCGGTAAAGATGATAGCATCAGCTCCATTCAAAACAGCAAGATACTGACCAATATATTTCTGAATCCGGTCTACAAAAATGTCGTTAGCCAATTGAGCCTTGGCATCACCTGCCCGCATCGCTTCATGAATATCGCGCATATCACTAGACTTCTCAGAAACGCCCAGCAAGCCAGATTCACGGTTCAAGACACGACTAATATCTTCTGGAGTATTAAAGTCATCTGTGTATTGCATCAAGTAAGGAATGATGGCAGGGTCGATATCTCCTGTACGCGTTCCCATCATGACGCCGCCAAGTGGTGTGAATCCCATAGAGGTATCTACAGAAACGCCTTTGTCAACTGCTGTGATGGAAGCTCCGTTACCGATATGGCAAGTAATAAGCTTGAGTTCTTCAATTGGACGTCCCAAAACTTTAGCAGCTTCCTTAGCTACATACTCATGGCTGGTCCCGTGAGCTCCGTACTTGCGAACCTTATTTTCAGTGTAGTATTTAGTAGGAATCGGATAGCGATAAGCTTTTTCCGGCATAGTTGTATGAAAAGAGGTGTCAAAGACTACCACGCTGGTGATGTCTGGCAGAATTTCTCTAAACGCACGGATGCCTGCAGCGTTGGCTGGATTATGCAATGGAGCTAGAAGAGACAACTCCTCTACCTTTTGAATCACTTCTTCATCAACGAGAGCTGAATCCTTAAAGTATTCACCGCCAGCCACAACACGATGGCCCACACCGGTAATTTCATCATAAGATTCAATGATATTAAAGCGTTTCAAATCATCCAGCAAAATTTTTACGGCCTGCGTGTGATCTTCAATATCAAGAACCTGCTTCTCTGACCGACCGTCAAACTTCACTGTTGAAATAGAATCTTTGAGACCAATCCGTTCCAGCAAGCCCTTAGCCAAGACTTTTTCTTCTGGCATCTGATAAAGTTGCCATTTTAAGCTTGAGCTTCCTGCATTAATAGAAATTGTTTTCGACATTTCTTCACCTCTTTAAGCGTTTTCAAAATCATTATATCAAAATTTTGTTTGAATTTCACTATCTTTGTACCAGTTTTGAAAACTTTGGCGGAATTTAAACATTTCATCATGATCCTGCAAATCCCGCAGAGGATAAATAAAAGGCTGAACGTTATTCGCTTCTTGCTTCCTCAAGACAAAAAGAGTTTTGGCATGCTTGCTGCTTGAGAAAATAGACTCTGGCAAGGTTATCATTGCGATAAACTGAGCCTTGGCTAGGAGCCATTTTTTCAGCAGAGGAGCTTGAGCGCTGGTCAAGAGATCATTCGGCGCCAGAAATATAGCATAGCCTCCCGGTTTCAGATATTTGAGCGACTGCTCCATTAGAAGATGATGGGCATAAGTGTGCTCATCCGCACTAGCTACTTCATAACGAGAAGCGATACTGTCTTCTGGATAATAACCGACCGGTAAATCACTGATAATGATGTCACTCTCTTTCAGTACCTGAGGCCGAACTGCATCCCCCTGAGCAAAGTGAGCCTTAGAGTTCATAACCTCTGCAATGCTGGCAGAAAGGTCGATTAATAAATCATCTAGCTCCAGACCTAAGTAGTCAATCTTCTTTTGAGTATGATTGAGAATAGTCTCAGCCAAATTTCCGGTCCCACTGCCGATTTCTAATACATCAGCTTCCTCTCCGTGAGCTAGCTGGTCCAATAAGAAAGTAACCAGAAAACCAATTGTATCAGGAGTGAACTGATGATTGACCTGCATAGGCTCCGTCTGGGCAGCCTTCATCAGAATAAACTGATAGGCTCTCCGCCACTCTTCCTTGGTCAAATGCAGAGCACGGATTTTTTCATCGTTGGTCAGAACTTCTTGTAAATCAGTATCTCCATCTAGGTAAATGCCGTTCTGCTCAATCAGAGCATCGTAAAAATTGGTCGCCAGAGTGTTTTGGATATTCTGGACGTTTTCGAGAATCAGAGTATAAGCTTGTTCTATCTTTTCAAAATTCATGGAATCCTCCGTTCATCCTATCATACCAAAAATATAGCCCCTTTCCAAGATATATAAAATTACAAAGATTTTACAGTTATATTAGTCCGACTTACCAGCTTCGTCCGAAATCGCTTTCTCTTTTTTGTCAGTTGCTTTCTTGTCTTCCTTTGCTTTATCCTCCTCCTTCTTAGAAATGACAAAAGTAAAGGAATAGGAATGCCCGCTGCTGAGCTGACTGCTGATGTCCAGATTCTTCCCTTGCTTTCGGTAGACAGCCTTGCCCTGCTCAAACTCCATCTCACCGCTATCATCTTTGGTTGTAGCTTTTGTCAGAACTGCCATTGCATAGGCTTCCGTCCTTTCCCTGTTGAAAAGCTGCAAACGCTGACTGCTGACTTGACGGTTGAGATAAAACTGCAGGAGCAGGCTAAAGACAACGGCCATCAGCAGTGCATACAGTAAAATACCAGCCTCAACTTTCTTCTTCCACACGATAGACGAACTCCCTCTCTAAGCCTTTTTCAAAGCGAAAATGAAGATAGACGAGCTTACCGTCCTGGCGGACGTCAGCTGCTTCTAAACCATAAATCATAGGCTGGTAGCCGCGACCGCTCTTATCTGTTTTACGGAAATCATCGCCCTTAGATTTCCCCAAGGCCAAGTCCCTGCCATCCTGTCTGATGTAGATTTTATTGTCTTCTACCTTGTCAAATTGACTTCGCGAAAGCTCCGTCTCCAGTTGGTCAGCAAACAACAGCCACTCTTGCTGTTGATTGTTCTCCTGCTGATGCAGTTCTGAAGATATGAGCTGGGTCATGGCCTGAAAGACTAACACCCCGCCACTGAGAACCAGCAAGGCTACTAAGGTCTCCAAGAGAGTAAAGGCCTTGACTTTAAGGTTTTTGGACACGTATAACTACCTCCCCTTCGTGATAGACCAGCAGCTGCTTATCTGTCTTAAGCTGACGCACAGCAATTCCATTGATATGAAGCTCTTCTTGTCTTGTTTGCAGGGCCATACGAGCTACCCGAAGCACCTCTTCCTGCTGCAGAAGGATCTGCTGCTCTTTACGAGACCGGCTAATCTGTCCCAAAAGCAGACTGGCAATAGCCGCAAAAACTGCCATGGCCACCAGAGCTTCCAGCAGAATGCTAGCTTGAAGCTGTCGTCTTTTTAAACTTGCCATTGCCCATATAAAGCTGGTAAACAACTGTCCTATCCTCCATCTGAAAAGTAATTTTGCTGAGTGATGAATTCCCACCGGACCGGTCAAACTGAATGACTTGCTGCTCATGATTCTGCAAAGTTTGCGGAAAATCTAGTTCTTGATAGCCATTGGAAATCTGCCGTCCTGAAATCTCCAGAGAAAGCTTCTCATGCCCAGCTAAGCTCAGCCTCTGCGTCTCCTGATAGAGCCGCTCAAATTCTAAAAAGAAGAGTTGCTCTTGAACCTGATTGAAGCCAGCCCTCACCGAGCCAGATAAGCCTAGTAGTAGAAAACTAACGACAAAAAGAACGAGGAGACTTTCCAGCAGTGTAAAAGCCTTAATTGGCAACCGCTTGAGTTTCGCCACTGTGTTTTCCATAGTAAGCCTTATAAGAATCTGCCTGTTTCTGGCTGATATTCCCTGCGCTGACTAGCTTGCTCAGGCTAGCCTTTTCATTGGTATTCTTCAGTTCATACAGCTCCGCCTGGCTTTCTACTACCTTGACCACCGCTGCCGTTCCTGTATCTGAAACAGCATCTTTTTGCTTGGTCAGATTAGGCACAAAGAGCAGCAAGAGTACGCTGATAACCAGCAAGACAATCAGCATTTCCACAAGGGTGAATGCTTGAACTTTTAAGGTATTAAGTTTTTTCATTACAAATGAACCTCCATATTCTGATAAATGGGCAAGAGCATTGCCGCATAAAGTAAAACAATCACTAAGGCAACAAAAATAAATACTAGGGGCTGAATGAAATTCATGGCTCGGTTGATACGTAGGAAAAATTCCTCCCAAGTCTTTTCAGCATAGACTTCCAGCTCACTACCTAGCTTGGACTTGACCTCGCCGTACTCAATCATCAAGGACAATTCCTTTTTAAAGAAAGGATAGCTCGCCACCTTGTCCGCATAGCCTTGTCCAGCTTGCAAAGCGGCAGCCATGTCTGCTCCGATTTCCTGAAAGAGTTGGGACGGTTGATCCTGCATAATCGCAAAAATCTGACTCAATTCCAGGCCCTGACCAATCATATTTCCCCATTCACGAGCATAATAAGCGGTCAAGTAAGCCTGTACTAAACGCCCAAAAAAGGGCAGAGCTGCTAGTTTGCTGAAAAAACGAATCTTGGATGACTTTCGATAGTAAAAGAGAGCCACTAAAACCAAGATAGCTAAAGTAAGACTGCTCCACAAAAAGATCTGAGGCAGATGATTAATCAACCGGGTAGCTAGATTCTGGCTGTCTAATTGAGGTAGAAGATAGTTGCGCAATCCCAGCATGATAAGGACCAAAAAGCCCAGCAGCATGAGAGGATAGGTCCCTACCTCTATCAATTTTTTCTTAACCTTGGATAGATTTTCCAGATAGGCCTCAATCTTGCCCAGACTAAGTGTCAGATTGCCATGCAGCTCAGATAAGGACAGCTGGGTTACAACGCTGTCGGAAAATCCCAGTCGACTGACAATCTCTGAAAAGGACTGACCAGCTGACAAACCTGCCCGCATTTCTGCCACATAAACCTCCTCCAGCAAGGCACTTCGTCTCAGAAAGTCTACAATCTCTGCTAAGTGAAAACCGCTACTGAAGAGATTATGAAAGAGCTCAATAATCTTTTTCTGCTTAGGCGTAGACAATTTTTTCGGTCTGCCTTTGCTCAGCACTGATATGTCCTTCTGCAAAAAGCTGATCAATCTGCTGATTCCAGATCTCGGATTCGTGCTCTTGATAGTTTTGACTGACAAAATCAACGACACCTCCTCCCCCAATTAAACGCTGGTAACAAACACCTTGCAGCACCATTCTTAGCTCGTCCTCACTAACGCCTAATTCCAAAAGCCGCTCATAGACACCGCGAACACTCTTGGCATGAATCGTTGAAAAGACCGTAGCTCCGGTCAAACTTGCCCGAACCACTGCTCTGGCTGTCTCTCGATCACGGATTTCCCCGATAATCAAGAGATCCGGTCGATGTCGCAGAGACAGCTTAATCAGACTGTCATAAGTCATGCCAATGGTTTCGTTTAGCTGCAACTGCAGCATAGCCTCTTGCTTAATCTCAACCGGATCTTCAATCGACATAACCTGCTGACCAGAAAATTTGATCTGAGCCAAATGGTACATCAAGGTCGTCTTGCCGCTGCCGACTGGACCCGAGAAAAGATAGAGACCGCGAGCTTGAATTTTCTTGCGCAACTCCGGCAATTGCTCAAACCAAAAGCGCAGCTCCCTGTCTTCGTCATGAAGGAGTCGGATGACCAGACTTTCAAAACCACGGTAATCCCCAACTGACGACAGACGGATTGAAACCTTGGCTTCCTCACAGTCATAATCGCAAGACCCAAGCTGACTGCGGCGCTTCTCTCCAACATTCATACCTGCGACAAACTTAAAGTGGCTGATAACCGCTGACAGAAGCTCAAAATCATAAGTCTTGATAAAGCGCCGTTCATCACCAATCCTCATATAAAGCTCATAGCAAGTGCTCTTAGGAATGAGGTAAATATCCTGCGCTCCCTCCTGCCGAGCCTGCTTGATCATTTCTTTTGCAATTTCTTGAACCATACATCCTCCTCACCTTACTATTCGCAAAAAATCCAGAAAAAGAAAAAAACAGCGGAAGAAACTTAACTTTTAGTAAGTTAGGTCTCTTCTGCTGCTCTATTATCAGATTTGCAAAATATATTCTGTCGATTTAAAGAGGCTTAGCGGTTTTTAGTTTGACTGAGCAAGCTCGGTGCTTTTCAAGGCCGTTCTGCTTAGTATAGCCTGGCCGGTACTTGCTCTTAGGAATCTTGCACTCATTCTCCAGCAAAAACAGCGAGTGATACTGCTGAACATTTTCATCACATTCCTCGCACCAGCGCTGATCCTCCGGATCCCAAAAAATTGTCATTAAATCACTGCGGCTCTTATACAAAGGTGACTGGTCTGCCATTTGCAGCCAGCGGTTTTTATAATACTTAAGGGCTTCATAATAATCATCGAACTGCTTTTTTGCAACGATATCCTCTTCCCAGCCATCCAGGAACCACCACGGTTCATAGTCCCCGTACATCTCAATTACACAATACATACTCGTCCTCTCTTTGTACCGTATATTATATATGAATTCTTTGACAAACAAAACTATTTTGCTCAGAATCAGAAAACAAGAACTTTATTGGAACGGAGACAAGCACATCGCTCTTCATAATATGAAGAGTAACATCATGGATGGCGCTCTTATCCATACGAACAAATAGTGTCGGACCATTTACACATAAGACAGGTTTCTCAACATCTAGAAACTGGATAAGTCCTGATTTTGCATAAATACAGGTTTTCTATTTTAACGCTTTGCGAAATAAATCTCAATCCTTTTATTCAAAAAAGGATGAGACAAACATTATTCTGTCCCACCCTATTGTCTGCATGATCTTAAGCAAAATTTTCATCTTACTTGTTTCTGCATTATAAAGTTTCTAAAGCAATCATCGTCGTCACAGCTGCGTCATAGTAATTATCTGACGGTAAGCCTTGCATGAAGAGATATTTATTTTGCTGCACCAATTTACGGAATTCAATGTTGTTATTAGCCGCATAGAATACTGGAGCAGTAAAGCTGCCAGCCTGATTACTATTGAGAGCCTTGCCTTTCAGGTTGTAGCCCGCATAAATCTTTTCTTGATTAAGGAAGAAGCTCAACATCTTCTTCAGCATTTTTTGACTTTTTTCATCCTTGCTTTGAGCCAAGTTGTAAGGAAGTCGGCAGGCATTATAAGAATAATAGCCATCATTTGCAGACTCAACCGTATCAGCATCAGCTGCCCGAACTTTGTCGCCTTCAACCCAGATAAAGTCTGGTATCAAACCAGTCTTGTTATCAGCGCTGATTGCTTCAAGTTTGCTGAGCATGTTATCCCGAATTGTCAGCCATTGCTTATCCTTTGTCAACTCATAGAAAGCTTGGAACTGCTGCGGCAATGTATCAGAAGTCCGCATGAGATTATAAAATTTCGATTCTGCATTTGCCCAGTTCCCAACCGTCAAAATGCCGTTGCTTTCATTATAGTTATATGCCAAGATATCTTTCAGAATAGCCTGAGCCTGATCTTGGTATTCTTTAGCCTTTTCCGGCCACTGCTTAGCAGCCTGAATCAAAGCATAGGCAATGTAGAGATCACCGTCTGTAGCATTGTTTTCGTCTTCATGATTGCTCTTACCATCCTTAATCGTCTGTTTCCAAGACATGAGCTGAGTATCTTTCAGACGATGAGCTAGATAATATTGGTAGAGCTTCTCAAAATCAGCAGGACTGGCATCGCCTTGCTTAGCTGCATCCACAGCAATCACCATGCCATAACCTTGTGCCTCAGACAGCACAACATCTTCGGTCTTACTGTTTGTCGTCCTGATATAAGACAATTTGTCCTTGGTTACGACATATTCTTTAGACCATTGGCTGTATATCTTCTTTTTGATATTAGGAGTACTGCCCATGCGGGTGTACAACAGGATACTAGCCAAGACAGCCAGAATTATCACAAACCAAATAAATCTTAATCTTGTTCTTTTCACACTTTCTCCTAACCTGCAAATCGTTTTGTTTTAACCCACTTGGTTTCTTTCCGCTTCAAAATCTTGTCTAAGATAACAGATCCTACTGCATCTAAAGAAACAACGATAAAGAGCTGAGAGTATGTCAAATAGGACACAAGGGCCAGCCAAATCTGTTTGGTGGTCGCCTGTCCAAACTGAGAAGCCAGGGCGATATTGATCTGCAAAAGATAAAGCAAAATCATCAGAAGCCAGTTAAAGAGCATCAGCTGGACGATATAGATATTCTGAGCATCAAAAGCGAAAGGAATCCGCACATCCGGTATAAAGAGCTGGGTAATCATCGCCGCTACATTGGCAAAGAAAACCAAGTCAGATAGGACAATCGCCAAATTGAACCAGAAGAAGATACAAGAATAATTAAACACTTCCAGTTTCACACGCCAGTTACCGCCGCTAAAAAGATGCTTGAAGTTGTCAATAACCACCTCATAATTCCCCTTAGCCCAGCGCTTACGCTGCAAGTAGTAGGACTTGAGGGTCTCAGGTTCTTGCTGGAAAGCCTCGGAGTTATAAGCCAGGGCAATCAGCTTGCCGCTCTGCATAATCTTAAAGGAAATTTCCGTGTCCTCTGTCAAGGCACCGTTTTTCCAACCACCAATACTCTTAACAAACTCAGTGTTAATCAAGAAGTTTGTACCTGGAATCCGTCCAATCTTGAAGAGATGCCACATACCTACGTGGTAAACACGCTGAGTTACAACGATTTCTTGGTTGATACAACGGGTCAGGAAGTTCTGGTTGGCATTACGGGTCTTATTGCGTCCAAAGGAAGCAACGTGACGTTCTGGATCTTCTAAGACTTTCTTGACTAGGAAGTAGAGGGCATTCTTTTCTGGCATAGCATCCGCATCGTAGACACAGATATATTCGCCCTTAGCCATCTTCAGAGCATCATTCAGCACCCCAGCCTTACCTCCCGTACCTGTACGGTCTGTAATTATAACATTGCGTCCAGCATACTCAGGCATAGCTTGTACTTTCAGCATTTCCTGATAGGTATCGTCCGAGCAGTTGTCCGCAAAGAGCAGAACTTCCACTCGGTCGTGAGGATAGTCCAAATCCAGAATGGCCTTGGTCGTCTGAGCGATAACCACATCTTCATTGTGGGCAGGAACAACGACTGTAACCATAGGATAATGCTCCAAGGGACTGGTATCCACATTGAAGTCACTGCGCTTCATCCAGAAATGCACAGAAGAGCATAGGATAACCAAAGCCCAAGCCAGAGACATCCAGATGGAGAACAGGGTGATAATCATAATAAGCTGACTAATCATGACGAGTCACCGCCCTAAAATTTTTATTAACCCGATTGTAGATAACCAGATAATAGATGAAGAGGACAAAAAAACTAATAGCAAAAAAGATACTTAGCACCATAGATACGATAAAAAATACTTCAGTTAAAGACATGAGTTTACCTCCTAATATTCTACGATAATATCGGTTTCAAGCTGACGCTCCAGATTGCTCAAAGCATCGTCAAAATTATGGAATTTATCAATGTTTTGAGCGTTCAATTTTAAGCTGCCAGACTGAAACTGAATTTCTTGGTCAGTTTTCTTATTTTCAAAGCGCATTGTCGTCAAATCGGCACGCACTTTCTCTTGGAAATATTCCTTGACTTCCTGATCCAGATCTTCTACCAGAACGAGAAAGTTACCATTGGATACATAGTAAACCGTTTCTACATTCTGGAAGTCCCAGTTGAGCAGTCGTAAAATTCTCTTGAGCATCCGCTTGTACTCCCGAGAGTGAATTTGATAAAAATGATGATTGTGTGCCCAATGGACCAGCAAAGCCTGAAAGGCTGGAGCTTGTTTCTGATTTACTTTCTGAACCATTTCTTCATAGGCCTCAGCAGCATCTTCACTGTCATCCTGCACTAATCCCAAGCGCTGATGGAGATAGAAATTCACTCGGCTGGTCAGCCAAGCACTGACAGGGAAGACATAAAGCAAGAAGAGAACCTGATTGTCCGGTAGATAGGTTACATCAAAGAGTAAGATCAGAGTTGCGATAACCACACCCAGAATCATAGCCCATGTCACCAAGAGATCAGATAGGACAAAGACACTAAAAATACCTAATAAAATCAGCGCGATTCCGATATAAAATATGTTAGCTGCAAAATTCCAACTGTAGAAAAGAATTAGTCCAATTGCCAGTACAAAGACGGCTAATGATTTTTCTAGTCCTTTTTTCCTAAACATTTTTTACTCCTGTCTTAAATTCTTCCGGCCTAGCCGTCTGCTTAAAATAGTGGGCAATAGCTTGAGCAATCCGCTCAGAAGCCTTACCGTCACCATACGGATTGCTGGCTTGGGCCATTTCCTGATAGAGTGACTCATCTGTCAGCAGGGCTTCCATCGCCTCTGCTACTGCTTGAGTTTCTGTACCGACCAGCTTCAAGGTGCCGGCTTCAACTCCTTCTGGTCTCTCTGTTGTATCACGAAGTACCAGTACAGGCTTACCTAAGGAAGGTGCTTCCTCTTGTACTCCGCCTGAGTCTGACATGATAAAGTAGCTTTTAGCTGCGATATTATGGAAATCCAACACATCCAAAGGCTCAATCAGATGAATTTTCTCATTGTCACTCAGAATTTCTCTAGCCGCTTCCTGAACCGCTGGGCTCAGGTGAACAGGATAGACAATTTCCACATCATCATGGGCATCTATAATCTGTCGTAGAGTTCGAAAGACCCTTCTCATCGGCTCACCTTGATTTTCCCGGCGATGCATGGTCACCAAAATCATCTTGCGAGCTGGATCAATACGATCAAGTACCTCATGCTGATAATCAGCCTGGACGGTCAGCTTGAGAGCGTCAATAGCTGTATTTCCTGTCACAAAAACTGTTTCTGCCGGATGGTTTTCCTTGAGCAAGTTAGCCTTACTCTGATCTGTTGGCGCAAAATACAAGTCCGTTAAAGAGTCTGTCATCTGACGATTCATCTCTTCTGGGAAAGGAGAGTATTTATTCCAAGTCCGCAAGCCAGCTTCCACGTGGCCGATACGAACTTGATTATAAAATGCTGCGAGACTAGCTGCAAAGGTCGTTGTCGTATCACCGTGCACCAGCATAATGTCTGGCTTGTTTTCCTTTAAGATATCATCCAGCTTATGCAGGATCTTGACAGTAATATCTGTCAGGGTTTGATTCTGCCCCATAATATCCAAATCATAATCAGGCTTAATCTTAAAAGTCTCAAGTACCTGATCCAGCATCTGACGATGCTGAGCAGTCACAACCGTTGTCGTTTCAAACAAGTCTGCCTGCTTCTTCAGTTCAATAACCAGCGGAGCCATCTTAATTGCTTCTGGACGAGTTCCAAAAACAACCATTACCTTAATTTTCTTCATTTTTCCTCACCAAAAATCAACATTGTTATATTAACTTTTTACTAAAAAATGTTTGTTTTAAGTAACCTTAGTTATTTTACCATCAAGCGTTTCAATAATCAAAGCATGAACTATTATTTTATACTTTCTTAATAGTAATTTACATGTTGGTAACTTATTTAAGATTATTTTAATTTTCTTAACTTAACTGTAACTTAAAATTGCTGAAATTTTTCGGTTTTCCCAAAAAAATAAATAAAAAGGAAAGAACTTATAGGCTTAAAGCCCTGATTTATGCAGAATTTTGTGTTTTTTACCTATATTTTTTAATCTTTATTCATTGTAATAAAATATTATTCTATTTGTAATCTAATTGTTTTCTACTCTTTATATTTCAAAATCCTCCCTTCATGAATGAGCTAGCTAGATAAATGCCAGCAATCGTTCTCTCCAACCTTCGACCACTACCATTAAAACCAACCTCCTCTTTTTTTAAATTTCAAACCTGCCCCTCCTACTATTTTAGGATTTTTAAAATAGTATAACCTAGCGCTATCATACTACAAAAAACCAGCTACCTCCCTGATTAAAAATAAATATGGCATCTCGCATCATAGAAAAACTGAAACAGGAAATCTTGAATATTTCTTCTATAGTCGTTGATCCATAAAGGAGAACTTAAAAACAACTTTCTAAGTATGTTATAGGATAATATTTAGTTGCGAGCAAGAAATTATCGGCTGCAAGAAAAAATCCCTCCCGATTTTCGGGAGGGAAAGTTCTTTATTTAAGAACAATATTTTCTTCAGTTTCAAATCCATCTGGCAGTTCTGTCACTTCGTTGATAATTTCAACTTCATTGACAGCCTGAGGTTCCAGATTGCGGTAGCGGGCCATACCAGTACCAGCTGGGATAATCTTACCGATGATAACATTTTCCTTGAGGCCAAGCAGATGGTCTTTCTTACCACGGATAGCAGCATCTGTCAGGACACGAGTTGTTTCCTGGAAGGAAGCTGCAGACAGGAAGCTATTTGTCTCAAGGGAAGCCTTGGTGATTCCCATGAGGACTGGACGGGCTGTCGCAGGCACTCCGCCTGAGATAACCACATCACGGTTAGCATCTGTAAAGTCTGTAATATCCATGAGAGTTCCCATAAGAAGATCTGTATCTCCTGGATCCATGACACGCACCTTGCGAATCATCTGGCGAACCATTACCTCGATGTGTTTGTCGCCAATTTCTACCCCTTGGCTGCGGTAAACTTTTTGTACTTCAGCAAGCAGATAAGTTTCAACAGACAAGACATCGCGGACAGCCAGCAAGTGCTTCGGCTGGATAGAACCTTCAGTCAAGGCAGCACCGCGAGAGACTTGGTCGCCCACTTCAACCTTCATGCGGGCTGTAAATGGCACCACATATTCACCTTCGCCAGTCGCACCTGTAACAAAGACTTTCTTGGTCCGAGTAGATGCATCTTCTTCGATGGCAGTAACTTCACCCTTGACTTCAGTGATGACCGCTTCCCCTTTCGGATTGCGGGCTTCAAAGATTTCTTGGACACGAGGAAGACCTTGCGTGATATCGGTATTTGAGGCAACCCCACCCGTGTGGAAGGTACGCATTGTAAGCT
>CAUUZZ010000023.1:0-31597 GCA_963549775.1 Streptococcus sanguinis | reverse complement strand
TTTTCTCCTTTTCGTCTATTTAAGATAATAGGCTAGCTCCACAAGAAAACCGACAGGCGATTGCGTGGCAATGCAACCGAGCGTGTCGCAACCTCTTGCATCAAAGCTACACACTGTATTTTTACAGCACCATAGTATCTTAACACAAAGAACCATTCATTGCAAGGGATTTGAGTAATTTTTTAAAGATTTTTAGGATAATTTTTTATGAAAGTGTTTTCTAAACAATTTATAAGTCTTGTAAGTCATTATCTAGAAGAAAATTTAGACTTTTTCACCTATTTATTCGATTTTGTATTCAGAAAATACAAAATCTCACTGACGCACATCAGTGAGATCGAAAATTAAAATTTACCCTTGGCTACTTTGTTTTATAACAAGGAGCTGTCCTTCTCGATAAGAAAGCTATTGCCCGACTGGCAGATGACAAGGTCTGCAACTGCTAGATAGGGTTGATAAAAGTGCCTATATTGCTCTCGTCGAGCCAGATGCGTCTGCTCTATCCACTCTGGCCTGCGCTCTCGCACAGCCACATCCCGTGCCAAGCGTCGTTCTAACTCAGTCTGATCGTCCGTGTAAAAGCAAAGCGACAAATCAAACAAACTTTCAGGCAAAAAGGCAGCCGACATACCTTCTACTATCAGAATAGGCTTTTGGGCTGATAATCGCAAGCTAGGCGACCAAGCTGTGCCAATGGTCAGAATATCCAGACCAGACTGCAAGGCACAAATATCTCGCTCCAGACTCCCGAGCTCATGAACAGCTGGGAGACAGGCTGTTACTTTTTGATGAGGGAAATCTTTGGAACTGAGCAAATCTCGATACTCCCCAGTAATTACATAAGGATCTGTTGCCAGCAGATTGGCTCGTCTCTCACCCAATATTAGTTGGAGTTTTCGAGCAAAAGTTGACTTGCCCGAAGCACCATGACCGTATATACGTATAGTATGTTTTGGGTCGTCTGACAGATACGCTGTCAATCTTTCCAGCAATGTTTCTTCATCGGACATGGCTTTTCCTTTCAAATGGAGCTTCTTAGAAATTTCGGCTGGATTTATTGTAGCCGTAGCGCTCAATAAAGTCTTCACGGAATTCCAGCAGATTGTCATCCATGATGGCTTGACGGACTTTCTTCATAAGGTTCAACAAGAAGTAGAGGTTGTGATAACTGGTCAGGCGGATCCCAAAGGTTTCGTCCGCTTTGAGCAAGTGGCGGATATAGGCCCGCGTGTAGTTGCTGCAAGTGTAGCAGTCACAGTCACGATCCAGCGGCGTGAAATCTTCCTCAAACTGGGCATTTTTAACGACTAGGCGTCCCTCGCTGGTCATACAGGTACCGTTTCGGGCAATTCGAGTCGGCAGGACGCAGTCAAACATATCTACACCACGGATAACCCCATCAATCAAGCTATCTGGCGCCCCCACTCCCATGAGATAGCGGGGCTTGTTTTCAGGCAGCATAGGCGTTGTGAAGTCTAGCACTGCATTCATCTCTTCGTGAGACTCTCCAACAGCCAGTCCTCCAATAGAGTAGCCCGGAAAATCCATGCTGACCAAGTCTTGAGCAGACTGACGACGCAAATCTTCAAATCCAGCACCCTGAACAATACCAAAGAGTCCTTGGTCGTGTGGACGGCTGTGGGCCTTGAGTCCACGCTCTGCCCAACGGCTAGTCCGCTCAATAGACTTCTTGACATAGTCATAAGGCTGGTAGAACTGTGGGCACTCATCAAAGGACATCATGATGTCACTGCCTAGATTGTTCTGGATAGAGATGGCTTTTTCTGGTGACAGGAACATCTTGGAACCATTGAGGTGGTTCTTGAAGGTTACTCCTTCTTCTGTGATGTTGCGGCTGTCAGCTAGAGAATAAACCTGAAAACCGCCACTATCCGTCAGAATAGGCTGGTCCCAGTTCATGAACTTGTGCAGGCCACCTGCACGGGCAATCAGCTCATCACCCGGCCGTAGCCAGAGGTGATAGGTGTTAGACAAGATAATACCAGAACCCATCTGCTTGAGCTCTTCAGGGGACTGGGTCTTAACTGTCGCCTGGGTCCCAACCGGCATAAACATAGGCGTCGGAAAAGTCCCGTGAGGCGTGATAATCTCTCCTAAACGAGCACCTGTGTGTTTTTCTTTTTTAATCAAACGATACTGAATCGGTGATGTTGACATGTTTCCTCCTGCTGGGAAAAACAGTCCCAGCGATTTTTCTTCTATATAATGAGCAGCAAGAGCTCACAAGATACCGTATGATTTTACCAAAAAAACTTCTATCTGTCACGGGGTATGATATAATGTAACAGACAAATCCAAATGGAGGAATTATGAATCTAAGTAACATCAGAGCTCAGGCTCGAACCGTCCGCAGTCAAACGAGGGGGATTTTTCTTTTGTTTGCAGCCCCGACTCTTGCCGGTATTCTAAACATCTTGCTTTCCCTTATTGGGAATCTAAGAGACTCCGTTTCCGACCTGACCTTCAGCCAGTTCATATATTTTCTGATTAGCCGAACTCTTTTTCCGACGACCATTCAGTTTATCACATCTCTCCTGCTGCTTTCTGCCAGCTATACCATGATGAGGGTCCTTCGTAAGACAAAGGATGATGTTGGCTTTTCAGATATTGGCCAGCTTTTTACCAGCAAGACTTTCACACCTGTTTTCAAAACCGTTTTGCTCAAGCAGCTATTGCTTTTCCTTTGGAATCTTCCTATATTTTGCGGGAGTCTTCTGTCCGTCTTCAATGCTTATAAGATTCTCAATATTTCGGAAAAACTTCCTGCCCATACTGTGCTGACTGCTCAAAGCGAGGCCGGACAGCAGATTCTTCAATACACTCCTGGTATGTTACTGGGAAGCCTCTTGATATTAGTTGGTCTAGGCATCACCGTTCCTCAGTATTACGCATATTCTCAAGCAGAGCTAATCCTATATGACCAGCTTGAGACTGACACCTACCAGGGAGCTTTCTCTGCTATCCGTCAAAGTCGGAAGCTAATGAAGGGCTATAAAGGAAAGCTATTTTTGCTGGATCTGAGCTTCATCGGCTGGAATTTATTGGCCAAAATGACTTATGGCATACTGAATATTATGGTTCTCCCTTATACAGCGACTGCTTACATTCTCTTTTACGAGGAATTGAAAAAAGAAAAAGCAAGCTCAAAAGAAAACAACCTACAGGCATAGGACTCCTTGTCCTAAGCTTGTGAGTTGTTTTTTTATTTAGTATTTTAGTCTGGCCTGTCAAGGGCAGAGCGGATTTTATCAAAGGCTGTCTCTAGTGAATCCTTATCTGTAAAAAAAGCTTCCTCTTCCCAGCCTAAGAAGTCTCGGTCTTTCCACCAGCGCTTCATGTCGGCAGGGGAAAATTCTTCTTGTTTAGCTCTAGTCTGATGGCGGCGGACTGTTTCTTCAAAGGATAGGTCATAGTAGTAGGCAAAGACCTGCGGAGCGAAGAGTTTTTTCAACCGCTCTAGCATCTGTCCGTAAATGTCCGTCTCATAAAACCCTTCTACCAGAACCAGCAAATCATGTTCGTAGCCGAAGCTGGCCAACGTTTCCGTCAGGTCAATAGACAAATTTCCTGGCTAGGCTAGACTTGCCAGAGCCGGAATTGCCACGAATGATGACTAACTTGGCCATTCTATTCGCCCAGAATCAAGCGGGTATGCTCGCGTTTAATGCAGCGGTCCATGACAATGTCGTCCCGACCGGCTGTCCGCAAAATCTGCTCAGCTTCCTCACTCTCCAAGCCCAACTGAGCCCAGAAAATCTTGGCATCCGACTGCAGAAAATCAAGTGCCACATCCGGCAAAAACTCACTGCGGCGGTATACATCGACAATATCCACCGGAAAAGGAATGTCTTTGAGACTGGCATAAACAGTTTCACCAAAAATTTGGCTGCCCGCTGCCCGCGGGTTGACTGGAATAATGCGATAGCCTCGCTCCTGCATTTCCTTGGACACACGGTTGCTGGTCGTTTCTTCGCGGTCAGACAGCCCGACAACAGCAATCACCTTGCTGTTGTTCAGATAATGCTTGACGATGGCATCACTGGGATTTTGAAAATGATAAGTCATAGGCTTCCTCCTCATTCATAATAAAGCTAGATAGTTTTGCAGTATTTGCGTCTTGACTGAATCTGGGCTAAACACCGTGTGAAAAAGATAAACTTCCTTGCATTCATCGAATGCTATGTCAGCTTTCTATTTTCACTTTGTGTTTTACGTCCTTGATATCTTAAACTGAACACGAGCTAAAACCTTGGAAAATAGATAATCCGTTCTAGGAGCATGACTCCTTCGTCCGGATTCCTAATTTTCGGTCGGTTTTGACGTTCTTTGTATCTTGTTTTATTTCGCCTCGTACCAAGTTTGGCCAGCATTTTCATCAGCTACTAGTGGAACGGCCAGCTCAATCGCAGCTTCCATGGTTTCTTTGACTAGCTGTCGGACGGCTGTTAGCTCGTCATTTGGCACTTCCAGCACAATTTCATCGTGAACCTGCAAGAGCATGCGAGACTTGAAATTCTTCTCAGTTAGAGCTCGGTCCAGATTAATCATAGCGACTTTGAGAATGTCTGCGGCGGAGCCTTGGATCGGGCTGTTAATAGCTGTGCGCTCCGCAAAATTTCGGATGTTAAAGTTGCGGGAATTGATGTCTGGTAAGGAGCGACGGCGATGGTAAATAGTCTCTACATAGCCCTTATCACGCGCTTCACGAACGATGGTTTCCATATAATTTTTGATTCCTGGGAAACGCTCAAAATAGGTCTCAATGTAGTCCTTAGCAGCCTTGCGGGAAATTCCCAAATTGTTGGCTAGGCCAAAGTCGGAAATGCCATAGACCACTCCGAAGTTGACAGCTTTAGCATTGCGACGATCATTTGGCGTTACATCCTCTGCCTTTTCAATACCAAAGACCCGCATGGCGGTAGCCGTGTGAATATCTTCTCCATGCTGAAAGGCAGCAATCAGATGCTCGTCCTGAGAAATGTGGGCCAGCACCCGCAGCTCAATCTGGGAATAATCCGAGCTGAGTAGTACGCTGTCTGCCCACTCTGGCACAAAGGCCTTGCGAATGAGGCGGCCCTGCTCCAAACGAACGGGGATATTCTGCAGGTTCGGGTCAACCGAGGACAGGCGGCCCGTCTGAGTCAAATCCTGAACATAGCGAGTATGAATCTTGCCGTCAGATGCAATCGCCTCCTGCAGTCCGATGATATAAGTGGACTGGAGCTTGCTGATTTGACGGTATTCCAGAACCTTAGACACTATCGGTGCTATCGGTGCTAAACGCTCCAGCACATCAAACGCTGTCGAATAGCCCGTCTTGGTCTTTTTGGTGTACTCCAGCGGCAAGCCCATATCCTCAAAGAGAATGGTTCCCAGCTGTTTCGGTGAGTTGATATTGAACTCCTGACCAGCCAGGTCATAAATCTCCTGCGTTAGACTTTCCAGCGTCTTTTCGTTTTCTGCCTGCATGCCCTGCAAGGTTTCCCACTCAACCTTAATCCCCGAAATCTCCATCTTGGCTAAGACAAAGGCCAGCGGCTGCTCCATTTCAAGCAACAAATCCAGCTGGTCGTGGGAACGAAGCTGCTCTTGCATCGGTTCTTCTGTTTCCAGCAGTACTTGGACCTTACGAGCTAGATGCTCAAAGAGCTGCTCTTGCTCCGGCAAAGCACGCTTAGCCCCCTTGCCATAAACCTCATCATCAGTCGGCAGAATTGTTTGGCCGTAGAGGCGAGCAATAGTCGCCAGCTCATTGTCCTCGACTGTCGAAAGCAGATACTTGGCCAGGCGCGCATCAAAGGAGGCTGCTGGTAGTTCGATGCCATAATGACTGAGCAGTACCTTGGTCCGCTTGAGGTCGTAGGTTTTCAGAGCTGTTTTTGTCAAAAATTCCTGAAAGAGAGGCTGCTGCAGTAAATCGCTGGTGCCGACATAAATCTGACGGCTATCGCCCCAGGCAAGACCAACAATCTCTTCCTTGTGGTAGTTGTCACCCAAGATTTCAAAATAGAAAAATTGCTCTGGTGCCAGCATATCTGCTGTCACCTCGGTCACTTTGGTAAATTCAATTGGTTTGACTTCTACAGGATCCTGAGCCGTTCCTAGCTGAGCCTTGAGCTGCTTGAAACCCATCTCGTCATAGAACTTGCTCAGACTCTCTACTTGCGGACCCTTATAAACCAAATCATCCAGCCCGATTTCAATCGGAGCCTGAGTATTGATAGTGGCTAGGGTTTTCGATAAGAAAGCCTTGTCCTTGTCATTGATCAGATTTTCCTTCATCTTGGAAGCCTTGAGCTGGTCGATATTTTCATAGAGATTTTCCAAAGAGCCATACTCCAAGAGGAGCTTGAGGCCAGTCTTCTCCCCAATCTTGGTCACGCCAGGGATATTATCTGACTGATCGCCCATCAGCGCCTTGAGGTCGATGAACTGCTCTGGCGTGATGCCCATCTTTTCCATGAGGTAGGCTGGGGTAAACTCCTCAAACTCGGCCACGCCTTTCTTGGAAATTTCCACCACGGTATTATCATCTGTCAGCTGAATCAAGTCTTTATCGCCGCTGACAATGGTCACATCGTAAGGCACAGCTGTCTTTTCAGCCATCTTGTCCAAGGTTCCGATGATGTCATCCGCCTCGTACTGAGCCAAATCGTAGTAGTGAATGCCTAGGTGCTGCAGCATTTCTCGAATAAAGGGCAACTGCTCACGAAATTCATCCGGCGTCTTAGCCCGACCAGCCTTGTAGTCGGCGTACATCTCAGTCCGGAAGGTTGTCTTACCGGCATCAAAAGCTACCAGGACATGGGTCGGCTGCACACGCTCCAAGAGATGATTGAGCATGAGGTGGAAGCCATAAATAGCATTAGTATGCAGACCAGATGGACTCTTGAAACGGTCGATTTGATTATAAAGCGCAAAAAAAGCGCGAAAAGCAACGGACGAACCGTCGATTAATAATAACTTATTCTTTTTTTCCATAGATTTATTATAACACGAAAGGCGGACAAAGACAGAAAAGGCGGTGTGGAAAATAGGTAGAAAATGAATTGAGATTTAAATTTTGCTATAATCATCTTATGAACAACACCTACTATTTTATCCGTCATGCGCATTCTGACTATACACCTGATGAAATCAACCGACCATTATCAGACAAAGGCCTAGAAGCCTTGGCACAACTTGACTTTTTAGCAGACAAACCTATTACCGCCATTTATTCCAGCCCCTATCAAAGAGCCATCCAAACGGTTGAGCCTTTGGCTCAGAGTCTGAAACTCGCTATTCAAACCGACAAACGGCTAATAGAGCGAAAGCTAAGCAGTCAAGCGATTGCCGACCAAGATTTTGAAGAAACCCTCATGCAACTTTGGTCACGGCCAACATTCTCACTTGTTGGTGGCGAGTCTAATCAACAAGCTCAACAGCGAGCCTTAGCTCTTCTTCATGAACTGGAAAACAAACATCAAAACGAAGAGATTATCATTAGCTCCCATGGCAACCTGATTTGCATTTTACTAAGCGCATTTGACCTAAGTATTGATTATAACTTCTGGCATAATCTTTCCATGCCAGATGTGCTGGTTTTAGATAAAGACGCAATAATCACTCACCTCCTATAAAGAGACGAATCTTGCTTGGTATCGTATCGCCTAGCAAGGCTTGGCTAAATCTTATCGCTCTTATATGTTATAATATAAAAACTGGAGGTAAAAGATGTTTCCAATCCGTATTACAACTCTTGTGACTGAGGAAGTGTATCAACGATTTGCTTGGTCTGTTTTCTTACGCGGAAAAAGATTTTTGCTAAATATTATCATTTTAATAGGAATCCTGTCTCTCTATCTAATCTTCCTACCTGACAACCTGAAGCGTTTTTCTTTTTTTACCGTGCTATTTATATCTTTGGTGACATTCTCAGCAATGTATTTTGGCATGGACTTTCAGATAAAGAAAGCCTATCAAAAAACTCCTTTCTGGAAGGATATGGAGCAAACTCTTATATTTGAGAAAGATAAATTTTCTGTGAAAAGCAAACGCGGAGAGTTTTGCTATACCTATGATGACATCGTCAAAGTTTTTCATACTAAGGAAGATTTTTATATCATGTTGGGACCAAATGTCGGCTTCCCTATTGAAAAAAAGAACTGCACCCCTGAGGCTCTTGAGTTCTTGCTGGAACTTCACATTGAGCATATGTAAAAGAAAAAGCAGGCTAGACTGACAGTAGATCAGTTCTGGTCTGCTTTTTATCTTGTAAATAATCGCTTGATATCTATCAACTTTTCTATTTTCAGATTGATTTCTGGTCGGTAGTCACAGAAGTTAATGCTCTGGATGCCACTGTTGGCAGCGACATCCACATCCAGCGTCCGGTCGCCGATATAGTAGGTTTCCTGCTTGTCCAGACCATATTTCTCGAGCAGATAGTCGACACCTTCTGGGTGGGGCTTGCGCTCAAATCCATTGGCTGTTGTGATGATTTCTGTAAAATAATCATGAATTCCTAAGTCTTGTAAGATTTGATGGGCATTGAGTCCTTTGTGGGTATAGACGAACTGGGCAATGCCCTGCTCTTCAGCCCAGGCCAGTATCTTCGCAGCGCCTTTCATCAGATGGACCTGAGCATTCTTTTCCTTTAGACTTGCTCCACGAAAGGCATTCATCTCGGCAGCGTCCAGACCTTTCTCAGACGCTACTTTTTCCAAGAGCTTCTGGACAGAGTGCTTTAGGATATAGCTGTGAATACTCGCTCTGTCAAAGTCCAGACCATAGTGAGCATAGGTTTCCTCAATTCCCGCCAAAATAGCATCGTAGGAGTCCAACAAGGTGCCGTCCAAATCCCAAATAAACGCTTTTGTCATGTAATTCCCCTCATTTTTCTGTCAAATAAAACCTTTAAAAATAGCCAGCGGAAGCCATTGTCCAAGAGCATCCCAGTCCAGACTCCTGGCAGACCCAAGCCAAAAGTCACACCCAGCAAGTAACCGGCAATGATGCGAATCAGCCACATACCAACAGTCGTGGCATAAAAGGGAAGTCTGGCATTGCCCAGCCCCTGCCAGATAGCTGTGTAAATAACGGTTCCCACTGCCATGGGTGTTCCCAGCAGGGAGAAAAACATGACTGAAAGACTGGCTGTGATAGCTCCGCTATTGTCCGTATAGAGCAAGGTCAGCGGCCGACCAAAAGCAAAAATTCCTAGAGCCACGGGCAGCATGCAAGCAAAAGACAGCCAGAAGGTCCGCTGACGAATCAGACCGACCTCTTGCATATCTCCCTCACCTACCGCATGACCTACCAGCATGACTGTTGCTGTTGCGACCCCGAAGATTGGCATATAATTAAACTGAGTCAGGACTTCACCAATGGCATTCCCCGCTACTGCGTCTGTCCCAAAGACGACCACAATGGCAATGATAACTACATCACCCGCTCGCATCATGAGCCGCTCTCCAGCAGCCGGCAGAGACAGGCGCAAGAGCTCTCCATCTAAGCCCCAGTGCCAGCGAATTGTGGACAAATCCAGCTCCCGCCAGAGAATCAGCACACCCACCAAACGAGCCAGCACCGTTCCCAGTGCTACACCGACAATACCAAGCCGAAAGACGTAAATCCCCAGACCGGAAAAGAGGGCATTGAGGACATTAGTCAGAAGACTGACATACATGGGAAATCTAGGATTGCGCGTGACCCGCACTAAAGCTCCAAAAGAAGTCATCAAGCCTAGCAGAACAATTGTCCCACCAACCAGAGCCAGATACAGACCACCTGCTTCAGCCACTGCCTTTTCTGTCCCTAGAAGATCCAGCATCTGCCTGCCAAAGAGCAGAGAAATCAGCCCCAACAGAAGGCTCAGAAGCAGCGTCAGCTTGATAGCCTCGGCTGTATGATAGGCTAGACGCTCCTTGTCTTCCTGAGCCAGAGTCTTGGAAATGAGACTGGAAATGGCAGCCCCCAGCGCGATAAAAATCGCCTGATAAATCGTAATGATGTTCCCAGCCACTGAGACACCAGAGATGACAATCAGCCCAAGACTGGCCACCAGATAGCTGTCGACCATTCCCATGAGCATCTGCAAAAAATTCTCCGCCATAGCCGGCAAGGCGATATTCATGATTTTTTTATAAGTCGTCATAGTCTGAAAATCTCCTGCATTTATATATCCTTTCTTACTTGAGATTTCCACCCTCCACAATAGAGAATAGAAAGCGGTGGGACTATTGTCCTACCGCACATTAATCTCCTATCACAAAAGCTCATTTTAAGCACAAACTCCCAACTATACCGCTTCGCATTCCCAAACCCAATGAATCTCTTCACTCCTCAACAAAGAGTCCCAAGATATGGACATTGTCTGCGACGGAGACGAAGGCAGCTGGGTCTGTATGCTTCATGATTTGCTTGAATTCATTAAACTCAGCTCGGGTAATAACTGTCACCAGAACAGCTTTTTGCTCATGATTGTAAGTTCCCTCAGCGCCATGGATGACTGTCGCCCCACGGTGCAGCTTGTTATGAATCTTATCAATCACCCTATCTGGATGACTGGTGATAATCATGGCTTGCATGCGCTTCTGCTTGGTGAAGACAGCATCCGTCACCCGGCTTGATACAAAAATAGTAATCATGGAGTACAGCGCATATTCCCAGCCAAAGGTCAAACCCGCAATCAGCATAATAATCCCATTGACAATCAAGGAAATATTCCCAACATTCCGGCCCGTTTTTTTCCGAATGGTCAGACTGACAATATCAGTCCCACCACTGGAAATACTGGACTTAAGAGCAAAGCCAATCCCTGCTCCCATGACCACACCACCGAAAAGGGCGTTGATAATAGGATTATCAGTCAAAGTCACTTCTGGCACAAACTGGATAAAAAGCGAGCTCATGGTAACCGTGATAAAGGTGAAAATGGTAAACTTATGCCCAATCTGGTACCAGGCCAGAATCATCAGCGGAATATTAATAGCGTAAAAAGTCACAGAAACCGGAATGGTAAAACCAAAGAAACGAGTACTGAGGGCAGTAATAACTTGCGCCAGACCAGTCGCCCCGCTGGAATAAACATGCCCCGGCTGAAAGAAGAAATTGACTGCGACAGCCGACAAAAAGCCATAGACAAGAGAGGCAGAAATCTTCTCATCGTACTTCTCACGCGAGATACTCTTTAAAGACCGCAATATCTTAAAATTATAAGCAAACCTGCGGACATGATAGCGAAAGAGTTTGTAAAAATTAGTCTTCTTCATGTGCTTCCACTTGTAAACTTAATTCCTCTAGTTGAGCGACCGACACTGGACTAGGCGCCTGTGTCATTGGATCAGAAGCCTTGTTATTTTTCGGAAAGGCGATGACTTCGCGGATATTTTCTTCACCAGCCAAGAGCATCACAAAGCGGTCCAAGCCCAGAGCTAAGCCGCCATGCGGTGGAAAGCCATAGTCCATAGCCTCTAGAAGGAAGCCAAACTGCTCGGCAGCTTCTTGAGCTGAGAAGCCCAAAGCTTTGAACATCCGCTCCTGCAAGTCTTTCTGGTTGATCCGAAGACTGCCGCCACCTAGCTCATAACCATTGAGGACGATATCATAGGCAACAGCCCGTACCTTGCTCAGGTCGCCTTCCAGCTCTTGCTCAGAATCTTTCTGAGGCAGGGTGAAAGGATGGTGGGCACTCATGTAGCGGCCCTCTTCTTCTGACCATTCAAACATGGGCCAGTCCACTACCCAAAGGTAGTTAAATGTATCAGAGTCAATCAAGTCTAGCTCTTTAGCCAAGCGCACCCGAAGAGCTCCCAAAGCTGCATTTGCCACTTCCAAAGTATCAGCCACAAAGAGCACTAGGTCATTATTTTCAAGCTGTAAAGCTTCTGTCAACGGACTTGTCAAGTCTGTCAAGAACTTAGCAACTGGACCAGCCAGTTCTCCATCAGCTACCTTCACCCAAGCAAGACCCTTAGCACCATGCTGTTTTGCTTGCTCTGTCAGCTTATCAATATCCTTGCGAGAGTATTTATCTGCAGCATTTTTCACCACAATGGCCTTGACAGCTGGAGCTTCAGAAAAGACCTTGAAGTCAACTCCCTTGACAAGCTCTGTCAAGTCCTGCAACAACATCTCAAAACGAGTATCAGGCTTATCAACCCCATAAAGAGCCATAGCATCATCATACTTCATACGCGGGAAAGGCAGAGAAACATCAATACCTTTGGTTTCTTTCATGACACGAGCAATCAAGCCTTCTGTAATGTCCTGAATCTCCTGATCAGACAAGAAAGAAGTCTCCAAGTCTACCTGAGTAAACTCTGGCTGACGGTCACCACGCAAGTCCTCATCTCGGAAGCATTTAACAATCTGGTAATAACGATCGAAACCAGCATTCATCAAGAGCTGCTTGGTAATCTGCGGACTCTGTGGCAGAGCGTAAAAATGCCCCTGATGGACCCGACTAGGCACCAAGTAATCACGTGCTCCTTCTGGCGTTGACTTAGATAGGAAAGGTGTCTCCACATCAAGGAACTCCAGCTCATCTAGATAATTGCGGATAGAGTGAGTCACCTTGGCACGGAGCTTGAAGTTTTCCAGCATCTCTGGCCGGCGCAAGTCCAGATAACGGTAGCGCAAACGCGTATCGTCATTCACTTCAATTCCGTCTTTGATTTCAAAAGGCGTCGTCTTGGCTGTATTTAAGACAGTCAGGTTTTCCACATGCAGCTCCACGCTTCCTGTCGCTAGCTTGTCATTGGCCTGCTCACGCGCAGCCACCTTACCTGTCACCTCCAGCACAAACTCACTGCGCAAGCTTTCCGCTGTCGCCATGATCTCTGCAGCCACTGTCTCAGGGTTTATGACCAGCTGCATAATGCCTTCGCGGTCACGCAAATCAATGAAAATCAGACCGCCCAAATCCCGACGGCGGGCTACCCAGCCCTTCAAAGTGACTTCCTGACCAACATGCTCCTTGCGAACACGCCCAGCATACATAGAACGTTTCATCTTTACTCTCCAAATTTTTAATTCTGTTACTATTTTACCACAAAGCGCCTAAGAAAGCCCTTCTGTCCGTTCTTTTTCTGAAAAATATTAAAGCTTCACACGACTAATGCTAATATTTATGACAAAAGGCCTGAGGCGATTGACCCCAGACCTACTGTCTACTCTATAGATTATTCCTTTTTTTCGCTATCCTTATAGAGACTGGGCGCAAACGCTTTTGTCACCATGGCTGTCAAGAAGCGAAACCCTCCCGCTGCCAAACCAAAGATTGGCGCCAAAGCACGGAAGAAAAAATCCCCACGCATAAATAAACAAAGCAGACCAGTAATCACGAAGATAGCAAAACCCTGCACCACAACCACCAATAATATTTTCTTCATCATTCCCTCGACTTTCTATAGACTATTATAGCATAAGAAAAGAAGGTTAGGACAGAAACTGTAAACTTTTGGAAAATAGCAAGGTAGAGGAATGAGGTGAAAAAGAAAACCACCCGAATTATCAATTCAGGTGGAATAGTACAAAGTCATTTGCCCTTGACTTTTCCTGCTTATTTTTTATCTGCACCGGGAAGCGCATTATCATATTTGCTTGGTTTGCTTGACGCGTTATTTCCAGCACTGGGCTCCATTGGTGGCTGAGCATATATCTTATCTTTACCTACGGGTTTGACTTGTACCGGACCAATTATCTCATGGTACGAACTATTCAAGCTCTCTTCAACACCTGTTGCAACAGCCGTATCCATCTCTACAAATGTGTCTGCTACACTATTAAGGTAAACATCCAAAGACTGCACTGTTTCTGTCAAAGATTCCATTGAACTTTTAACTTTTTCCGTTGCGGCCTGAAAATTTGCGGTCACTGGTGCTTCAATCAAGCTGTTTTCCGTACTTGTTGGAATTGTATCTGTATAAGCTTTAAAGGAAGCTTCAACACCTTTAATCGTTTGGGCGCTGATTCGTTTTTCGCCCTCTTTATTACCTGCCATCTTCTTCTCCTTTCTCACTCTGTTTCATGATACAGCTTTTTAGCCTTTTCAATATCATAGTATCGGTCAAACTCTTCTTTGGAGTTGACAATGTGTTCCTGGCTGTCAACAGACAATTCTGGGGGAATGTTTACAGCTTCATATACATTCACCGTAGACGGCAAAAATAAGCTGTAGACGGTTGCCTCACGCTCAAATTGCACTGCACTATTTTTAGAATTCAAAATAAATACAGTCGCATTTCCTTTTTCTAAGAGCTTATAGGGCTTTGAGCTCTTAGAAAACTGAGTCTGTTCCAAAAAAGCTTTATCTATCGAGAACTCCCCACCAACAGAAACAGTTTTAATACCATTAGCTTTATCATCCCAAGATGTTGATGTTGTTACTCCCAACTTTCTGTTAAAGTCTTGAGCTAGAATTTCATTTTCCTCAATCTTCTTATTTTGCAAATTAAGAAAAAGTGGTTTAGTATTTTGATAATTCTTTAAATCCCGTATCTGAATCTTTAAATATTCCTGTCCTTTCCAAGTATAAATATCCCCTAGCTCTGCTGGTATATAATCCACATTGTAATCTTCTACCACCTTGTAAAGATCCAACTCCGTCTCCTCCTCAAGCTTCATGCCCTTAACTTGGTAAATACTCAAAGTCCAGTAAGCTCCATCAATTGGTCGCTCCTGTAAATAATAAGGAGTATCTTTTAATTTCATATTCTGACGCAATATATATCGAGAACCTACACGAGTATTTTGTACAAATCCGTAACTCCCAAACTCTTCCATTTTTTTGTCTTCGTCCGGAGTCGTTGAAGTCCAATGGACAATAGCGCCTGCACCATCCGCAATGATTTCATAATCATCAATCTTTGCTTTACCTGTATACTGATGGAACTGTTTGTAGTATTGTTCGTTGTAATAACGATAGAGACCCCAAGATACTAAGGATAAGCCTACTATTACTACCATTATAATAAAGCTCCTTGCTTTATTCCATTTCATGTCTAGCCTCCTATTCTCCAAATTTTTCGTCTAAATATTTACTAAAATGACTAGCTCCTTCATTTTCAAGCTCCCCTAGTACACTCTCAAACTGATTAAGCTGTTTCGAAGTCATCTTGTCTAAAGTCAGACTTCCTTCACCCTTCACATACTTTCTCACCTCATCAGATATCTTTTTATCCTCTTCTTTTGTGTTTTTATTAAAGTCGTCTATTTTTACATCAATTGATTGCTTTATATCAGCCTTGCCACCCTTATAATCTGAATAACTAGACTCCATAAAACCTGTAAGGCCATTTTCATCTAGTTCTCTCTGTCGTAAGCCAGCATTGAAATCCCGGTAGATAGTTGAATCATGATCGATGGTATTCCCTCCTTTTTTAAGATACCATTGTCCCTGACTGGTATAATCTTGAAGGCGCTTATTCTTTTCTGTTTCTTCTTTGACATCTATTTCGTCAAGGTTCTTCCTCCAATCAAAGAAAGCATTCAAACTATCAGCCCCTGCACCAGCCACTCCCATTTTAACTTTCTCTTTCAGTGCTGAAGAATCTGATCCGTCTACTCGCTTATATAATCTATAGCTATTATGAGCTGCTTTAATACCTTCTAAACGAGCAACTGACTGGAAGACTTTATTTGCTAGATATGCCTCTGGCGCTATTATTGTTGTAGTTGCATCTGCTGTCATAATAACCATATTTGCAATAAACTTCTTTGTAGCTTCTTCGCGTTCTTTTTCATAAGCCTGCATAGCTTCGTTATATTCTATCCCTCTCACTCCAAATGTAGCGGATTCTGTCCCAGAAGTAAAGGTCTCTTCCTTCCGGTACATTCCCAGTAATTGATCTTTAGGTGCATTTTTGACAAGCTCAAAAGTGCTGTCTCGTTGATCATCACTCACAGGTTGTAAAGCATCAAAAGATATTGTCTTTAACGTTAACTTCCCAAGACCATTATCAAAAGCCACACTTAGATTTCTCTTATGGTATCTATAACGGTATTCTTGCCCTTCAGCGTTACCTGGATTTTTTAGAGATTCTCTGCTAACACCAACTTCTAGAACTTGAACTGATTTCATCAATCCATTAAAGCCATTTAAAGCATCTAGACGTTTTTGTTTTGCAACTAATGCTGGGGAGTCCAAAGTTGCACCTTCAGAATACATCGCCTGCATTTTTCCTTCAAGGATTAAGGAGGCTTTCATACCACCTATCATCATTTTTTGAGAAAAATCTCCAACTTTAACAGAATCAACGTTAGTAAAAGAGTCTAGATAACGATTTAACACTCCAACATCTTCTCGTTCCCACCAGTCTGACATGATACTAGCCAAAGAAGGATAGGTCCCTTCAGAAATACTATTTGTATCCATTTGTATAAGCAACTCTGGATGACCACTCAATGCTGCTTCAACCGCTTTTGCATCTGTCGCGTTTTCAATATTATCAATATAAAACATTGTTTCCCTTGTCAACATCCCAGACTGAATGGCTCCAAAAACAGTAGTTGGCGAAACAAGTATTGCTGCTTTAGCATGAGTAATAACAGTCGTCAGAGCATCTAAGTTTGCAATCGTTTCAGTTAAATTGGAATTAAATAAATTATGCGCTGCTTCAATACCTACATGAGTTGCCGTTCTATTTTCCGCTAGAGAGTCCAAATTAGACTGAGCAGTTCCCAAATGACGAGCAACGAGATTCACCGCTGGAAATGAGGCTTTTTCTGTTGCACTATCTAACAAGGGCTGCAGTCCATCCATCACTTCCTTGATTTTGTCCACCTGCTCAACTTTTAACTTTTGAACAACGGTATCCTTCCCCTCGCCCCAAGTCCAAGCCTTTATATCAAATCCCAGTCCAGTGACCGTATCTTCAAAAAACTGTACATAACTTCCATATTGTTTTATTGCTGTTGGCGCTTGATGAAATACTTGTGCTTGGAGGCTATTCAATTTTTCAAAAAAGGCAAGGACAGCATCTGAAACAGAATCTTCTGTCTTGGTTATAAATTGGCGCTCCGTTTCCTTTGCCGCAGCTTCAATATTATTACCATAATCATTCAATGCTTTTCCATAGTTCGCCAATCCAGGTAAATTATGAATCTTAATAACTTCTGACATTTTACAGCTCCTTTATCTCTTTTTCTTACTTGCTTCTAATACTTTAATAGAGGCGTTTAAGCTTGAAATCTGAGCTTCGACGTTTTTTATCTCAGCTTCTACAGCATCGCATGCATTATCAACATGTGTCATTAAATTTCGCTGTTCATTTTTTACTGAATCCTGCTCTGCCTGAGTCTCTTCCGCATACTTGGTACCTGCTAAAAAGTATGTCCATTTGATATGACTATGATTTTTTAAAACATATTCTATAGTCGCATCAAATGCTCTCAAGGAAGACAACAATGCTTCCAATTCCGCTTTTTTGGCATTATTCTGTGCAACAGCGGCTTGTAAACCTGCGATTGATGCTGCACCTGTAACGATGGCTGCTGTTCCCATTTTTTCTCCTTTTCTCTTTTACTGCATGATTACTTTTACTTTATTTGCTTGATTATCTACAATGTAATAATGTTCTTGCTCTTCCAACTGTGGCTCACGAACAATCCTATTAGTAACTGTCAAGATACTCTGGTCACTTACTCGCATAGCAAGTAGAGCCTGTTTATAATTTTTCGCTATCTTAGATATTGGATCAATATTACGACTGAGGCTTGCAGGGCTCATGATTATTGATGCATAACCAGCTTTTAGTCCTTTCTCGAGAATAAACTCGAGTTGTTCTTGCATATCAATCGTCAATGTCTGAACAAGTTCTGATAGATTATAAATAATAATTGTTACAACATGTTCTCTGGAGCCTGCTTCAAGTCGCTCTGTAACTTTTGATTTTACTGCTTGAATCATATCCATTTGTTCCTCCTCGCTGCTAACTAGCAGGACGCCCTCCATCTCTGGAATGGAGTGATACTTCGGCGCTAGCACAATCACCTTCTGCTTGCCTCGTGCAATCTGCTCAGTAAAGGCACCCATCTGCTCTTCCTTGTCTGTCAAGTAGAGAATATTGCCCTTGGATAGGTTCCAAGTAATTGGCTCAACCGTCTCCATATCCAGTCCCAGTGGTACGAGACCCTTGTCGTAAGCTGCTTGGACACTAGCTCGGCTATAGAAGTCTGCCTCCGTCAACTCCTCTGGTACCATTGGAATAGCACTTGGGCGTTGTCCGGTCCAAGCTTCTTGAAGAGAAGCGACTTCTTGACGCAGATTGTTGAGGACTTGCGCATCATTAGCACCTGCTACTGGCAGAGCCAGCTGGATAACATCGACTTCGTCACGCTTCATGAGTGCTCGACCCTTGATGTCTTCCATGGTCGCTGCAAGAGGTGTAGAGCCCACGATAGAGCGGACTTCTCCCACATCATTCTGTGGCAGACTCAGCTGGTGCTTGAAGTTGGCGTAGAACTGGGCCCGTAGGTTGGACTGACGGCCCGCTGTCACCAAGAGGTGAACACCGATGCTGAGACCTTCGCGGGAGATCCGCACCAAGAGCTTGAAGAGTTCCGCTTCATAGACCTCTTCCTTCATGGACTCATAGCTGTCAAGCAGGATAACGATAGCTGGCTCTTCCTGACCGCTAGCCTGACGGTAGAGCTCCAATGTCCCAACGCCATAGTCCGATAAGAGCTTCTTACGCCGGTTGAGCTCCCGCTCCATGATGCGTACAAACTTGGCAATCTTCTCCGTCTGATCGAGAAGCAGGGTATCGGCCACCTGCGGTAATTGCCCCAGCGGTGCCAGACCATTGGTCCCGAAGTCCATCAGGTAGAGCGTGACATCCTTGGGACTGAACTTGCGAGCCAAGTCCATGGCCGCACTCTGCAGGAAGGTTGTCTTTCCCGTACCAGGACTTCCGTAGAGCAGGATATGCCCATCCTTTGACAGGTTGACAGAGACAGGCTCTTGCTTCTGTGCCTGCGGGATATCCGCCATTCCCAGAAGGACAGAGACAGGCTTCTTTTGTTCCCAAGCTTCCTGCGGCTGGATCGGTTCCAGCTCCTGTAGGGTCATCCGCTCTTTGAGCGGTGGCAGCCATGGCTGCGGTACTGGAGGAATCTGCTGGCTCTCTGTCAGTACTTGGATCTGACTGACAATAGCCTCCAGCTCCGTCGGTACTTCCTTGATATCCTCGGCTAAGTCAAGACCTGACAGGTCTTGATTGAGCACTTCGTATTGGCCTAGGTCGTTAATCAGGTAGATGGTATGGTCTTCGATCCCCAGCTCATCCTTATCTGGCTGATAGTCCGCCCCTGACCAGGCTGACTGGAAGAGTTCATAGACTTCATTATTGCCGACCTGCAGATAGGCCCGGCCAGTCTGGGTAATCTCCGCAGCATCTGGCGTCTTAAGCATTTCCATCGAGTCCGTCCGGTCTGCCACCTTGAGCGCCAGCTTAAAGCGGGAGTTGGACCAGATCTGGTCATCCACCACCCCAGATGGCTTCTGAGTAGCCAGGATCAAGTGGACCCCAAGGGAACGCCCGACCCGAGCGATGGAGACCAGCTCCTTGATAAAGTCAGGCTGGTTGACCTTGAGCTCTGCGAACTCATCCGAGATGAGGAAGAGATGGGGCAGAGGTTCGGTTGCTTCCCCGTTCTTAAATTTCTTTTGATATTGGTTGATATGATTGACTTCAAACTCTCTGAAGAGCCGCTCCCGACGGTGAATCTCCGCATTGATGGAAGCCAGCGCCCGCATGGATTGGGCCCCGTCCAAGTTGGTAATGGTTCCCAAGAGATGGGGCAGGTTCTTGAAGAGATTGGCCATTCCCCCACCCTTGTAGTCGATGAGGAGAAAAGCCACATCGTGCGGGTGGAAGTTGACAGCCAGACTCAGGATATAGGACTGGATGGTCTCCGACTTCCCAGATCCCGTTGTCCCGGCAATCAGCCCGTGCGGCCCGTGAGCCTTTTCATGCAGGTTGAGGTAGACTAGATCTTCCTTGCCCCGCAGGCCGATAGGCACCGCCAAGCTCTTATAAGGTGCGTTCTGTTGCCACTTTTGCAAGACTTGCAGGTCTGAGAAGGTCTCTGCCCCATACATCTCCATAAAGGTCACCGTATCAGGGATTGAACTCTTGAGATTTTGCAGGTGATTGAGCGGCGCCAAGGTCCGAGCGATGCGCTCCTTGTCATAACCTTCTGGGAAATGATCCAGTCGGAAGTCAATTTCTCTGAGGATTCCCTCTTCCATGACCAGCTGACCAGTGTTGCGGTCCTTGATATTGACAACCGTCTTGATATTTTCAGACAGAGAGCTCATGACATCCTGCACGAAGATGAGTGAGCAGCCCAGGTCCGTCGGATCCTCAGTAAAGAATTCCATGATGATATGGTCGAGAATCAGCTTTTCATCTGTAACCAAGACCACATAGTGAGGGCTGTAGAGGGTCGTTTCCTGCCGAGTCGCTTCTTCCTTCTGAGTCTTGCGCAGTTTCAGGATTTGGTTGAGACTGTTTAGGACCTGATCGTGCGTCCGTTGGTTATAGACAAAGCCGCGGACGTTCAGCTCTTGCAGAGTCGCATGTGGCAGCCAGCGCAGCCAATCCCATTGGTCGCGCTCCTCCTCTGGCATAATGGTAATGACCTGCACATCGTGGTAGGAGTGAAAGACTGCCAGCTGCATGACTAAGAGCTGGAGCTGTTCCAGGACTAGATTGCGTGGACCGATATAGCCGACCGGCCCATGGCTGAGATTAGCCACGATAGGAAGGTCGGGAATTTTCTTGTGCCGAGTGTAGAGAGCATAGCCCTCCTCTTCCAGCGCATCTTTCTTTCCGCTCCGCTCTTCTTGACCATAGGTCAGCTTGTAGGAGGTTGGCACCTGGCCAAGTCCCAAGCGGTAGTAGAGAAAGTCAAAGTGGAGCGGTGTCTTCTCGTAGATGCGGTGGCTGTAGTCTGTCACCAGACCTGTTAATTCGTTAATGTTTGGGAAATGGTAAAGCATCCCATCACGCTGCTCACGTTCCAGTTTATTCAGCTCAATAGCCTTGTCTTTTAGATAGAGGTGATAAAGATCGATGCGCTCTTTCTTGTCTTCCTTGAATTTCTTGCGGTTTTTGAAGAAACCGCGAACCGAGAAGATAGCACTGGCAATCGACATGGTCACTGTAACGAGGATGTAAATACCCCGCGGCTGCACCAGTGTAATCAGCACCGTCACCCCAACCATGAGAAGTGGCGGCACAATCAGTCTCAAGAGCTCATCATTGGGCTTTTGAGGCTCCTTGCTTGGAGGAGCAATCTGAATTTTGTCCTCTGAGCTCCGATAGATAATCCGCGGTGAGCGGTGATAGTCTGGATAGTCTGGATAGAAACCATGGCGAGAAGCGCCCCGCAAGGTGAGGTTAGAACTGACCGTAGCTGGACCAGTCACCCAGATTTCTTCTGGATAGACCTTGAGACAAATACCTTCCAAGCTCAGCTCGTCGCCGGCTTCCAGCTGGATTTGGTCTCCCGTCCACTCAACGTGATTGAGGTAAACTTGACCTCGCATCTTAGTCAAAAGCCAAGAATCATTCGTTCGCTTCAAGAGTAACTCCAAAGGCGCTTCCAGACTGATAGCTGCCCCCTTCTGGTCGCTGATGAGTAACTCTTTTCTGTCCAGTAGGTCATAGACAGCCGGTTCTGAATCAGATTGATACAAGGTCAGATTACCCAAGGCCATACCGTCAGTTACGACACCCGTTTCTTCCCCCATCTGATAAAAGACTTGACCTTCAGCCAGCTGAAGTTGGATAGGAGTCTCCTGATGAGGCAGGTAAAGCTGAGCCTTCTCACTCGCTGCTAGGAGAACTTTCTTATCCTCTGTCAGCTGCAGCTCATAGCGCAGATGGTCTGTATAGATGATGATTGTCTTGCCCATACTCACTCCTTCGCGCTACTGCTAGACGACGCTTCACTGCTAGACGAAGAGCTTGCTCCTGAAGAACCTTCCTCGCCAGAAGCGCTTGAGCTAGAATCACCAGTCAAAAGCTCCTTGCGGCTATCCCAGTATTTCTTATACTCGCCTTCCAAGGACTCAAGCTTAGTCTCCCGATCCTTACCAGACAGACTATCGTCCTCACGCACCTTTTTCATCTCCTGCGTCAAGGCATAGATGATTAGATCTGAGTCATTAATCCGTTTGGCTGTGTCCAAAGCATCTTCAAAATCATTACGTCCAACTTGAATCCAGTAATTGAGATACAAATCATCTGATTTTAGTGTGACATTGTTCAGGATGACCTTACGCTGATCATCGGAAAATTCCAGCCCCTGGATATAAGAGTAGGCTAGTTCATATTTCTGTGTATTTGGCAGACTCTTAGGAGAGATTCCTTCCAGCTCATCGATGACTTTACTGTAGTCCACTTTGATAAAGGCAGTATCCGCCTGTAACAGCTTTTCCTTGAAAGGATTTTGTATGAAAATCAAGTAAATCAAAGGAATGGTCAAAATCACAACAGCTGCTGTCAGCCAGATGGTCGCCAGTTTGAAAATCTTATGCTGGCGCTTGGAGACCAGTGTCTGCTTCTCTGCTTCTTCTGCAGCCTTTTCCTGATAGGATTTTTCTAAAACTGCAACCGCATCTTCCAGACTGTCAGCCTCACGCAGCTCCACTAGGAAATCTGGCAGAGTTTCTAGCTCTAACGAGCCCTTGTAAAGCTCCATAAAGTCCAGATTTGCAAAGAGCGTCACCGCAAAGCACTTAGCCTGACGCAAGAAGTCCTCCCGAGAAATAGACTGAGGTGTCATAATACCTGGAACTCCGCGATAAGCAATCTTAGCCTGTGCATCCTTGGTAATAAAGAGATTACTAGGATGCAGCAAAAAAGTAACCGGCAACTCTAGTGCCGCTTCTAGGGCAAGCACATTGAGAGCCAGACGAATCCGCTCAGAAATCGTGCGCTTTTCAATCTCTTCCTTAGACAGCCCCAAAGATTCAATCTGATAGGTGAAATAAACACTATCATGGTCGGCCTTAGTCTCCTGCTCCAAGAAAAGCGGATGATGCAGGTCCAAAAGCAAGAGCTCCCGCAAATCCTGCGTTGCCACATCCGACCGCTTGAGCGTCAGACTCCAATTCTTGTCATTTTTTTCATAGATAAACTCTTGTTCAGCAAATACAAATTTTTCCTCAGTCACCTTAAATCTCCTCAATCTCTACTAAATCTCCCGTTGTGACTGGATAATCAGCCAAAACCTTGCCCTCATCCAGTATCAACCCCTTGTTAATAATCCGTAGCTGATACTTATGGCGCTTTCCTTCGATATTGAAAATCTGATCAATCTCCCGAATGAAGCGACGGACCTCAATCCGCTTAGGAATGCGAATATCCACGTCCTTATCTCGCAAACGGAGAGTGATATTGATATGTCCTTCCATGTTATACTTCTCCTTTACTAATACGATAGCTGACAAAGACAGTCATACTGACCAAGAGCGTTGCTGCTACAAAGTAAACCACTCCTGGCAGAAAATCATCCCAGTTGCTCTCTTCATCGCTTTTTAAACTCGTCTGCAACTTGGACAATTTTTCCGTTCCCGGCTGAAAAAGCTCCTTGGAATGGTAAATATCCGTCGGCCCCTGTATAGCAGAAAACAGTTGTCCCGCTTCTGTGGCCAACTGTTTATTTTGATACTGCTTCATTTCCTGAATTTTTTCCTGATTCTCAGCAACGAAAAGAGACTTGGTGCCTTCCGATTGTGCACCAAAGTTCAGTTCTTGCTCTTTTTCAATCCGCGAATTATCTATCTGCAGACGATTATCCTTAAGCTCATCTGCGGCAACAGCCGTCACCGCAAACGAACCTAGGAGTAGGAATAAAAACAGAATTTTTTTCATACTCTTTTAAACTTCCTCAGTTTTTAATGTTCTAGTCTTGATAAAGATATTAGCGGCAACTAGCAGAGCCAGCAAGACAATCAGACCAAAGATGGCAAAGAAACCAGCTGTCTTGCCGTCAAAGTAACCTGACAGCATGCCTTCTAGCACAGACAAGGCATTCAAACTCTTGATAAAGGCTGGGAAGCCAGTCAAGCTAGCTGTCGTACCAATGGCATTAGATAGGTAGACAAAGCTGATAATCATGAAGAAGGCTAAGCCCATACCCATCACGCGCAAATGCTTGAGGAACAAATACTGCCCCTGAATCAAGACAAAGCTAGCAACCACAATCAACAAGACCCATGATGGTACATATTCCTTGCCGATGTGAAGCTGCATGCTGGAGACAATCCCAATGACCAGACCAATCGTCAGAGACAGGAAGCCTAGGATGCCCACAGTCGTAATATCTGTATCTTGTAGTTTATTAAGCTTAAAGCGGTCTTTAACCTTGCGCACAATATTTTGCGTTGCAAAGAGATAGGCCGTAAAGAGACTGACAATCTCCAGCAAGAGAATCCAAGTAAATGGACGATAAACATTGACAGTCGCTTTGACAGATGAAGAAGACTGAGCAACTGGATTAGACAGGAAGTCCAACAATACTTCATTAGGAACACCGTTCTCATAGGCATTGTTAAGAACCTTGACAAAAGATTCCACAAAATTGCCATTATCTTCCAATTCCTTATTGAATTCCCCCATCAAACTTTCAGCATTCGCAGACAGTTTCTCTGTCGTTCCTTGTGCATTTTCCAGCTCACGATTGAAGCTGCTGAAAATCTGATTGACACTATCAGCTGCCTGCACATTGGTCTGTGAAGAAGACTTAACGCCAGAAGTTGAAGACAGCAAGGATGAAAATTCTGAATTCAGAGATGACAAATCGGTGTCTGTTTTAGCCAATGCATCTGTAGAAGAAGCCTGAGCTTTTGAAATATCTGACATTCTAGTTTGTAGATTTTCATAAAGTTTGAGCTGTTCTCCAATCTCTTCTGCGAGTTTAGCGTTCGTTCCTTTGACTTCTTCAATCTTGTTTTTCAAGTTACTAATCGTTTCATCTAAGGTTTCTTTAACCCCTTGACTCTTACCATCGTTACTTTTAGACAAGCTATTTTGATAACTATCTAGATTTGAATTAATAGCATTTATCAAAAGGGTAGATAAAGATTCAGACATATCTTTATTTTTTAACTCATCAAAAGAATTATAAGTTTGGATTAAAGACATAACGTGTTGGTAGGCAGAAGAAATCTCTTGTACTTTAGCTCCATATGCCGCTGCCGCTTTTTGTGCATCCTCTACATTCACCGGCGCACTTGCAACCTTAATACCATTCAGAGAAATATCAATTGAGCTGTCAACTGAAGTGGCTGCAGCATCATTAGCTACACTGAACTGCACATTAAAATTAGCCCCCTCAGCTAAATTAATTTCTTGCCCATTTGCTACTGTTTCGCCATTGTATGTAATAGTTTTAATTGTTACACCTGTTGGTGGAGTGACTGACAAAGTAGCCTTTCCAACCTGGCTATTAACTGGGCTGGCTGTAGAGCTAGCCGCTTTCTCTGCAGCTGCTGCCAGATTGTCTAACTCAGCACTTCCATTTCCTTGTGGTGTTCCAAATTGCGAAATGGTTGAATAGTCAAGAGCAGGAACAGGCAATCCGAATTTCACCTCTGTTGGTTGAGAAGCTGGCAAAGCTTTTACTGCTTCAGCTATTTGTGCCTTCAAAGAAGCATCATAGCTTGTTATAGCATCTCCTAACACTGCGCTAAGAGTAATAGGCTTTCCTTCTTCAACACCATAGTAGGTCCTTAATTTATTATCAACAAAGTCCTTAATCTGTTGTTTATGGACATCTAATTGCCCACGTTCAGTTTCCAAAGCAGTTTCCAAATCCTGTAATTGCTGACTGACATTATCAACATCCACATCTTTCACATCATCTGTTGGGCCAAGCTGTTTAGTGAAATTTTTTTGTGTTTCTTCTAACTTAGCATAAAGCTCTTGAGTATTATTATGGACAACTTTTTCGTCCATTTCCATCAATTGCTTCATAAATGCGGCATAGTTAACTTGGTCATCCGCTCGCTGTTTGAGAAGACTATCAAAATTCTTGCCATAAGTGGCCTGAGAGTTATCCAAGTCATCAAAAGCATTAGCATAAGTTTCCAGAGTCGTCTTCAGAGAGTTATTGGCTTCAACAGATGAAGCAGACATACTGACTAATGTTGGGAAGATATTCTTAGACCCAATAGCAGACTCTAACAAGTTGGTTCGATAATTGCCAATATTGGTAATTTGCACCTCTGAACTAGCCTGCACATTTTGTTGAGCTGTATATAGATTGCTCAAGATACTTGCCATATACATATCAACCAACTGGCTATTCAGATCCGCGATAATATCCTTAGCCAGACTATTGGCCTCATTTTCAATCTGCTGATTTCCTGCAGCGTTAACTTTATAAGTGACGATTGTCCGATCTGCACTGATAGCATTGACATCTAGCACTTTTTCCGAAAAGTCACTTGGAATCGTTACGACCAGTTGATATTTGCCATTTTCGAGACCAGTATCCGCAGCTCCACGCGTCACAATATACCAGTTTTGAGAGTCATCTCGTTCCAGATTCTTGACATAGCTAGCACCAAGATTGTACTCTTTCTTGTCAACCTTGACAGCCCGATCCTCATTGACAACCGCAACATTCAGTTTAGTCTTTTGGTCAGTGCGAATCTTGCTGTCCCTAGCAGTGCTTGTATTCTTTTGCACTGCGACATTCAGCGTCACTACTGCAGCCAGCAAGGCGATAACCAAAACAACGTTTCCTATATACTTAAGTAATTTTTTATTTCCCATGGATGTAAATTTATTTTTCTTTTTAAATTTTTTAGTTTATTGTTACATAAAAAAGCACACAGAAAGACACAAACAGCTCTAACAGTCTAATTCAGATATTGATTCAGATTGTCAGAGCTTGCCTTTACATTGCAGCGATTTTCTTATCAAACATGAAAGAAACTGCCATTTTTTCATTTTTAATCTTTACAAAAATAGGAAGGCTCTTGCCTTCCTAAAGCCGTTATAACAAAATTAGTGAATTTGTGCAGCGATATCTTGGTCAGTTTGCTCAACAATGTCAGCAACTTTAATCAACTGAGCATTGATATCTTGGAGCAATTGTGCAAATTCTTTGATTTTTGGAGACAATGCATTGAATTGTGCTTCAAAGCTGTCAAATGCAGAACCATCCCAGTTATCAGCGATATTTGCCTGTTCATTAGTCAGGGTGGTCAAAACTTGAGTTACATTGTCAGAACCTTCAGTGTATCTTTGCGCAGATGTGCGTAGATCTTCTGGAGTTAATTTAATTCGTGCCATAGTTGTTTCTCCTTTAGCAAATTTATATAACGGGTACATTATATCAATAATCACTTTATGTTTCAAGCTTTTAAAGATATTTTTTTAGAAAATATATTGACATGTTGTCAACCAATTTCGCTCAAACGCCTGATACTATAGCATTTTCGGTTGTTGGACTCAAGCCTTTAAAACCCCAATTTCTCAAAAATAAGCTGATAGTTTTCTTGGATTTGGTCTAGGCTAACAATAATCTCCTCACGATTATGATTGTTCTTAACAGTCACCTGACCGCTCTCCAATTCGCTTTCACCCAAGGTGATAAGAGTTTTGGCTCTAAAGATATCCGCTGATTTGAACTGAGCCTTGAGCTTGCGGTCGAGATAATCCCTCTCTGCCGCAAATCCTTGTGCGCGGAGAGCCTGTACTAACTCCAAAGCTCTGCCATTGGCACCAGCTCCTAGAACAGCTACATATACATCCAGAGCGGTTTCAATCGGCAGCTCTACTCCTTGCTTGTCAAGTACGAGAAGCAAACGTTCCAAGCCCATACCAAAGCCAACACCTGGCGTTTCCGGACCACCGAAGTAAGCAACCAGCCCATCATAACGGCCGCCAGCACAAATGGTCAGTTGACTGCCAGCCACCTCTGTCGTAAACTCGAAAATTGTGTGATTATAGTAGTCTAGCCCACGGACCATATTGGTATTGATGACATAAGGAATCTGTAAGGTCTCTAACATGGAACGAACGGCCGCAAAGTAGGTACTGCTCTCCTCATCCAGATAGTCCAGAATAGACGGTGCACCTTCTACAGCCACCTTGTCTTCGGGTTCTTTAGAATCCAGCACGCGCAGCGGATTCTCCTCCAAGCGGCGTTGGCTATCTGCTGATAGGCTAGCCTTCAGTGGGGTCAGATAATCAATCAAAGCCTGACGGTAAGCAGCTCTGCTCTCAGGATTGCCCAGCGAGTTAAGCTCCAAGCTGACATTAGTAATACCTATATCCTTGAAAAATTGAGCAGCCATGGCAATCATTTCTACATCTGTAGCAGGATTACTGGATCCAAAACACTCTGCTCCAATCTGGTGAAATTCCCGCAGACGGCCAGCCTGAGGCCGCTCATAGCGGAACATAGAGCCCATATAGTAGACTTTGACAGGCTTTTGCACTTCAGGAGCAAAAAGTTTATTCTCTACATAAGAACGCACCACGGGCGCTGTCCCCTCTGGACGCAGTGTGATATGGCGGTCGCCCTTGTCATAAAAGTCATACATTTCCTTGGTCACGATGTCTGTCGTATCCCCGACCGAGCGGCTGATGACTTCATAGTGCTCAAAAATCGGCGTGCGGATTTCGCCGTAATTGTATTTTTTAAATGTCTTGCGGGCAAAGTCTTCTACATACTGCCACTTGGCTGATTCTTGAGGAAGAATGTCCTGAGTTCCTTTAGGTTTTTGTAATTTCATCTTCTGACCTCCGCCTTCTTTAGTACTTATATTCTATCATAAGTCCGCCATTTTGAGGAGCCCGAAAGGGATTTTTAATTTGGAAGAACTAAATCCGTTTTCATGTTCCAAAATAGCTTGAAAATAAGTCAGAATTGTGAGAAAATAAAAACAATTCAACTCAGAATAGAAGGGGATAGCTATGAGAGACGATATCAAAATCAATGACCGAGCAGCTGCAATTCAGGATAAATTGGTGGAGAAGCTCGAGCGTATTTACGATCCGGATGTAGAGCTGGATGTCTATAACTTAGGGTTGATTTATGAAATTAACTTAGACGAAAACGGCCACTGCAAGGTTGTCATGACCTTTACCGATACAGCCTGCGACTGTGCTGAGAGTCTGCCCATCGCCATTATGGACTCTCTTAAGAAAATCGATGAGATTGAAAGTGCCTCTGTCGAGGTTACTTGGTCTCCTGCTTGGAAAATCACTCGTATCAGCCGTTTCGGCCGCATTGCTCTGGGAATCAGTCCTAGATAAGAAGGAACTTAGTTTATCTACATTTAAAATAAAAACACCAAACCCGCTAGAAAAACTAGCGGGTTCTTTTATCATATACAAGCTATTTTTTACCAGTTTCTTCTGGTTTCCAGAAGTCAGTAACAGCACCTTTAGCGGCAGAGGATACCATGTGAGCATATTTACCGAGAACACCACGGCTATAAAGCGGCGGAATAGTCGTTTCTGCCTTACGTTTCGCCAGCTCTTCATCAGAGACTGCCATAGAAATTTCCTTGGTATCTTGGTCAACCGTGACCATATCGCCTGTACGGAGATAGGCAATCGGGCCACCATCCTGAGCTTCCGGAGCAATGTGTCCGACAACCAAGCCGTAAGTACCGCCTGAGAAGCGACCATCTGTTAGAAGGGCCACCTTGTCTCCTTGGCCTTTCCCTACGATGATAGAAGAAAGTGACAGCATTTCTGGCATACCAGGGCCACCCTTTGGTCCAACGTAACGGACTACAACCACATCGCCATCGACTACTTCATCGGCCAGCACCGCATCAATAGCAGCTTCTTCTGAGTCAAAGACCTTAGCCGGTCCCACGTGACGGCGTACTTTAACACCAGAAACCTTAGCAACAGCACCATCTGGAGCCAGATTACCATGCAAGATGATAAGCGGACCGTCTGCACGTTTTGGATTTTCAAGCGGCATAATGACCTTTTGACCTGGTGTCAGATCAGCAAATTCTGCCAGATTCTCTGCCACCGTTTTACCTGTACAAGTAATGCGGTCGCCATGCAGGAAGCCGTTCGCCAAGAGATATTTCATCACAGCCGGCACTCCACCAACCTCATAAAGGTCTTGGAAGACATACTGACCTGACGGTTTCAAGTCAGCCAAATGTGGCACTTTCTCTTGAATGACATTAAAGTCATCAAGCGTCAGCTCAACATTGGCCGCGTGCGCCATGGCCAGCAAGTGCAGAGTAGCATTTGTAGAACCACCCAGAGCCATGGTCACTGTGATTGCATCTTCAAAGGCTTCACGTGTCAAAATATCAGACGGCTTCAGCCCCATTTTCAGCATTTTCACAACAGCACGACCAGCTGCTTCGATATCTTCTTGCTTGTCCTTGGACTCAGCTGGGTGAGAAGAAGAGCCTGGCAGGCTCATGCCCAGAACTTCAATAGCCGTCGCCATAGTGTTGGCCGTATACATACCGCCACAGCCACCAGGACCAGGGCATGCATTACACTCAATGCGGCGCACTTCCTCAGCTGTCAAGTCACCATGGTTCCATTTCCCAATTCCTTCAAAGACAGAAACCAAGTCAATATCCTTGCCGTCCAGATTCCCCGGCGCAATCGTTCCGCCGTAGGCAAAGACAGCAGGAATATCCATATTAGCAATGGCAATCATGGAGCCAGGCATATTTTTATCACAGCCCCCGATAGCTACAAAGGCATCCACATTATGCCCACCCATTGCAGCCTCGATGGAGTCTGCGATGATGTCGCGTGAGGTTAGAGAGAAGCGCATCCCTGGCGTTCCCATGGCAATCCCATCCGCAACCGTAATAGTTCCGTACTGAACTGGCCAAGCGCCCTCTGCTTTGATGCCTTCCTTGGCCAGCTTGCCCAAGTCATGCAAATGGATGTTACAAGGTGTATTTTCTGCCCAAGTGGAAATCACCCCAACAATAGGCGTTTCAAAATCTTTATCAGTCATCCCTGTCGCGCGAAGCATGGCACGGTTAGGAGATTTAACCATACTGTCATAAATCTTACTTCTGTGACGAATATCCTTATCTGTCATAGCTTTCCCTTTCATTACAGTAATCTTTGTGCTTTATTATACCACACTTAGGCTATATTTTACAGAGGAAAATTTTTAAATTTTCAGAAGATTGGAAAAATATAGAGGCGAATTTGAAACTTTTTCCTATCAAGCAAAAAGAAGAAAAAAATCTGTCAAGTAACTTTACTTTACAAAAAAGTTTTGTTATACTGTTAAAGTTGATGTAAAACATCAAATTGAATCGAATTCACAAACTAAAAGGAGAAACAAACAATGGCAGTACCTGCACGTCGCACTTCCAAAGCGAAGAAAAACAAACGCCGCACTCACTACAAAGTAACAGCTCCAACTGTAACTTTTGACGAAACTACTGGTGATTACTCACGCTCTCACCGTGTATCCCTTAAAGGATACTACAAGGGCCGTAAGATTGCCAAAGCTGCAGCAGAATAATAGAAGGGAGCTACCATGCGCGTAAATATCACACTTGAACACAAAGAATCTGGTGAACGCTTGTACCTTACTTCTAAAAACAAAC
>CAUUZZ010000022.1:0-32215 GCA_963549775.1 Streptococcus sanguinis | reverse complement strand
ACTTTTGCGATCAAATCTTGTTTGTTAGCCATTTAACAAATCCTCCAAATTTTTTCTGGGTTGATAACCCTAACAAATATTATCATATCTAAAAATAGCTTTCAGGTCAAGTACTAAGCCGCTATTTTCTAAATTATTATGGTTTTATTCGTAACGAATCAGCACAGCCCAAGCATTTTCCCCTGTATGTGTCTGAATAATGGACCCTGTTTCCAGCACTGAAATAGGTTTCTTGACATATGGCTGTAAACTTTCCTTCATTTCCTGGGCCAATTCTGGACCGCCAGCATAGGAAATTCCAATCTCAGCCACTTGCTTATTTTGCAGACTTGCTGTCAAATCATCCAACCATTTTTTAAAAGTCTTAGCACCCCTGCCCTTGACAATGGGCTCCAGCTGATGGTCCTTCATTTGCATGATGACACGGATATTGAGCAAGGAGCTAATCAGACCGGAAACTCGGCCAATACGGCCTCCTTTAACTAGATTTTCTAAGGTAGAGAGACCGATATAGAGCTCTGTCTTTTCCTTCACTTCCTCGATTTTGGCTAGAATTTCCTCCAGGCTAGCTCCTTCCTTGGCCAGCTTAGCTGCTTCTGTGACTTGGAACTTCATAGCCTGATCAGTAAAAGAGCTGTCAACAACCGTCACATCAGCATTAGCCAAAGTCGCTCCCTGACGGGCTGCTTCGACAGTCCCTGACAAGGCGTGAGACATGTGAATGGAGAGAATCTGCGCTCCATCCTCAGCCAAGTGCTCAAAAACATCAGCAAAGACTCCGACAGGCGGCTGGCTGGTTTTAGGAAGATTGCGACTAGACTGCATGAGACGAAGAAACTCACCTTCCTCTAGGTCTGCATCCGAATAGACCACCCCGTCCACCATAACAGAGAGAGGCACAATAGTAATATCTAATTCCTTAGCAACCTCCGGTTCAATGGTTACGGATGAGTCTGTTACGATTTTTATTTTTGTCATAGATTTCCTACTCTGTATCTAAAATTTAACTTATTATTACACTACATTATACCAAATTTTTATGGTTTTGTGGGGGAATATTCGCTAAAATCACAGCTCAGACCAAGCGTTTCCTAAATTTAATCTGCTTGTTTTAGTTTTTTAATCTTTTTGCGCTTCTTTAAAATTAGATGAAAAAGTGTTTACATGCAACTTTTTTAGCTTTATTGGGGAAAATTATAGGAAAAAGCTGGTTTTCAAAGAGAATCTCAGCAAAAAAAGATTGGGAAAATCCAATCTTTTTTCAGTCTTCGGCTACCAAACCATCATTTTTTATGGCATACCGCTCTATGATGCCATTATGACCAAAGAGAACTCCGTGGAGGACTCCGCCATAAACAGCTCCGCCATCCATGCCAATCTTGCCATCCTCAGTCATCCATAGCTGATCAGTTCCCGGTGCCTTATGCAAGAGGTAAAATGTTGGTGTATGGCCAAAGACAATCGTTTTGCCAGTCTGATTGCTGCCTTCGTGAAAAGGCGCGCGAATCCAAACTTTTTGATAATCACTGGTCTCTCGCCAGTCTTTCAACTCCAAATCTAGGCCAGCATGGACAAAAATGTACCGCTCTGTCTCCAATAGGAAAGGCATCTGACGAATAAAATCTACTAAATCGGCCGCCTCCGTCTTAACACGTTCCGCGTCTGCTACTCCATCTACAGGAGCATTGAGAGGTCGTCCTAAAAGCGAATTAATCGTTGTATCTCCGCCATTGCGTCGGTAATGGTCATAAGACTTTTCAGGATTGTCAAGCCAGGTCAGAAACATATACTCATGATTGCCAGACAGACAAACAGCTCCTTCTTGGTCCACTAGGTCCTTGACTCGCTCCAAAACTGCTCGGCTGTCCTCACCACGATCTATCAAGTCGCCTAGAAAGACTAGTTGGCTGCGACCATCCCAGTGCTGGAGCAGCTTATCTAGCATACCAGCCTTGCCATGGACATCACCAATCGCAAAATATTCTGTCATATGCGCCACCTCCTAAAGGAGACCGAAACACTCGTGTCTCAGCCTCGCTTGTTTATTTTTTTAATAATTCTCTGGCTTGAGTCAAAGCAGCCTCCGTCACATCTTCACCAGCCAGCATCTTAGCGACTTCCTGAACACGCTCGTCAGCCGTTAGTAGGCGAACCGTTGAGACGGTCGAATTCTCATCCGAAATCTTCTCAATAAAGAACTGATAATCGGCAATCGCAATGACCTGCGGCAGATGGGAGATAGCCAAGACTTGGCCATTGGAGCCAATCTTGTGAATCTTCTGAGCAATAGCCTGGGCCACTCGACCAGAAACGCCCGTATCCACTTCGTCAAAGACAATGCTGGTCTTGCCTTCCTTACGAGAAAAGGCAGACTTGATAGCCAACATGAGACGGGAGAGTTCCCCCCCAGACGCAACCTTCACCAAAGGTTTGAAATCCTCGCCCGGATTTGCCGAGATGTAAAACTCTACTTGTTCATTGCCTTCACGGTTGAACTTGCCCTTACTGAACTGCACTTTAAAGCGCGCCTTTTCCATGTAGAGGTCTTGCAGCTCTTGCTTGATTTCCGCTTCCAGCTGGGCTGCTAGGCCGTGACGAGCCTGACTCAGCTCCTGAGCCAGCTCTACCAGCTCTCTCTCCAAGACCTTCAGCTCTCGATCCATATCCTCTGAGGACAAGTTGCTTCCAGTCAAAAGGCTGTATTCTTTGGAAATCTGAGCAAAGTAATCCAGCACATCATCTACTTGGCCGCCGTATTTACGAGTGATGCTATTAATCAAGTCTAAGCGACTCTCCACCTGAAGCAGCCGATCTCCGTCAAAATCCAGTCCATCTAAAATGTCCTCTAGGCGCTTGCTGACATCTTCCAAGACATAATAAGTCTCTGACAAGCTGCCTGAAAGCTCCTTGTAGGCTGGATCGTAATCCTCGATAGACTCAAGGTCATTCATAGCTGAGCGGACATTGGTCAGGCTGGAAAAATCTTCATTATCCAGCATGGTATAGGCATTGGTCAGTGTATCGGCAATGAGCTTGTGGTTGAGCAAACGATCTCGCTCCTGATGCAGGGCAGTATCTTCACCGCTTTTGAGGGCTGCGCTCTCAATCTCCGCCATCTGAAACTCCAACATCTCAATCCTGGCCTTATGCTCCTGCTGATTTTTCTGCAAAGTCAGGACTTGCTTGCGCAGGCTTCGATAGCGGTCAAAGGTTTCCTGATAGCGGCCTTTGAGATTTAAAAAGTCTGCTGAAGCAAACTCATCTAGCATGGCGATATGAAGCTGGGGTCTCATCAGTTCTTCCTGATCGTGCTGGCCATGGATATCCACCAAGTGCTGGCCAACAGCCTTTAGAACAGACAGATTAACCATCTGACCGTTGATACGGCTGACACTACGGCCGTTTTGCAGAATTTCCCGACGGATAATCAGCTCATCGGTCAGCTCCCAGCCCTGCTCCTCAAAAATCTCTCGCAAAGCTCTGCTATTTTCCAGCGAAAAAAGTCCCTCTATCTCAGCTTTGGGTGCCCCATGACGAATAACATCCGTCGTAGCACGGCTGCCCAGCATCATGTTCATCGCGTCAATAATAATAGACTTGCCGGCTCCGGTTTCCCCGGTTAAAACCGTCATACCTTGCTCAAAATTAAGGGAAATCTCCTCAATAATGGCAAAATTTTTAATCGAAATTTCTAATAACATAGGCTTTCCTACCAATGGTGAATGATGCTTGCAATCCTTGCGGCTGCTTCCTCTGTCATCATAACTATCAAAATACTGTCGTTGTCTGCCAAGATACTGAAAATATCCTCAGCAAATTCATTCCTAAGATGACGCTTGACCAGTGCTGTGCTCCCCGGTACCAGACTGAGATTAATCATATTTCCCAAAATCTGACAGGACAGGATGTTATTTTCAGCCAGCCCCAGACTGCTGGTCATGGTCTTAGGCAGCTCGTAGATATAGGTGTTATCCTTGAGCGGTATCTTGACAATCCCCAGCTCTTTGATATCCCTAGAGACCGTAGCCTGGGTCGCTTTAATCCCAGATTCCCTGAGATGTTCTACAATTTCCTCCTGTGTGCCAATGTCATAGTCACTGACAAAGCGTCTAATCTTTTCTAATCTATCCTTCTTATTCATCCTTAAATTCCTTGTGTGCTGCCTCTACGACAGCTGTCATCAGTGCTGAATCAAGAGCCTGCGGTTCTGTACTCTTTTCTAAATAGGCCAGAAATTCTACATTGCCCTGACCTCCCTGAATAGGCGAAAAATCCAGTCCCCTGACAGAAAAACCAGCCTCCATCATAAATGCTGTGACCTTTTCCAGAACTGCTAAATGGACCTTTTTATCCTTGACAATCCCTTTTTTTCCAATCTGCTCGCGGCCCGCTTCAAACTGAGGCTTAATCAAGGCGACCACTTGGCCATCCTGAGCCAAAATCTCATGCAGAGCTGGCAAAATCAAACTCAGCGATATAAAGCTGACGTCAATACTGGCAAAGCTAGGCTCCTGCTCAAAGTCAGTCCTTTGGGCATAGCGAAAATTAAACTGCTCCATGCTGATGACCCGCTCGTCCTGTCTGAGCTTCCAGGCCAGCTGATTGGTCCCCACATCCACTGCATAGACCAGCTTAGCACCGTGCTGCAGCATGACATCTGTAAAACCGCCGGTCGAAGCTCCGATATCCAAGGTCACTCGGTCAGTGACCGAAATATCAAAGACTTGCAAAGCCTTTTCTAGCTTGAGCCCGCCTCGGCTGACATATCTGAGTTTCTCACCTTTTAAGCGCAGCTCTGTTCCTGTGTCAATCTTTTCACCAGGCTTGTCAAAGCGCTGGCCATTGACCGCAGCAATAACCAGCCCAGCCATGACGCCACGCTTAGCCTGCTCTCTGGTCTCAAAGAGCCCTTGTCTGTAAGCCAGCACATCTACTCTTTCCTTAGCCATTCAATCTCAAACTTTCTATTATCTTTTGAATTTCTCCGCCTGAAAACTCTGTCTTTTCTTCCAAGTCTATCAGAATGTCCACAGCTTCATCAAGAGTCTGATTGAAAAAGTTCTTAGCTCCATCTAGACCCAGAAAGGCTGGATAAGTCGACTTGGCCGCAGCTAAATCTTTCTGCGGGGTTTTACCCAGCTCTTCAAAACTAGCTGTCACATCCAAAATATCATCCCGCACTTGAAAGGCCAGCCCCAAGAGCTCTCCAATCCTACGAAGCTTGTCTTGAACAGACTGCTCGACCTCAGCAATCAAACCAGCTGCGACAAAGGGATACGCCAGAAGTTTTCCAGTCTTATTGGCATGGATGGTTTTTAAATCTTCTAAATTAATTGCTTGACCTTCGCCTTGCATGTCCAGAACTTGTCCTGCGACCATACCAAAGCTCCCTGCTGCCAGAGACAACTCAGAAATCAAGTCCACCTTGACCTGACTGGGCAACTCGGCCCTTGCCAATAGTCCATAGGGGTCCAAAAAGAGAGAATCACCCGCCAAAATAGCCATATCCTCTCCAAACTTCTTATGGCTAGTCAGGCGACCACGACGATAGTCGTCATCATCCATAGCTGGCAAATCATCATGAATAAGGCTGCCAGTGTGAATCATCTCAAGAGCCGCTGCGACCTGATAGTGGGCCTCAGTCAGCTCTAGGCCAAAAGCTTGAATCAACTCCAATAGCAGTAAGGGACGAATTCGCTTGCCTCCAGCCTGCACCGAGTACAAAATAACTTCTGATAAATCCGGCGACACTTGCTGAGACTTATAAAAATCCTCAATCGTCAGACCGATTTTTTCCAGTTTCTCGTTTCTTGTCATTCCATTTCCGTTTCTGTGCCGTCTGCCTGCATGACCTTAACTAAGGTCTTTTCAGCCTTGTCCAGACTAGCCTGGAGTTCCTTTGAAAGCTTCATCCCCTTTTGAAATTCCGCAATCGCCTCTTCCAAGGCTACATCACCTTTTTCAAGCTTTTGGACAATGACTTCCAAGTCTGCTAAGTTTTCTTCAAATTTCTTTTCTTTGGACATGTTTTACCTCTACTTCCAGCTGCCCATCCCGCATAAGCAGGGTCAGCTCATCTTTTTCTCCAATGCCAGCACTTGACTCGACAACCTTTTGATTCTTTTGGACAATAGCATAGCCACGCGCCACGATTCGACTGGTATCCAGCATAAGCAAGGCCTCGGATAATCTCCTGACTTGAGCCACCTTGTTATCATAAATGACCGCCATGTTGCTGCGCAGCAATCGCTCCAGCTGGGCAGTCTGCTCTTGAAGGCGCTGAACGCGACTGAGCGGATTCAATGCCTCCAAACGATGCTGCAAGATTTTGACCCGCTGTTGCTCTTCACTATAATATTCGCGAATTTTTTGCTTGAGTCGCAGGTTGAGCTGGTCTAATTTCTGCAGATGGCCATCGTAAAGACGCTCTGGCTGTCGGAAGATAACCGACTGGGTCAGTTTATTCAGGCGCTCTCGATAATAGCTCAGACGATTGGAAATCGCTCGTGACATGCGGTTTTCCTGCTGCTGCAAATGTCCCAGAAGATCCAGCTTGGTGACTGGTGTTGCTAGTTCAGCCGCAGCCGTCGGAGTCGCAGCCCTGCAATCTGCTACAAAGTCCGCCAAAGTCGTATCAGTCTCATGGCCGACACTAGAGATAACAGGAATCCGAGACTCAAAAATAGCCCGAACTGTTTCCTCTTCGTTGAAAGCCCAGAGATCTTCAATAGAACCGCCACCTCGACCAATAATCAGTACATCCAAATCCGACCGCTCATTGGCCAGTCTGATGTGGTCAGCAACTTGAGCTGCAGCCCCATCTCCCTGCACTTTTGTCGGATAAAGGACAATCTCCACTCCCGGAAAGCGACGGATGACCGTCGTGATAATGTCCCGGATGACCGCTCCGCTGGGACTGGTTACGACACCGATTTTCTTAGGAAACTGGGGCAAGGACTGCTTGAATTTCTCTTGAAAAAGCCCTTCTTCTCCCAGTTTTTTCTTGAGCTGTTCAAACTGGATAGCCAAGGCACCGATACCATCCGGCTCTGCCTTTTCAATGATGATAGAATAGGAACCGCTCGGCTCATAGAGCTGTACCCGGCCAATCACATTGATTTTCATACCTTCTTCCAGCTCAAAGCCTAGCTTCTGGTAGACACCAGACCAAATCGTGACCTGAATTACAGCCTTCTCATCCTTTAATGAGAAATACTGATGATTGGGGCGCCGGCGGAAATTAGACACCTGGCCAGTCAGATAGACCCGCTCCAAATACGGATCCCGCTCAAACTTCATCTTCAAATACTTGGTCAAGGTCGAAACCGACAAATACTCTGGCATGCCCTTTTCCTTTCTTTTCTAGTTTTTCGTAACTTTTATTATAACAAAAAACTGCATAAAAAACCGATTACAAAGTCTAAAAATTCCCTGAAAAGCAAGAAAAAACTGGGCTTCCACAAAAGAAACCCAGCTGACTTAAAACCCAAGAAAAAGTCTACTGACTCATCTTCTTCATCCACCTTGGAACGGCTCTACTGATTGCCGTTGGCAGGACGACATAAGCTTCCTGAGTCAGTTCATCAGCGATAAGGGAGTGAAGAAGAGTCGCAGCCGCCACTCGCTCAAAGAGACTGCTTGACTTGAACTGACCCGCAAATGCGGCAATCATACCGGCCAGTGTATCCCCCATACCGCCAGTTGCCTGATAAGGTCCGCCTACTGTCAGCTCAAAGACCTGCTCTTGACCACTTTGATAGATGGTCGTCCCATGCTTTTTCTGCACGACAATACTGCCTAGAGGCAGTTGATTGACTGCCGCCTGATTGGCTACCGCTGTCTGATCTGATATGCTCAAACCCGATAAGCTTTCCCACTCCTTCTGGTGAGGGGTAAAAACTGTTTGGGCTTTTGGAAATGGCAAAGCTGCTTTGCTAAAGAGTGAAATGGCGCCGCCATCCATGATAAGTATCTGCTGTTCTTCCACAGTCTGGACTACCATTTGTAGGATATCTAGACCTAGTTGATTCTCCGCCAAGCCAGGACCAATCAAGACTAAATCTGATTTGGTCAGTTGCTCTGTCAATCGGTCTTGTTCCTCTAAGTCAAAGGCCATGGCCTCTGGTAGATGACTGTGCAGAGGGGCGATATTATCTCTATCTGTAGCAACAGTCACCAGACCCGCTCCGCTATTGACCGCAGCCAAAGCAGCCATAATGATAGCACCGCCATAAGGATAGGTCCCCCCAATCAGTAAGAGGCGGCCGTAGTCGCCCTTGTGACTATCCAAGGGACGTTCCCTAATGACTCTTTTTAAAATATTTTCAGCATTTTTTACCATGATATTCTCCTAGACCAACTTCATCCTGCACTTGTCTCAAGATGACCAAGCCTATCTTCATTATACACCAAAAGGCACCTAAACAGGTGCCTCGTATCACAAGAAAGTTATTTTCTTCGGAAATCTGCAAATTTTTGTAAGATTCTTGCTGCGACTGCCTTGGGTAAATTTTCCTGAAAGGCGACCTGCTCATCCGCATAATCAATCAAGCCTAGGAAATCCCCAACCTGCACAGCGTAGAGAGAATTCTTAAAGAGCTGGATATCATTTTGATCATTACCAAAAGCCACATAATCCGAACCGCATAATTCCTTTACAGTTGAAGCTTTATTAGTTTCAGCCGGATTGATATAAAAACATTTCTCATGTTCATGATAGTCTAGACTCAGATTAGGCAAGTTTGCAAAACGAGCCTGTAAATCCTCTAAGAGTTGCTCATGATTCCCCATGTAAATAACAAGCTTAATAGGATGTTGGAGTTCAGTTAGTTCCAGCTGTCTTGCCCGCTTGAGAGGATCTACACTGGCAATAAAAGGAATTTTTTCTAAAATCTGGCCGCTGTAGTCAAAAGTATTATCAACGAAAAAAGGCAAATTATAGGTCAAACAAGTATCTAAAATGGCTTGATAACTTGACTGATGCAGCTGACGCTCAAACATCAGCTGTCCCTTTTGATAAGCCACTCCGCCGTTCAGGCCAATCACTATCTGCTGGCTCAATTCCGGACCCAATAGTCCCAGACAATCTCGGTAGGAACGCGCCGAAGCAAACAGAACTTCATGCCCAAACTGAGGAGCCGTTAGCAGAACCTGCTTAATCTCCTCATCAATCGTCATATAATCAAAGGACAAGGTCCCATCCAAATCAAAAACAAATTTCATGATTCAAGACTCCGTTTAAAGGCTTGGTAGGTCTGCTCCATCAGCATGGTAATGGTCATAGGCCCAACACCTCCAGGCACAGGGGTAATCAGACTGGCAAGTTCAGACACTTCATCAAACTTAACGTCGCCAATCAGCTTGCCATTTTCATCTCGGTTCATACCGACATCAATGACAACAGCTCCTTCCTTGACAAAGTCCTTGGTCACAAAATGTCCACGACCGATAGCCACCACCAAAATATCTGCCCGCTTAGCAGTCTTAGCTAGATTGTGGGTCCGCGAATGCGTTAGGGTCACTGTCGCATTCTTAGCTAAAAGGAGCTGAGCCATGGGCTTACCGACAATATTACTCCGCCCGATGACAACCGCTCGCTTACCTTCCAGTTCAACGCCATATTCATGGAACATTGCCATAATGCCTGCAGGAGTAGCTGGAATCATAACCGGATGGCCACTCCATAACTTGCCCATATTAAGCGGATGAAAGCCATCAACATCCTTGTCTGGATCAATGGCCAGCAACACAGCTTCATCATCAATATGCTCAGGCAAAGGTAGTTGGACTAAAATGCCATGCCAGTCAGGATTCTGATTATAAGTTTCAATCAAGCTCAAGAGCTCTTCTTGGCTGGTTTCTTCTGGCAGACGTTCTACCTTACTCCGAAAGCCAGCGGCCAAGGCCGAGCGCTCTTTATTACGCACGTAGATTTGACTGGCTGGATTATTTCCCACCACAATCACTACCAAGCCCGGAACCTGACCTGTCTTTTCCTTGAGGCGAGCCGTTTTTTCGGCTAATTTTTTCTGAAGCTTCTCTGCCAAACCTCTACCATCAATAATCTGCGCCATGTCATTCTCATTTCTTTTTCATTATCTTTTTCATTATACCAAAAAAATCTGTGCCCAGCCTATAACTTTTTCTTATACAAGGTTATAAGACGAGGTTTCATTAACACCTAGCGGTAAAATTTTCAGACCTACTAAATCTTTTTCAAAATAAGATAAAAAGGGTAAAAATAAAAAGCAGCTAAGTGCTTTTTAGTAGAGTAATTCATAAATTTCCATTGCAATCAAATCGATGCTGTCGAAAGTATAGGTTTCACGCGCTGCAACGTCACGCAAGGTGAAGACAGAGCCGTTTTCTTCGTCGTAACTGTAAGCTACTTCTGCTACAACCACTCCTTCACGCTCAAAATTACGTTTTAAATTTCCGCCATCCTTAGCCATAGCTTCTAAGCGGTTAATAATTCTAACTAAATGTGATTCCATTTTGTTTCTCCTATTTACTTAGTTCCCTCTTATTTTACCATAAATAGCAACTGAAATACCACTAAAAGCCCATTTTTTGTAATTTTTCAAGAATTTGTTTTCATTCTGCTCGGTCTAAGGGAGGATTTTGCAGTAAATTCTTGCAAAGTTCGAGAATACTGATATAATAAAACTATAAAACTTTGACTATTTTTGACCTTTAATTATTTCTATAAATAGCTTGCACACTAAAAGAAAAGAGGTATCTGCATGCTTTGCCAAAATTGTAAAATCAATGAATCTACGATTCACCTTTATACCAACGTAAATGGCCATAAACAGCAGGTGGATTTGTGCCAAAACTGCTACCAAATCATGAAAACAGACCCTGAACATTCCTTGTTCGGCGGAATCGCTAATGCCAACAATCACGGAACAGATCCTATCGATGACTTCTTCAGCAGCCTCAGCAATTTTCAACAGCCTCAGGAACCAACTACTCCTCCGACCCAATCTGGCGGAGCCTATGGAGGCGGTGGTGGCTACGGTTCCAATCCAAGCAAGGGAGGGCAGCCTCAGCCAAGTCCGCAAAAGCCAAAAGGCCTGCTGGAAGAGTTTGGTATCAACGTGACTGAGTTGGCTCGCCGAGACGAGATTGATCCTGTTATTGGCCGTGATGAAGAAATCGTCCGTGTCATTGAAATCCTCAACCGCCGCACCAAAAACAATCCCGTTCTCATAGGAGAGCCAGGAGTTGGGAAAACAGCCGTGGTGGAAGGTCTGGCCCAGAAAATTGTTGATGGTGATGTCCCTCATAAACTCCAAGGCAAAGAAGTTATCCGCCTAGACGTTGTCAGCTTAGTACAGGGAACTGGTATCCGTGGCCAATTTGAGGAGAGAATGCAGAAGCTCATTGATGAGATTCGTTCTCGTCAGGATGTCATTCTCTTTATTGATGAAATCCATGAAATTGTCGGAGCAGGCTCTGCTGGCGATGGCAATATGGACGCTGGGAACATCCTCAAACCAGCCCTGGCTCGAGGAGAACTCCAAATGGTTGGAGCAACCACCCTCAACGAATACCGTATCATTGAGAAGGATGCTGCACTGGAGCGACGTATGCAGCCTGTTAAGGTAGATGAACCGACAGTAGAAGAAACGATTACCATCCTTAAAGGGATTCAGAAAAAATACGAAGACTACCATCACGTCAAGTACACAGATGCGGCTATTGAAGCTGCTGCGCTTCTCTCCAACCGCTACATCCAAGATCGCTTCCTGCCAGACAAGGCTATTGACCTATTGGATGAGGCTGGTTCCAAGATGAATCTGACCCTCAACTTCGTTGATCCCAAGGTCATTGATCAGCGTCTAATTGAGGCCGAAAATCTCAAGGCTCAGGCAACCCGCGACGAAGACTTCGAGAAAGCAGCTTACTTCCGCGACCAGATTGCCAAGTACAAGGAACTCCAGCAGACAAGTGTGCTAGACAAGGATACTCCAATTATCAGCGAGAAAACGATTGAGCACATCGTAGAGCAAAAGACCAATATCCCAGTTGGCGACCTCAAAGAAAAGGAACAGTCTCAACTAGTCAATCTCGCCAGCGACCTAAAGGCTCATGTCATCGGCCAAGACGATGCTGTGGATAAGATTGCCAAGGCTATCCGCCGCAACCGGGTCGGACTAGGAAGTCCTAATCGCCCAATCGGCAGCTTCCTCTTTGTCGGACCAACAGGCGTAGGTAAGACTGAGCTGTCTAAGCAACTAGCCATTGAGCTCTTTGGCTCGGCTGACAGTATGATTCGCTTTGATATGAGTGAATATATGGAAAAACACAGCGTGGCCAAGCTAGTCGGTGCCCCTCCGGGCTATGTCGGCTATGATGAAGCTGGCCAATTGACTGAGCGCGTCCGCCGCAATCCATACTCACTCATTCTGCTAGATGAGGTGGAAAAAGCACATCCTGATGTTATGCACATGTTCCTGCAGGTTCTAGATGATGGCCGCCTGACCGATGGTCAAGGCCGGACTGTCAGCTTCAAGGACACCATTATCATCATGACATCCAATGCCGGAACTGGCAAAGCTGAAGCCAGCGTTGGCTTTGGGGCAGCGCGTGAAGGCCGCACCAATTCCGTCTTGGGTGAATTGGGCAACTTCTTCAGTCCTGAGTTTATGAACCGCTTTGACGGCATTATCGAATTCCAGGCGCTCAGCAAGGACAATCTGCTGCAAATTGTCAACCTGATGCTGGACGATGTCAATCACCGTTTGGCAACCAACGACATTCATCTGGAAGTTACGGAGAAGGTCAAGGAAAAATTGGTTGACCTGGGCTACGATCCAAAAATGGGGGCTCGCCCACTGCGCCGTACCATTCAGGACCATATCGAAGATGCTATTACCGACTTCTATCTGGAAAATCCAAGCGAAAAAGATCTCAAAGCTATCATGACCAGCAATGGCAAGATTCTCATTAAGTCAGCCAAGAAAACTGAAAGCACAGAGTCAGTTAATTCATCACAAGAAGAAAAATAATTGTCGACAAAATAGAGCAGAAAACAGTTAGTTTTCTGCTCTATTTCTTTATTGATCTTTCTGAACCTTGTAGCGCAGAATTGTTTTCAGCTTGCTAGGGTCTGTCCGATTCAGATTATTGAGATAGATTTCCCTATGAGTGTTTGAAATCCGTGTCAGCTGGTGACTCTGGCAAAAGGCATCCATTTTAGCGAAGGATTGAGGTTCTTCGTCAAAAGGATCCAGATGCAGCATGGAGACACACGCTCCTTCCGTCATTTCTTCAAAGCGAATCTCATCATAGAGAGGATTAGGCTTTTTGACACGGACTTGTTCCAGAGCCTTTTTCACCATCTCTTCAGTGATAAAGTCCGGCTGGCCAATCATAATGGTATAAATCAATTCTTCTTTAATCAGTTCTCCTGCTTGCTCTTGCTGCCAAAGTCCTTCCAAGGGATAAACTGTAAAATCAGTAAATTCTTGCTCGGCCGCTGTCTTTTTGTAGTTCATCTTGATAGCATAGGCTAAGCTGTACAGAGCACCAACTCGTTCCGAAAAGTCAGCAGCATTAGGATTGCCCTTGCCGTCAATCATGATAAAAGACTGGGCAGGAAGATCTATGAGACAGGGTACAGACTTGATTTGATAGATTTCTCGATTGGCTTTTCTCCATTCATATTTCATGAGAGAGCCCTCCTTTCTTTACTACAAACAGTATAGCAAAGAAAAGCTGACAACCTCTGTCAGCTTTTATAAATATCGGCAATAGCTTTTAACTTTTCTTTGAATTCTTCCCGTAACCGAGGCGGCTCCATGATTTCAACTCCATCCAAAAAGGATAGCAAGTAGGTATAAAGACTATCGTGACTCGGCAAATGCGTTTGGACAGAAAGGCTCCCATCAGTCTCCTCTATCTCTGCTTCTGAAAACTCCTCGTACACTCTAAAGGCATGCTTCCTGTCAAATTTCAAGAGGACTTTTACTGTGCCTCCTAGCCGCTCTTCAGGACTAAATGTCTCATCCAAGACTCTCTGCTTAAATCGTTCCTCTAACATCTGACAGTCTCTCATTCTGTTGAGTTTAAAAAAGCGCGGAGCTTGTCTTAAACGACAAAAGCCAGCAACATACCAGTTTTGGCTTTTAAATACTAACTTCAGCGCCTCTATCTTGCGCTGCTCTCTTTCTCCACGCCCATTCAAATAAGAAAATGACAAGACTCTTCTTTGCAAGATTGCTTGCTTAATGGTATCAAACAGTTCTTTCTGACCTGCTTTCTTGCGCCAATCAGTGAAATCCACCTCTAGCCAAGAAGTCGCCTGAACTTGAAACAAGGACTGCAGCTTAGCCAAGGTTTCTACTTGCTCGCCGTCTGTTAGAATCTGGAAGCCTTGAAGAGCAGCTAATAGCTCATCCCTCTCAGACTCTGAAAACAAGGCTTTGTCTAAGACAAAATCCTTCATCAGAAAAATGCCCCCGCCCTTGCCTGGGCTGCAGTATATGGGGATTCCTGCCAAACTCAGCTTGTCCACATCTCGATAGATGGTTCGAATAGATACTTCAAATAGTGAGGCCAATTCGGGAGCTGTTGCACGGCCTCGCTCTAAAAGAAGATATAAGATTTTAAAAAGTCTGCTTTCTGTCATATAACCACCTCGCTACTATTATAACAGTTTCTTCTATAAATGTTTTACCATTCCTATAAAGAAGAGTTTTTTAAACGGTCGGAGGAAGGAATTTATTATTTGAAAGAGATTTCTTTCAAAGACTATCATTCTTTTTCTGTCCAATAAACCGAGTAAATTCTTGACAGTTGGTCCTTAGTCCATTATGATAGATAGTAAACTGACTAGAGATTGAGGATATTAGAATGACAAATCCAACCTTTGGTGAAAAGGAAGCAAATGTAGAATATGTGACCCGCTACGGAGTCTATGCTGTCATCCCAGATAAAAAGAAAGAAAAGATTATTTTGGTCCAGGCGCCTAATGGGGCTTGGTTTCTGCCCGGTGGAGAGATTGAAGAGGGGGAAAACCATCAGACTGCCCTTGAACGCGAGCTGATGGAAGAACTTGGATTCACAGCCCAGCTTGGCCGCTATCTTGGACAAGCTGACGAATATTTTTACTCCCGCCATCGCGACACCTACTTTTACAACCCAGCCTACCTGTATGAGGTCACCTCTTTCAAAGAAGTCCAAAAACCGTTGGAAGATTTCAATCAGCTTGCCTGGTTCCCAGTTGAAGAAGCTATTGAAACACTCAAACGCGGCAGCCATAAATGGGGTATCCAAGCTTGGAAAAATACGCTTAAAGCTTAAAGAAATCATTCACAATTTATAGCAAACATGTTATAATAATAGCAGGTATAAAGCAGGAGGAAATCGTATGAAGCTTATTAATACAACAAACAGTCATGCTGACCTTGTCAAAAGCCAATTGGAAAGCACCGATGCGATATTAGTCGAAGTTTATTCTGCTGGAAACAGCGATGTTGTTTTTACACAAGCTCCTCTTCACTATGAAATTTTGATTTCAAACATGCACCGTGCTGTACGCGAACAGGAAATCGAAAAAATTAGAGAATTTTTCTTGAAGAGAAAAATTGATGCAAACGCTATTGATAAAGCTGCTATCCGAACGATTTACGCTAATAATCTAATCGAAATTTCCATTCCTGTTAAACAGTAAAAACTAAGGCCAGGCCTTAGTTTTTTATTGTTTATAGATCATGGTAATGTGAGGCGTCGATTCAAAAATAAAGGGTTGGCCAACCGATTTGAAGCCATACTTTTCATAGAGAGCAGCCACCTGATCCTGAGCCTCTATTTCAATTTCCTTTCCTGGCCATTTTTCAGCACATAATTGCAAGATTTCTCTAATAAGCTGTCCTCCTAATCCCTGTCCTCTTACAGACTGAGCTGTAACCACTCGACCAAAAACTAAATGCACTCCCTCTTCAAAGACCCGAGCATAAGCATCAATTTCCCCTTTTTCATTAGCATGGTAAACATGCATTGCTTCTAGGTCTTTCTCATCCAGTTCATGATAGATGCGCTCCTGCTCCACCACAAAGGTGTCAATGCGCAATTTTAAGATTTGATAAAATTCTATCGGGTTCAGCTCTGTTAATTTTTTCCTAGACCACATACTTGTTTCCTCTAACTTTTTAATGTATAATAAATGCAAATGCAACTATCAAGGAGTTCCTATGGATTACCGTCAACTTTTCCGTCAAATGGGCTTTATTTCTAGACAGGCTATGATGAAAATGAATCAGAAAGCCAGTAACTACGGCCTAGACAATAATTTATTTCTACTACTCATTCGTATCGTCGAAAATGAAGGTCTCAGCCAGTCACAACTGGCAGAACTGGTGCAGATTGACAAGACTACTCTCAGCCGTTCTCTAGGAAAGCTGGAAGATAGGGGCTTGATTATCAAAAAGACCAAAGCTCAAAACAAGAAGTTCAAAGAGCTCTATCCTAGCAGTCAGGCTCTCAAACTCTATGACCAACTGATTGGCTTTGAAAATACCTACGCCAGTCATGCGCTGCAGCAACTGACTTCCTCTGAGCTCTTTCAGCTCCAAAACATTTTGGCTAAAATAAGCACTCCTAAGTTATAAGTAGTATAACAGAAAACAGTTGCAAACGCAACTGTTTGTGTTTTCTAATTTAGTTTTAATTTAACAAATTAACAAATTTTCAAATCAATCCATCTATCTAAAAAATGGCTTACCACTAAAGGGCAAAGCCATTTTCTCTTTAATAATCTACATTTGCAATAACGAGGTAATCGTACCCTCTCAGAATGTCGTAACAATGGTCACAGAGTTGACTATTTAGAGATTCATCATCTTCTGTATTACGAATTAAAAATGTTTTAACAGTCGAATCATTACGGCGGCAGCGATCACAGACTTGCCCCTGCGCATGCTCTACGACAAAAGCTACATCTTCAAAGACTAGAGCGCCTTCTGGAGCAGGTCCTTCTATAATTGTTAATTGAGAAACGATAAGAAGCTGTGCCACATCACTGTTGACTGCCTCAAGCAAGGTCTTGATGACTTCATTCGGATAGACAGTCAGGTGTGCTTCCAACGATTTCCCGATAACCTTCTCATTGCGGGCTTCTTCCAAGGCTTTCTGAGCTTGACTGCGGAAGTCCATAAAGGCAGACCAAGTGTCCAAAATTTCTTCTTGATTTGGGAAAATCTGAGCTTCTGGCAATTCAGATAACTGAACAAATTCTTCCTCTTCATGCTCTAGGTAAGACCAAATTTCTTCTGCTGTGTGTGGCAGAATCGGCGTCAACAGCTTGGTAATCTTGACCAAAATGTCATAGAAAACAGTCTGCATTTGACGACGTTCCAATGATTTAGCTGCTTCGATATAGACGACATCTTTGGCAAAGTCCAGATAGAAAGCGGACAAGTCAACGGTCACAAAGTTGACAATTGCTTTATAAATAGTCAGAAACTCAAAGTCTGCGTAAGCCTTGTGAATAGTCTCTACTAATTGATTGAAGCGGATAGTCATGTATTTATCAACAGAGCGAAGTTCTTCGTAAGTTACAGCATCCTCAGCTGGATTAAAGTCAGCGGTATTAGCAATCAAGAAACGCAAGGTATTCCGAATCTTACGGTAGGTTTCAGAAACTTGGCTCAAGATATCCATAGAGATACGAACGTCGTTGCTAGAGTCTACACTGGTTACCCAGAGACGCAAGATTTCCGCACCAAATTGTTTTTCCACGTCACTTGGAACAATGGTATTTCCAAGGGATTTAGACATCTTTTCACCCTTACCATCTAGGGCAAAGCCTTGTGACAAGATTTGTTTATATGGGGCTACGCCATGGTTGGCAACTGAAGTGATGAGGGATGAATTGAACCAACCACGGTATTGGTCTGAACCTTCTAGATAAAGATCAGCCGGGTAAGTTAACTCAGGACGGTTAACCACTACACCATTCCATGATGAGCCTGAGTCAAACCAAACGTCCATGATGTCCGTTTCCTTGGTAAATTCGCCGTTTGGAGAACCTGGATGAGTAAATCCTTCTGGTAAGAGGTCTTTTGCTTCATGCTTCCACCAGACGATAGAGCCGTGCTCCTCAAAAAGCTGAGCCACGTGTTCGATGGTTTCTGCTGTCATGATTGGTGTTCCGTCTTCGGCATAGAAGATTGGAAGTGGAACTCCCCAAGCCCGCTGACGAGAGATAACCCAGTCACCACGGTCACGAATCATATTGTAGAGGCGTACTTTCCCCCATTCAGAATGGAATTTAACCTTGTCAATTTCATCTAAAATTTCTTGACGGAATTTAGAAACAGATGCAAACCACTGTGGTACTGCCCGCCAGATGATTGGCTTCTTAGTACGCCAGTCAAATGGATAAGAGTGAGAAATTTTTTCCTGAGCAAGGAGCAAATCACCAAGCTTTTCAATAACCGTTGGCACAACCTTATCATAGAACTGGCCTTCAAAGTCAGGACCAGCATTTTCCATCATGATACCGCGCTCATTGACTGTCACAGCAACTTCCAGTCCATTGGCTACACCGACATGGTAGTCGTCCTCACCAAAACCAGGCGCTGTATGAACAATACCGGTACCAGAGTCAGTCGTAACGTGGTCACCCAGGATAACAAGTTCATCTACAGCAGTATCCCATGGGTGAACTGTCACGATGTGGTTTAATTCTTGACCACGGTAGGTATCCAAAACTTGAACATCAGCCCAGCCAAATTTCTCAGACAAGCTGTTCAATAATTCAGACGCTACAATAAACTTGCGACTTTCACCCGCAGGCTGGACCAAAACGTAATCAATATCTGCTCCAACAGTCAAACCACGAGAAGCTGTAATAGTAAACGGAGTTGTTGTCCATACGACGATGTAAGTATCTGTGTCTAGTACCCCTTTTCCGTCTTTAACACGGTTAGCATAGTACAGAGAGGTGGAAACCAAATCATGGTATTCAATTTCTGCTTCAGCAAGAGCTGACTCAGAAGACCAAGACCAGTAAACTGGCTTAGCGCCACGGTAGATGTAGCCTTTCTTAGCCATTTCACCAAAGACGCGAATCTGAGCGGCTTCATAATCTGGTGTCAAGGTTACATAAGGATTTTCCCAATCACCAGAAACACCCAAACGCTTGAAATCTTCTTTTTGCTTTTCGACTTGGCTGAGAGCATAGTCCCGACACATATTGAGGTACTCTACCAAGTCCAGCTCTTTGCGCTTAATGCCTTGCTTTGCCAAGACCTGCTCGATTGGAAGACCATGCGTATCCCAACCTGGAATGTAAGGCGCATAGTAACCAGCCATAGACTTTGAGCGAACAATGATATCTTTGGAAATCTTATTCATAGCATGGCCGACGTGAATATTCCCGTTAGCATAAGGAGGGCCATCATGCAGGATAAAGTGCGGCTTGCCTTCATTCAGTTCCTGACGGCGTTGATAAAGCTTAGCTTGATCCCATTCCTTCTGCCAGATTGGCTCCTTATTTGGAAGACCGGCCCGCATAGGAAAAGCAGTTTTTCCAAGGTTAAGTGTTTCTTTCAGTTTCATTCTATTCCTCTTTATTTTTAAAATTACAAATTAAAAACCGCAAACTTCTCCAAAAAGGACGAAAATTCGCGGTACCACCTTTGTTTAGGCAAGACAATAGCATGATGCTCCTCTCGCCCCTCTTTGTCCGTAACGTGGACTGCCGTCTCATCCTACTGATTTCAGACGAAAGTTCTGTAAAATGATAGCCCAAGCAAGATGGACTGCAGATCTTTCACCATCATCTGCTCGCTGAAAGTATTATGCTTGGTCTGTGTTTTTACAATCTTAGTTTCTTTAAAAATTATAAAATATTTACTGGAACTTTTTGTTCCCCATTTGTATCATCATCATGATGATCAGCTTCTGAGTTCTCCCCAGCTGCGTGAGCTTCTATATCTTCATCGCTGAGCGGAGAAAAAGCTTGGGTCGCAGCTAATTCACGGTTAGCAGCTTCAATGCGCTCTTGCAGCTCAGCCATTTCTTCTGGAGAAAATTGACGAGTCACATCCACTTCTTCCTCACGAACAACTGCTTCTTCGCCAAGAACCTCAGATACAACTTCCTTGAAAGCTTCATCGCTGGTCTGCAGATAAGTAGCTGTCGGACGCAGGATTTCTTCCCACTCAGAAGAATCCACAATGCTGAGCTGGCTCTCAATGGTTGATTTCAAACGTTGATGGAAGACACGTGTTTTGTTTTTCAGTTCTTCTGTTTCAATGGCTACTTTCTTAGCATTGTCAGCTGCCTGGCGCAAAATTTCATCAGCCTTGTACTTAGCTCCATCCAACAAATGCTGTGCATCCTGCTCTGCCTGACGGACAATATTCGTAGACCGTTCGTTGGCAGCAACTTTAACTCGCTCAGCCGTATCCTGAGCAATCAAGACAGACTGACTGAGAGAGTCTTTCATCTCATCAAAATAAGTCAGACGTTCTTCCAGATTGCGAATTTTTGCTTCTTTTTCGTGGTTTTCACGAACCAAGTCCTCATAATCGCGGACAACGATGTCAAGGAATTCATCTACCTCTTCAACATCATAGCCTCTAAATTTGGTTCCAAAGGATTTATCTTTAATTTCTAATGCTGTAAGTGTCATAGTTCCTCCTCATTTACTAGCTAATAATTCAACGGTTAACTTATGTTTTCCATTCTTGGAAAGGCCATTTTCTCTTAAAACCTTAAATCTTCCAAATCGTCTAACGCTTATCAAGTCTTCAAGCCCGACCTGCTGGCTGGGATTGTCATTAACAGCATAGTTCATTTTCACATGCTTGCCAGAAATCAGCTGAGCAGCCTGGCTCCTTGACAACTTAAAGGTGCTGGCTACCAACTTATCCAAGCGAAGGCTAGATGCTAAAATTTCTCTGGTAACAGCCTGCTTCTGCTCTTTCAGCTGCTCTGCAAAGGATACTTCCTTTAATTTGACAGGCATCTTTGCTACTTTAGTGACATGATCTATAAAATACTGGGCTAGTCTTTTATCTACAAAGAGCTGAGCACGGTCTCCAACTACAAGAATATCGCCAAAGGTTCGTCTTTCAATCCCTAATTGATTGAGAAGAGTGCCCATAATCTGCGAATGACTGATTTTATAAAATTTGCTTGCATAGGAAATTTCCAGCAAGCTCAATTCAAAATCATCCATATTCAGTTGGTAATAAGAAGGCGCCACAAGAACTCTTGCCAGTTCACTTGGAAAATAATCCGAACTAGCAAAGACTTGCACATCATATTGTTTGCCAATATTCTTTAGAATCGAAACCTGATGGGGATTCAGAAAAGACGTTGTTTCAAAGGCATAGGTATCTTGAACCCGCTGAAGCAGCTCCAAACTCCTATCAATAAACTCTCGATCCTCATGCGAAAAGTGCTGATATAAATCTTTCATCATAGTAACATTAGTAAGATGCTTATTAAATAAAAGACTACACGATTTAAAAGGTTTAAAGCCAGAATTGCAACCCAAACGGTAAAATCCAGCCCTGCAAACTGCAAGGGAAGACGGCGGAAAAGTTTTAAATACGGTTCTACAATTCGTGTTAGAAACTCTCCGAATTTGGTTTGATAGGCTCCTGGAAACCAAGACAGAAGTGCATAGACAATCAAGGCAATGCTATAAAGATCGAAAAGATTAGAGATGGCACGAATTACAAAATATAACATATCTCTTATCTACTGCGCTTCATATCAAAGTCGAATTCGCTGATTTCAACATCGTTTGGCAGGCGGATATCTTCCACATTTACCACTACATTAATCGGAGTCAGCAAATACATAGTGCTTGCAACTTTTTTCAAATTTCCAGCCAAGACATAACGGGCACCGTCTAGGTAGTCTAAACAACGTCGAGCCTGTACCTCAGTCATATACTGGAAGTCAATCAGGATGCTTTCATTAGCCAAAAGCAGGTCAACAATTTCAGTCGCTTCCTCATATCTCCTCGGATAACGAACATCAATCGTAATCTTCTCATCCGCATTTGCACGATGCTGAGCCAATTCCTGCTGACGTGCATGCAGTCTGGTAATATTCTCTGTCGAAGATTTCTGCTGGGGCTGAGGTTTGGGCTGTGGCTTGGCCGCAGCAGCCGGACGAGGAGCTGGCTTGCTCTCTCTGACTGGCTTAGGCTGAACCAACTCAGGCTTCTGTTTGGCAGGTGCTGCTGGTCTACTAACCGTCTGCTCCTGAAGCTCAGTCTCATCTCCATCTTCTGTAAAATAATCTATAAATTTATCAAATCTATCTTTTAATGACATATTTCTTTCCTATTTAAAAAATGCTGTACCAATTCTGACATAGGTTGAGCCATGGGCAATTGCTTCTGGATAATCACGGCTCATTCCCATGCTTAACTCAGAAAAGGGCATATTATTTAACTGTTTCTTTTTTAGTTCTTTTTGTAGTTGCTGAGCTTTTTCAAAAATTTGATTCAGCTCCTCATGACTAGCTTCAAACGGAGCCATTGTCATCAATCCCACAATTTGAATGTTTTCTAATTTTTCAAGCTCAGGCAGGACAAGTTCTAGATCTTCAACCAAAAAGCCATGCTTGCTCTCTTCTTTAGAAATATTCACCTGCAGGAAACATTTAATCACATGTTGGGCTCGTTTGTCAATCTCCTTGGCCAATTTCACAGAATCTAAAGCATGAAAGTAATCAACATAGTTAATCACATCCTTGACTTTTCTCCTCTGCAAACTGCCGATCAGGTGCCAGGTCAGATTCTCATCTTTCAGAGCACAGTACTTTTCTAAAAATTTATCTACCCGATTTTCTCCAATATGCTGAATACCTGTACGGACAAGCTCCTGAGTTGTTTCGCAGTCAACATATTTAGTGACTGCAATGATATTTACTGAATCTTTCAAACGCTGGGCTTGCTCCGCCGCCAGAGCGACGGATTGAAAGACCAACTCTTTATTATTCTGCAAATTCATGATTTAGATTAACGATTTCTGAAGAATGGAGGTGTTTCCAACTCATCATCATCTTCATTAGTTTCTGCATAGCGCTCTACGCGGGCTGAGGAACTTGGTTCTGCCTGACGAACAATCGCTTCACGGCGAAGATCCCAATCACCAAAGGCTGAACCTTTAGGTGTATCCGTTCTTTGACGGCTTGGAGCAGGAATATCAACTGTTTCGGTCATATCAAAGTTTCGTTCAAACTGTCCTGAGCGAACTTCGCGATTTGGCTCAACTTGCTGCGGACGGCTTGGGCCAGTAGGTTGCTGTGTCTGACGAATACCGCTGACCTTTTCAACCTTGTCCTGACGGACACCGGTAGCCACAACAGTCACGCGGATTTCATCCTTCATGGACTCGTCAATAGCAGTACCGAGCCAGATGTTCACACCATGACCTGCTGCTTGGTTGACAATTTCTGAAGCTTCTTCAGCTTCAATCAAAGTCATATCTAGGCCACCAGTAACGTTGACAATTACGTCCTCTGCGCCATCAATGGTTGTTTCCAAAAGAGGTGAGTAAATAGCTTTGCGAGCAGCTTCGATAACGCGTTCTTCACCGCTACCAACACCAATTCCCATCAAAGCATTACCCTTGTCTGCCATAACTGTTTTCACGTCGGCAAAGTCAAGGTTAATCAGTCCTGGGCTAGTAATCAAGTCGGTAATCCCTTGGACACCTTGGCGAAGAACATTATCTGCTTCACTAAGTGCTTCAAGAAGCGGAGTCTTCTTATCTACAATTTCAAGCAAGTTGTTATTTGAGATAATCAAAAGTGTATCTACATGCTCGCGAAGTTCGTTGATTCCTTCTACTGCAAAAGTTCCACGCTTGCTTCCTTCAAAACCGAAAGGACGTGTCACTACAGCGACAGTCAAAGCACCAACATTTTTTGCGATACGAGCGATTACTGGAGCAGCACCTGTCCCAGATCCACCACCCATACCAGCAGTGATGAAGACCATATCTGCTCCTTGCAGAGCTTCAGTCAGGACTTCTTCGCTTTCTTCAGCAGCCTTGCGACCAACTTCAGGCTGACCTCCGGCACCGAGTCCGCGAGTCAGCTTAGGACCGAGCTGAATAACTGTTTCAGCTTTGGCACTGCTAAGAGCTTGAACATCTGTATTTGCTGCGATGAATTCAACACCAGCAACACCTTCATCAATCATTCGGTTGATGGCATTGCCGCCACCTCCACCGACACCAATAACTTTAATTACTGCGCCTTGTGCAGCAGCAGCGTCAAATGAAAATGTCATATTCTCTGTATTCTCCTTAATCAAACATTTTGCCAATTAGGTTGCGCATCCGATCTGTAATACCGGTTTTTGGTTCTTGGTTTGGCACATCAGTACTGGCAACTGGAACTTCTTGGACCGGTTCCTCAGGAATCTCATCAGCTGGTTGAGGTTCAAAGCGCGGTACTGACTGAGCAGGACGCTCAAAGGATACAGGTCGATGGCGCAGTTGCTCATCACCATGAACAGCAACCTGAGCCAGCATATCCACATCTGTTAAGTTTCCAGCATACTCTGACAGACTGATAACATGTGCAAAGGCTGGATTGCGAATGCCGATTTGATTTGGCACATAAAGCTTGACATTCACGCCAAACACTTCCTGAGCCAGCTCAACCACTCCTGGAAGAATAGCTGCTCCACCAATAATCACAATACCACCTGGCAACTCGAGAAGATGCCTTCTATCCAAATCGCGTTTGATTTGCTCAAAAATGTGTTGGATACGAGCAGAAATAATTTCAGCCAGATACTTTTCAGTTACTTCAACCGGCTCAATCTCGCCAATCACTTCTACTTGGAAGGACTCTGTGCCAGCTTCAGGAACATAAGCAGAACCATAGTTAAACTTGAGACTTTCAGCTAACTTTTGCGAAGTCTTCAAAACCTTGGAGATATCCTTGGTTACGTAGTCGCCGCCTTCTTGGTATATATTCGTATATTGAAGTTCTTGACCTCTAACAGAAGCTACTGTAGTTTGGCCGCCGCCCATATCAATAACAGTTGCACCAAACTCACGTTCCCCTTCGTTCAAGATTGACTTAGTCATTGCCAACGGGGAAATAATAACGTTCTCAAGCTGAACTCCCGCGCGCTCCACTGTCTTGCGGAGGTTGTGGAGGATAGTCCGTGGTCCAGTGTAGAGAAGACCACGCATTTCTAAGCGAATCCCCATCATGCCGCGTGGGTCACGAATCCCTTGGAAACCATCCACTACAAACTCTTCTGGGATGAAAGTAATCACTTCGCGGTCAGGAGTCATACTCTTAGTCAGAGCAGATCTAACAACATTCTCTACATCTGTATCTGTGATTTCCTTAGAATCACTAGTCACAGGAATCATACCCTGAGTAGGCTCAATCTGTAAGAGATTAGCCGGAAGTCCGACATTAACTAAACCAATTGAAATGCCTGCCTTTTCTTCTGCTTGAGAAATAGCTGTCTTAATGGCAGCAGCAGCAGCCTCAATATCAACAATAATTCCATCTTTAACGCCAGCACTTTTCGCATTGCTGACCCCAATAACATTCATTTCATCGTTGATGTGCTCTGCCACCAACACTTTAATTGAGCTAGTTCCTATATCTAATCCAGTAAAAAAGCCGTCTCTAGCCATTACACCAGTCCTCTCTATCTTCCATGTTTCCGGTCTATACTAATAACGCTAAAAATTAGAGTTATCCAAGCTTTATTATAACATAAAGAAAATGAAAATGTGCAGTTTTTCTACATATAATTTAGCGATTTTCGTTATTTACCGGGTTTTCTGTCGAATTTTGCGGCTCTGCAGGTTCTTCTTCCGGACTTTCTGTCACCTGCTCAGCCGCTTGTTCTGTTGGCCGTCCCGTCGGTTCCTCTTCTGTTTTTTGCTTTTCTTCGTCAGAAGAAGACGACTCGTTTTGAGCTCCTTCAACATAACTAAAAATCCCTGCTTCCATATCTACAACACTAGGTACACCCTCTTCCAGCTGCGATTGGATTCCCTTGTAATATGGCAGTTTTTTGGCAATATGCGAAATTGGTACCAAAACTTTGTTGCCATCATGCATGGTCAGCGTAACCAAGTCCGGTGTCACCTTGCTTGGAGTCAGCTGAACTGTCTTAATATTTTTCTTAACCGAAGCCGGTACCTTTTCAATTTGAAGGGCAAATTCCTTAATCAATTTTTTATCTGAAAACTCTATCGAAATATGGGTTTCTGGCAAAGAATCTGCAGCAGTCGGGTCCGAAATAACCTGCCCATTTGTCAGAATAGGATAATACTGACCACCCTCATGCAGATAGGCCAGAACTCCGTACTCCTTGACCTTTACCTGAAAAGTAATCGGAAACTGATAAGCCATCTCCAGATTGTTAATCCAAGGACTAGATGCTTTCATATTGCGGATATGATTACCGCCATTGATAAAGGTTGTTAAAGTATAGTCCTTCTCATCAATCTTACTGCTTTTGAGCAGGTCTTCCTGACTGACCATTTGATTCCCAGAAAATTCGATTGTCTTCATGGTTGCCAGTGGCGTCAAAAAATAAACTGATAGGAGAAAAATCAAGCCACTGCCCAGCAAAACCGGCAGCGCTCGATAAATATGAACCCTCGAGATCTGCACCTTAGCAGCATCTTTTTCTGCCTTTTTCTGAAGTTTCTCCAGTTTTTTGCGCTCTTTCTCGCTCAATTCAGTCTCTAGCTCAGCTTCAGATGATTCATCTTCCAAATATTCTGTTTCTTCCTCTTCATAAGATGAGTCATCTTCTTCCGTCTCTTCAGCTATTTCTCCGCCTTCGATTGAGTCCTCTGCTTCAGCTTCTTCCAGCTCCTTTTGTTTGCTGGCCTCTTCCTGAGCCTTCTTTTCAAGATATTCTTTGTTTCGTTTCTGCCATTCAGAGAGGGGCTCACTTACCTCTTCCTTTGGCTCATCGTGGTTTTTCTTGCTCATTTCTTTCCTTTGTCAATATCCGCCTTCAATAAAGCATAAAATTCATCTACAGACTTGATTTCCTGAGAATTTTTCATAGCTTGATGATAAGAAGCTTGGTTAGCCAAAAGGTCATCAAGGGCTGCCTGTAAATTGCTCATATCCAGCTGTTCCTCTGCCAATTGCTTGGCATATCCCTTTTTCACAAAATAATCCGCATTTTCAATCTGATCGCCGCGGCTGGCTTCGCGTCCCAGAGGAACAATGATGTGCAGCTTAGCCATGGCCAAGAGCTCAAAGATTGTATTGGAACCGCCGCGTGTCACCACTACATCTGCCAAGTCCATCAAAGGCTGGTAGAGGTCGGTCACATAGGCTCTGCGAAAGAGACGGTCAGACAGAACATCCAAACTTGCATCGCCTGTCAGATTGATAACGTTGTAACGTTCGGTCAGCGCAGCTTGATTCTGGCTGACAAAGTCATTAAAGACCTTAGCACCAGCAGAACCACCGACAAAAAGCAGGGTGGGCAGCTCTTTATCAAAATACTGACGGATTTCTTCTAGTTCCTGCGGTAGGACTGACTCTTGGTTGCCGACCTTGGTCACAGCGCCGACATGCTCAATCTTGGTCAAACTGGAACTTTGCTCAAAGGTCGCATACATCTTGGTCGCACACTTATAGGCGATTTTATTGGCCAAGCCAATGGATAGATCCGACTCATGAACATAGACGGGCACTCCGGATAGTCGGGCTGCAATCACGGGCGGAACAGATACAAAGCCACCCTTTGAAAAGAGAGCCTGCGGACGCGCTTTCAGCATAATGCCCAGCGATTGGAAAATGCCCCAGACGACCTTAAAGCCATCCAGCAGATTCTGCCATGAAAAATAGCGACGAAGCTTACCCGTAGCTACCGAATGGAAGGTCACGTCCAGTCCAGACTTTTGGATTTCCTGATACTCAATCCCATGCTTATCACCAATATAGTGGACCTGCCAGCCTTCTTTGATAAATTTCGGAATCAGGAGAAGGTTGAGAGTTACATGCCCAACCGTTCCTCCGCCTGTAAATACAATCTTTTTCATCTTAACCTTTTAATTCTTCAAATGCAGCGAGAAACTCATCGCCACGGACTTCAAAATTACTATACATATCCCAGCTGGCATTAGCAGGACTGAGCAAGACAATGTCTCCTGGCTTCGCTTGATCAAAGGCCTTATGAGCTGCATCTCGGACATCAGTCGCATCTAGATAAGAAACGCCAGCCAGATCAGCCGCTCTCTTTACACGCGGAGCTGATTGTCCTAAGATCACCATTTTCTTGAGTCCTTTAATGTCAGGCACCAACTCGTCAAATTCATTGCCACGGTCCAAGCCGCCCGCAATCAGAATCACCTTGCTATTGTCAAAACCAGATAAGGCTTTCTGGGTTGCCAAGATATTGGTAGACTTACTGTCATTGTAAAAGGCAACCTCATTTACCTGCCCCACATACTGGAGGCGGTGCTTAACACCCCCAAAAGCTGACAAGACTTCTTTAATCGTCTGATTGTCAATGCCACGCAGCTTGGCTACTGCAATCGTAGCCAGAGCGTTTTCAATATTGTGACTGCCAGGAACGCCGATTTCAGCCGCCTGCATAATCGCCTCTCCGCAGAAGGTCAAGACATCACCCTCTAGATAGGCACCATCCACCTTTTCAGTCGTTGAAAAAGGCACAACAGTAGCCTGAGTCTGGCTAGCCATTTCCTTGGTCCAGTCTTGATTGAAATTCAAAACTAGATAATCATCAGCTGTCATGTTTTTCTGGATATTCCACTTGGCAGCTGCATATTCCTCAAAAGAGCCATGATAGTCCAAATGTGTCGGCATGAGGTTGGTGATAACAGCGATTTGCGGATGAAAAGCCTCAATCCCCATCAACTGGAAGGAAGACAGTTCCATAACCAGTGTATCCTTGCCGCTGGCTGTTTGGGCTACCTGACTGGCAGGAAAGCCGATATTACCGGACAATAGACCATTTTGACCGCCAGCTGTCAAGACTTGCGCAATCATGGTTGTGGTCGTCGTCTTACCATTTGAACCCGTAATACCAATAATCGGCGCTTCAGAAATCAGATAAGCCAACTCGACTTCAGTAATAACTGGAATCTTCTTCTCCAGAGCTCGAACGACCATGGCATTGTCATAAGGAATACCTGGATTTTTCACCATCAGTTCAAAGTCTTCGTCCAGCAACTCCAAGGGATGGCCTCCTGTCACCACTTTAATGCCCTCTTCTAGCAAAGATTGGGCAGCAGGATTTTCCTCGAAAGGTTTACCGTCATTAACCGTCACGATGGCTCCTAATTTATCTAAAAGGCGAGCCGCAGACTCACCCGACTTGGCCAATCCTAGGACCAAGACCTTCTTATTGGCAAAATTTGCTATATTTTTCATAAGCAACCTCTTCCATTCATACTTCATTCTATTTTACCTTTTTTTGTGGAAATAAAAAAGGGGCAAGGGCAGAAGATTTGAGAAAAATGATAAGTTTTCATCTTCCTGCAATCTTTTGAAATATATGGTAATAGAAGAAAAATTTTGTCTTTTTTTTTTGCATTTTTGTTTTTGAAAGTGTTATACTAATCATAGAAAGAAGTTACCAGCGGTAACTAGCAAAAACATCTCGAAAGGAGGAGGAAAATTGGCAGAAAAAAAGCCGCCTTTAAAAGAACTATTATTGCAGGCTGGCTTTGATAGCATTGCTGCTCATGGCTGGCAAGACCTGTCGCTTCGGAAGTTAGCAAGTAGCTGCAAGGCCAGCCATGTGGCTAGCTACCGCCATTTCAAAAACAAGGACGATTTGATGTTCGCTTTGGTTCCAATCATTTCCAAACATTTTGCTGATTTTCTAAAAGAGTCGGAAAAAGAAGACCAAGCGCCCCGAGAGAAAATTCTACAGCTGGCTCTACAGTTTATCAACTACTCTCAAGTCCATGCAAATTTTTTCGATTTTCTATTTCTCAGCAAATACAGCCTAGCTACGCAAAATGATGATACAGGGCAAATGGAGCTGGAAAAAAGAGTCGCCTCTTTTGACTATAATAAGGAGAAAATAGAGGAATTTATCCAGTCACTTGACGGCGACTACGACTTCAATCAGGTTTTCATGCACTTGGGGAGTTTTGTCTTCGGCATCAGTCTTTTAGTCCGGCAGAAAATTTATCCAGCAGACAAGAAAGAGCTGACATCACTCATCCAAACGACACTCGCTTTTTATCAATAGGAGGTTTCCCTACCAGATTTGGCACAGCATTTATTCGACAAACCTCATTGAGTCTCTTAACAAAGAAATCAAACGTCAAACGAAAAAGAAGGTTCTTTTTCCTAACGAGGAGGCTCTGGAACGTTACTTAGTTACTTTGTTTGAAGATTATAATTTCAAGCAAAGTCAACGAATCCATAAAGGGTTTGGCCAATGTTCTGACACACTTGAAAGCTTATTTGATTAAAACTACATAACTCTACTAGAGTGTTTACACAAAATTATTGACAGTATCGAAAATTCTTATTTAGAAAGGAAAACATATGGCACATATTTATCAAGCGACACATCATTCCTCTAGTCTAGAAACTTTGCAAGAAGAAGCAGGGGCGAAAAACTGGTGGCTGAGCATGCCTCTAGCTTTTCTGGCGCTCGGTCTGGGCATGTTGCTCAGCGGGCTCTTGTCTCAATGGCTGATACAACCCTTTATCAATGTTTCTAATCAACTCGTATTAGAAGAAGTGAGCACCCTTCTATTTCATGGTATCAGTGCTCTTCCCCTTCTCCTTGTGGCTAAGTTTTGGGAGCACCGCAGTCTTGCGAGCTTTGGTCTCTGGTGGGAAAAGCTGGGCAAAAATCTCCTGTTTGGAGCAGTTATAGGATTCTTGACGACAACGGCAATTATTGGCGTTAATGCGCTAGCTGGTCAGCTCCATTTTCGACTAGGAAATCAATTTAATCTCGCACTCTGGCTCTATTTGCTCCTTATGATTTTCTTGGAGGCCTTAGCCGAAGAAGTCATTTACCGCGGCTTTGTCCTGAACAAGCTCCGCACCAAAATGGGGCTTGTCCCAGCTATTGCCCTAGGCAATCTCTTCTTTGGTCTCATGCACACATTCAAGGGTGGCGCTCCTTTCTCTTACATCCTGAGCGTGACCTTGTCGGGCGTTCTCTTTTCCCTCCTTTTTGCCCTGACCGATAATCTCTGGCTGGTGGCGGCGACCCATGCTCTTTACAATCTGACCCTTACAAATATCTTTGGCTTTGTTGAGAGCGGTCCGACTTTCCTGCGGACGACCTTAAGTAGCGACAGCAATCCACTTTTAGTTGGAACGGCTGCCATTCCTGTCGTAGGAGGGATCCTGGAGCCAATCACGATGACCTTGATTTGCCTTTTCATCGCTTATCTGGTCAAGAAAAAAGCAGACGCCAAGGCCTTGTAAAAACGTTAGAATGACTGTAAATCCGATAAATTTGACGAATAAATAAAAGAAGGGAGTAACCCTTAACTGAAAAATGACCGTTCTACCTACTCGTTTTCATCTTCATTTTCAAAAAACTTTAGAAATACTTTATAAATATTTGAAGTTTGTCCTTTAAACTGGAAGTGTAACCAAATTAAAAGGAGGACAATGATGAAAAAAATCATTTTTGAAAAGCGCTGTAGCGCTAGTAACTTGTGGCTTGCTCGCTCTAGGAGCGGGTCATGTTCAAGCTGACCAGCAGAAATTGCCGTCGGGCACATCCTACGACCAAATCGGTCAGAAGATTGAGGACTACTACAAGGAGCACGAAAAAAACAGTGCTGGTATGGCGACGACCGTCATTGACAAGGACGGACAGACCATTTACCAAAACAACTTTGGCTATATGGACAAGGAAAATAAGCAAGCGGTGGATGACAACCCGGTCTTCGAGTGGGAGGGTCAACAACCAAAATCACCGTCTGGGTCAGTGTCATGCAGCTCTGGGCAAGATGGCGGATTTGGTTTAAATAGTCATCAAACAGATATAAACCAGCATTGCTATGATAGCAATGCTGGTTTTGTTTAGCACCTCCCCCCCACTTTTTCTACCACTTACCTGCAGAAACTTACCACTTACCGAAAAAGGGTAGATTTGGCGCTGCCCTTTTGTTAGGATAAGGGTGCAAAGGGGAAGGCAGTTTAAATTCTAAGGAGGCAATCATGAAAACATCATTTTTGAAAAGCGCTGTGGCGCTGGTAACATGTGGCTTGG
>CAUUZZ010000021.1:0-35357 GCA_963549775.1 Streptococcus sanguinis | reverse complement strand
GCGGATTTACAGTCCGCCGCGTTTAGCCTCTTCGCTATCTCTCCGACAATCAACGCTATCTATTATAACATTGATACAATGAAAATGCAAGCCCTTATTTGCTTAAATTATAGGTTTCAATTAAAGTTTCAACGGCTCTTTCAAGTTTTTTATAAAAACTTTCAGCATTTCCATTTTTGATGATTGCAAACTGGCCATCTAGTTCAGCAATCTCGCCAATAACCTTCTTGCCAATAGTAAGACTGTAACCGTCAAATTGGTCTGCTCCGACTTTCACTTTGCTGTCTGTGATTTGAATTTCAATCTTTTTGTCTTTTTTACTCATAACTTACCTCTTTCAAATTTCTATTGTACACGAAAAAGACTGACTTCGCAAGCTATCTTAGGCTAGAATCACAGAAAAACTGCCCAATCAAGGACAGTTTTTAGATTATACTTTTACAATCCAACCTTCTGGCGCTTCTATATCACCGAACTGGATACCAGTCAATTCGTCATACAGCTTGCGAGTGACTGGGCCGACTTCTGTTTCGCTATAAAAGACATGGAAATCTTCGCCGTGCTGGATACCTCCGATAGGAGAAATAACTGCAGCTGTTCCGCAAGCTCCCGCTTCAGTGAATTTACCCAAATCTGCCAGTGGAACATCGCCCTCAATCGGTGTGAGTCCTAGTCTATGCTCCGCCAGATAAAGCAAAGAGTACTTGGTAATGGATGGCAAGATTGAGGGACTGAGCGGCGTTACAAACTCATTATTCTTGGTAATACCAAAGAAATTCGCTGAACCCACTTCTTCAATCTTGGTATGGGTTGCAGGATCTAGATAAATCACATCTGAGAAATGCTTATCCTTAGCAATCTTTCCTGGTAATAAACTGGCAGCGTAATTGCCTCCAACTTTAGCCGCACCAGTTCCGTGCGGTGCCGCGCGATCATAGTCATCTGACACAATGAAGTTAGTCGGAGTCAGACCGCCTTTGAAGTAGTTGCCGACTGGCATTACAAAGATAGTGAAAATGTATTCTTCAGCTGGCTTCACTCCGATAATATCGCCGACTCCAATCAAGAGAGGCCGAATATAAAGGGTTCCGCCTGTTCCGTATGGTGGAACATATTCTTCATTAGCTCGGACAACCTGCTTAACTGCATCCACAAACATTTCTGTTGGAACCTGCGGCATGAGCAAGCGATCAGCTGTCAGCTGTAAACGCTCCGCATTTTTATCCGGACGGAAAAGCTGAATACTACCGTCCTTAGTTCGATAAGCCTTCAGACCTTCAAAAGCCTGCTGGCCATAGTGAAGGCTAGGAGACGACTCAGAGATATGGAGCGTAGCGTCCTCTGTTAATGTTCCTTTTTCCCACTGGCCATTGCGATAGTATGCTAAATAGCGATAAGGCAGTTTCATATAGGAGAATCCTAGATTTTCCCAGTCGAGATTTACAGTCATGGTCTTTTTCCTCTTCTTCCAAACTTCATTTTTAGATACTCCCTATTTTACACCTTTTTAAGATATTTTCAAGTATTATTTTCAATTTTCAGAAAATTTTGTTATTCAATCTTTTGTTCTACTATCAAACTTTTAGGAATTTAAAAAAACCAGCTCTTGCGAACTGGTTTGATGATTATTTGATGTAAGCTGAGAAGACTTCTTCGTCTGAAATGGTATCAGAAATGAAGCTGCCATTGCTAGTTCTCTCAGATAGGCTAAGATCAGCTAGATTGATCTCATAGGCAGTTCCTTTATTAGAAAGCACCTGCAAAATCTGCTCCTCACTAGCTTCCGCTTCTATTGTAAAGAGGTCAAAGTCCACTGCTTCGCCAAAGACTGGTCCAGCCACAAAGACACGATGCGGCTTGGTCTTAAGTTCTCTCAGAACTTGAAGACCGCGATTTGCCCGACTGGTAACAGGAATATCTGCGACTGCCATACGCTTGAGCGAACCGCGCTGAGTCAGGAGGTAAAGTGAGTCTGTATTGGCGATAAAGGCTGCCGCTAGGACATCGTCCTTCTTGAGATTGATGGCTTTAACCCCAGCTGCCTTAGCTCCGATGACAGGAACTTCCTCAATATTGAAGCGGAGAGCATAGCCATTCTTGGTCACAAGCATAACATCATCCAGCTTAATCGGCGCCAGAGCAATGACCTGATCGTCTTCATTTTTCAATTTAGCAAACTTAAGCGACTTAGACTTGTAGGTCCGCCAAGGACTGAATTCCTTGCGCTCTACACGCTTGATTTGACCTAACTTGGTCGCTGCAAAGTAAGTGCCTTCCTCAAAACTGTCCAGCAATTCTGTATAGATAACCTCTTCCTTGGTATCAAAGTTGCTAATGGTCTGGCTGAGGTGTTCTCCGATTTCTTTCCAGCGGATGTCTGCCAGCTCGTGAACAGGCCGATAAATAACATTTCCTAGACTTGTGAAAATCAGCAAATGCTGGGTCGTCTTGGCTGGGCTAACGAAAATTAGTCGGTCATCGTCACGCTTGCCCATCTCCTCTATGGTCGAAGCCGAGAAAGAACGCGGACTGGTCCGCTTGATATAACCAGACCGAGTCACGCTGACATAGGTCTCTTCCTCAACAATGAGACTAGCTGTATCAATCTCAATAGCGTTTGCCGTATCCTGCAACTCACTGAGACGCGGATTGCCAAACTTCTTCTTGACATCGCGGAGCTCACGCTTCATGAGGTTATACATTGTTCGCTCATCACCGATAATAGCTGCCAGCATGGCAATCTTCTCGCGCAGCTCTGCTTCTTCCTCTTCCAGAACCACTACGTCTGTATTGGTCAAACGGTAGAGTTGGAGAGTGACGATAGCCTCAGCCTGCTCCTCGGTGAAATCATAGCTGACCTTAAGATTTTCCTTAGCATCTGCTTTGTTTTCTGAAGCACGAATCAGGGCAATCACCTCGTCTAAGATGGAAAGCACCCGAATCAGTCCTTCCACGATATGAAGTCTTTTCTCAGCCTTGGCCTTGTCAAAGCGGCTGCGAGCCAGAATGATCTCCTTGCGGTGAGCAATGTAGCTGGTCAAGATTGGCACAATTCCCACCAAACGCGGCGTGAAATTGTCAATTGCCACCATGTTGAAGTTGTAATTAACTTGCAAATCAGTGTACTTAAAAAGGTAGTTGAGAATCAGCTCAGTATTGGCATCTTTCTTGAGCTCAATGGCAATGCGAAGACCGTCACGGTCTGATTCGTCCCGCACCTCAGCAATGCCAGCCACCTTATTGTTGATCCGCACATCGTCGATTTTCTTGACCAAGACAGCTTTATTAATCTCGTAAGGAATCTCGGTGATGACGATTTGCTCTTTACCGCCCTTCAGCTTTTCAATCTCAGTTCTAGAGCGCACCACGACTCGACCTTTACCAGTCTCGTAGGCTTTCTTGATCTCATCTCGGCCTTGGACAATAGCTCCTGTCGGAAAGTCTGGACCAGGCAGAAACTCCATGAGTTTGTCCACCTTGGCCGACGGATGGTCAATCATATAGATGACCGCGTCAATGACTTCGGCTAGATTATGAGGAGGAATATCAGTCGCATAACCAGCGGAAATCCCAGTTGCTCCATTAACCAAGAGGTTAGGAAAGGCTGCCGGCAGAACAGTAGGCTCCTTCTCGGTATCGTCAAAGTTCCAAGCAAAAGGAACGGTATCTTTCTCAATATCTTGCAAAAGATAGCCAGCCATCTCAGATAAGCGAGCCTCTGTATAACGCATAGCCGCTGGTGGATCACCGTCCATAGAACCGTTGTTTCCGTGCATCTCAACGAGAATCTCACGGTTTTTCCAGTCCTGAGACATGCGAACCATGGCATCGTAGATGGAGCTGTCACCGTGGGGGTGGAAATTCCCCATGATGTTCCCGACTGACTTGGCTGACTTACGGTAGCCCTTGTCAAAGGTGTTGCCGTCCTTGTTCATCGAATAAAGAATACGGCGCTGAACAGGCTTCAAGCCATCGCGAATGTCCGGCAGAGCCCGCTCTTGAATGATGTATTTGGAGTAGCGACCAAAGCGCTCTCCCATGATGTCCTCAAGGGACATGTTTTGAATGTTACTCATAAGATACAAAGGGACGTTTCGGCTTGCCGAAAATTTCTGTAGAAAAACAGGAAATCAATGCAGGATTCGATGAACCCCAAGCGATTTATCTTTTTTCTAAGTCTTAGTCCCGTGTTCAGTTACTATAAGAAACTAAACTATCCTTTCTGTAGTTTAAATACGTTGTTAAATGTTGGGGAAGGAGTTTCACACATCATTTAGGGCGTGTTCAACTCCTTTCAAAGAATGTAGAGTAGATTTTTACATTAAAATTGGTACTTAAGAAAAATATTTTTAGATACTATTTAAGTCATTCTCAAATACTTATTTAGATTAACCAAAAGAAACTACTCCCTATGGATTGTTTTTTCTTCTTTGAAGCATGTACAAATATAGAAAAGGTAAATAAGAAATTATAGCAGTTGATATCAGCAAGATATCAAATACAAACTTTTGCCCTCGAAATAGCTCCTCCCAATGCATTGTATTAAGATAATGAAAAATTAAACTGAATAAATAACAGATACTTATAGGGAAGACTCTCCACTTGATTGATTTGTATAAATAATATAAGCGTATTGAGTGATAGAGCGTGGAAGAAACAAGCATAGGTAAACAAAAATCAATTAGAAAAAAATAAAACCTTAAAGCATCGTGAAACATATCTGTCCGATCTATGGGAAACAACCAAATATTACACACGGTGATAATTACAGGAAAAAATAAACCATAAAATCTTTTGCCAAGTTTATTATTTTGTAAGGCAATATATATTGATAAGATTATGGACACAATCGGAAGAAGTGGGAATAACATAGCAAATATTCCAAACATAAAATCCAACATACTATTTCAACTTCTCCTCAGCATACTCAATCATCTTCTCTGCGGTTACTTTGTCATAGTGGAAGCCGGTTTTGAGAGAGAAAGCTTGTGCTTCTTTGTGGAAAAAGTCCAAGGTAGCCAAGAGAGACTTGGTGATTTTTTTCTGGTCGAAAAAGTCAAGCAAGGCTGTAAATTCTTTCTCTTTTTCAGCAGGAAAATGCTGAAAGAGGTACTTGTAGTTCTTGCCAACATCGACCGTCCCCTTATCTGCTGCCACTTGCCAAGCTAACAGCTTGAGCAATTCTTGCTGGCAGATTCCATACAAATGATCCGTCGCATAGACAAGGTGATTTCGATAAATACCCTTGACTACATAAGCTGACACCCACCAAAATTCATTGCAGGATTTGTCAAAGTCAGTCGCACTAGCTGGTGTCGTCCAATAGCGCTTGGGTGTCGGTGCATAAGGAGCAAACAGTCCCTGCGGGTCATCCAGCACTGTGAAATCCGCTTCGCTATCCACCCACTCTTTGATGTGCTCCTTTGGGCAAAGGGTCAAATCTATCCGATTGCCATCTTCAAAGAGCATGAGATAGAGGCGACGATGGTCTAGTAGGACATGCTGCTCGATCATGCGCTTTCCAAACCGGTCCAACCAAGCAAGGTCAGCCACCAGAGCATCCAAATCCTCCACAACGTAGACCACATCATAGTCTTGAAACTCGTCCTTGGGAGCATTTGGGTTTGTCCGCGAGCCGGACATGGCGACAGCGTCAACCTGTAGCGCTTTTGCGGTTTGCAAAATCACATCAAACATCTCGGTTTCAGTTCTCATGGGAATACCTGCCTTTTTAATGGAAACTATCGATTCTGTAGAGGACATGTCTATAAAACGGACTGTCTGCTGGAACTTTTTCATTATCAAATTCTTTGACAAATTCCATGCCTAGCTTTTGCATGACTTTTTGAGAAGGGAAATTGAGCAAGGATGTAAAAGAGTAAATTTCTGACAAACCAGCTTGCTGAAAAGCAAAGTCTAGACAGGCTTGGGCAGCCTCCGTCGCATAACCACGATTCCAAAACTCTTTTCGCAGACGCCAGCCGATTTCTACAGTTTCTTTTCCAGCAAAAATCCGTAAATCCGAATGGTGCAGACCTACCAAGCCGACAAACTCCTGACTGTCCTTTTCTTCAACAGCCCAAAGACTGTAGCCATAAGCCGTAACTTCATCTTGAATGCCCTGATAAAGGCGGAAGGACTCCGCTTGACTATATGGCTTCGGGAAATACTGCATGACCTCCGAATCTTGATTCATAGCAATCAAAGCCGGCAAATCAGATTCCTGCAAGTCCCGTAAAATGAGACGGTCTGTTTCAAGCATTGTCATCTAATCACTCCTCTGCAAACTTTCTTACCTCACAAGTCCTCAGCTTTATATAGGCTATAGCCTTCATAGTAATAACTATGGTCAACGCCCTTCATGTAGAGGTTGCGGTTATGAATGTCCTTTGTGAGGGCTTGCTTGAGGACGTGCTTGATTTCTGTATCTCGAATGGGGCTGCGCTCCATAGCTAGGAGGTAATCTTCCTTGTCCACTTGAGACCAGTCCACAACTTGCCCCAGCTCAGCCTTGAGTAGGTGGTCCAGCCAAAGCCTCATGCTTCTGCCATTTCCCTCGCGGAAAGGGTGGGCAATATTTAGCTCCACATACTTTTCGGCAATCTGATCAAAGGTCTGCTGAGGCATACGGTCGATATTTTCCAAGGAAGCTGCCAGATACATGACAGGAGCAAAGCGAAAATTCCCTTTGGAGAGATTGACTGTCCGAATCTGGCCAGCGAAGTCATAGATTTCTTCAAACAAAAACCCGTGAATAAAGGCCAGAGTGGCATAGGTGCCAGCTGCTTTATCGTTCAGAAGCTGCTCTTCAAAAAGCTCTTTAGCTCGGGTCTTGCTGATTTTCTCTTCCATCTTGGCTAGTTCAAGCGAATCCGTCAGACCCAGTTTATTGTCAAGCGTCATAAATACAGCTCCTTTCATTTAGATAGATTTTCTAAGCCCTGTTCCCACAGGTTTAAAACCTACTGTCTGATAAAATCCATCCGCTTCTGATATTAATTCAATGCGAGTCAAAGGATGTTTTTGATGAATTTCAGCAATCAATCGCCGTCCCAATCCTTTTCTGCAGTGGGATTTATCAATAATCATTTCAGCTAAAAAGGTCGTCAGCACTTCATCCGTCAGATAACGGGCAAAGCCAAGGATTTTCTGGTCCTCTTCAAGCACCAAGTAATGAGACAGATTTGTTGAAAATAGAGATGTCACTTTTTCCTCTGTAAAAGAAAGCCATTTTTCACTTTGATAAAGGCTATAAATAGCTTGACAATCTTTTCTGCTTGCAGGTCTGATAATCATCTTCTATTCCTCCAAATCTGTCAGACTTAATTAACACTCCCCACTGCTTCCGTTACCTTCCTAGCAGATTTGCGTTTTTTGTAGCGGCTGCGGATAGTGTTGAGATGGTCGCGAAGATTGACCACGTGAGTTCTTTCAGGATAAGCGTAGGCAATGATCGCAGTGAAATCCACTAGAAAATCATAGATTTCTTGCAGCTTGAGGCGGACGTTCTTATTCTGGCTTGGTGTCTTACCCTTGAGTTCAGTCAGTCGCTCCTTGTAGACCTTTTCAAAGGCTTTCTGAGCAGCAGCCAGACTGTCGACATGGGCTTCCAGATGAAGCTTAGCCAGCGCTGTCTGGTAGGCCGGTTTCTTCAGCTCTTGGAGCAAATGGTTGATGCCCTCGGTCTCCTTTTCCAAGCTAGTTGCAGCTAGACCGGTGTAGTTTTTCAGAAGCTGAGACAGGCTCTCATAAGCTTCCTTGGTCACTGCATCCTTGACCCTTGCAAAGGCCCGAACTAAAGATTGGAGCGTGCCCAAGGCATCGTCACGCTCGCGGTCAGCCTGATCCAAACTAGCCACTAGCTTGCTAGACTTGGTCTGATGAAGCCCGCCCTGCAGCTGTTCCAAAAGTTTGTCCATCTCATCCAGCTTGGTCGTGTAAATGCCATCCACCTTATTTTCCTTGATAAATGCTGCAACCTCGCTCCGACTCTCGGACATGAGCTGGAAAAATTCGTTGTTTTCTAAATTACGTACAGTTAAACTAGTGATTCCATATTCTTTTTTCATAAAACTCCTCTTTCTTCATGTGTTTTTTAATCTTTTGCTCCAAAACCGCTCGGAACACATGTAAACGTTCGGCTTTTGCTCTAAAAACTCAAATTACTCATGTATGATTTGTTTTTTTACCCCTAGACAAGAAAATCTTGATGTGAAATCTCTTGTTTTAGGGTTGGGAAAGTTGATTCTTTGTGTGGGATTTAATCTAGTCCAAACGATCCAATTTGAATGCATGTAGTTTTGTTTCAGAATCATATTGAACTACTGCAATCTTTGAATATAAAAACTCTCTTTCATATTGATCTTTTCCTGGACCATCCCATTTTGAAGCAATATCAATAAATCTATCCATAACATCGTATTTAGATTCATTAGTACCGTAGCTATATATAATGAGTTCTGCTTCAGTACAGTAAATAGATAAAAGAATATTGTTCCACCACCAATAATCACTAATTCCTATTGACATACCATAAATAATGAATAAATGAGTGTCGTTAAAGTACGATTTATATCTTTTATCATTTTGGGCCCAATAAGGTTTTAAAAAATATTTTGCTTTGGTTCTATTAAAAGTATCTGTTATTTGATTTTCGTTATCAAAGCCAAATAACATTGATTTCGGAACATTTTGATAACCATGAGGATGGGAAATATTAGTCATTATATAAGTCGAAAAATTAGTATCTGACCTCCAAAAAGTGTAATCATTTTTATATCCATGGGGATTCACATAGAATTGAATTTGCCTGTCTGCATGTGTCCACGGGTGTGGATCAAATTGTTCTTTATCCAACATTAAAACATTGTCTAATAAAGAAGTATAATTAAAATTTAAAATTTCCCAATTGAATAGCTTATAGTGTTTTTGTATAGAAGGGAAATATAGTTTTTTATAATCTTCCTCATCTAAGTCTCCTAAAAAATTTGTGAAAGACTTAATTGCAATTCCTTTTTCTGTGCTAATATAACCAATATGAGCTAACATACCCGGATAAATAATTTCATTTAAAAAATTTGAAAATTCAACCTGAAAGTGATTAAAATCATTAGTTAATCTCGCTTCATTGATATAATTATTCTCGTTGAAAATCTCAATTAAACTATTCTCAAAATCACTCCAGTTTTGCTTGATAGTAGGATTTTTTTCATTTTTTTCTTATCCTTAGTCATTTTTTGGAAAATCATATTATCCTTATAAAAATTTTTATAGCAGAGATAATTATAGAAATTTTGATAAGAAGTTCGATACGGAGATTCTAGATACTCCATTAACTGAATATCTATGCCATTACCAAACAAAGCCATGATATTAATTTGACCATCATCTTCTAATTTCTCAAATTCTTGATTTGTATATTTAGTATACCCCATATTATCTTTTCCTCTTTCTTAAAACACCCCACTCTCCTCAAGCGTAAACTTGACGTTATCCTCAATCCACTTACGGCGTGGTTCGACCTTGTCGCCCATGAGGACATTGACGCGGCGTTCGGCGCGGGCCAGGTCTTCGATGGTGACACGGATGAGGGTGCGGGTTTCGGGATTCATGGTGGTCTCCCAGAGTTGGTCGGCGTTCATTTCACCGAGCCCTTTGTAGCGCTGAAGCATAGCCCCCTTGCCAAACTTGCGGCGCAGGTCATCCAGCTCGCCATCGGTCCAGGCATACTCGACGACTTCGCTCTTGCCCTTGCCCTTGGACATCTTGTAGAGAGGCGGCAGGGCGATATAGACGCGGCCAGCCTCGACTAGCGGGCGCATATAGCGATAGAAAAAGGTCAGCAGCAAGGTCTGAATATGGGCACCGTCGGTGTCCGCATCGGTCATGATGATGATTTTGTCATAGTTGGCGTCCTCAAGGGTAAAGTCTGTACCAACACCCGCTCCGATAGTGTAGATCATGGTGTTGATTTCTTCGTTCTTGAGAATGTCGGCCATCTTAGCCTTGGCAGTATTGATAACCTTACCGCGCAGGGGCAGGATAGCTTGGAACTTACGGTCACGGCCTTGCTTGGCAGAGCCACCGGCAGAGTCACCCTCGACCAGATAGAGTTCGTTCTTGGCTGGATTCTTGGACTGGGCCGGAGTCAGCTTACCAGAGAGCAAGCCCTTGTCTTTTTTATTCTTCTTGCCATTGCGGCTTTCGTCACGCGCCTTGCGGGCCGCTTCCCTAGCATCTCTGGCCTTGATAGCCTTGCGGATGAGATTGGACGCCAGTTCGCCATTTTCCAGTAGGAAGAAGGTCAGCTTGTCAGAAACGATGGAGTCCACGGCCGGACGAGCCAAAGGACTGCCCAACTTGTCCTTGGTCTGGCCTTCAAACTGCAAGTGCGCCTCAGGTACCAGGATGGATAGGACAGCAGCTAGACCCTCGCGGTAGTCCGAGCCTTCCAGATTCTTGTCCTTTTCCTTGAGCAGGCCGGTCTTTCTGGCATAGTCGTTCATAGCCTTGGTAATAGCAGTCTTGAGCCCTGTCTCGTGGGTACCGCCGTCCTTAGTGCGGACGTTATTGACAAAGGACAGGATATTATCGGCGTAGCCGTCGTTGTATTGGAGAGCCACCTGAACTTGGAAGCCGCTCTCCTCGCCCTCAAAATAGAGGACAGGAGTCAGGGTTTCCTTGTCTTCATTGAGATAGCTGACAAAGTCTTCAACCCCGTTCTCATAGTGAAACTCTACTTCTTCGCCAGTCCGCTCATCAGTCAGCGATAGACGGACATTCTTGAGCAGGAAGGCTGATTCCTTAAGCCGCTCCGCAATGGTGTTGTACTTGAAGTCCGTCGTTGAAAAAATCGTATCGTCCGGCATGAAGGTCACTTTGGTCCCAGACTTGGACTTAGGTGCAGTGCCGATTTTCTTGAGCGTGGTGACTGGTTTTCCGCCATTTTCAAAGCGCTGTTTATAAACAGTACCATCCCGCGTGATTTCCACTTCCAGCCAGCTAGACAGGGCATTGACAACAGAAGAGCCTACACCGTGGAGACCACCCGAGGTCTTATAGCCACCTTGGCCGAACTTACCGCCGGCGTGGAGAACGGTGAAGATAACCTCAACCGTGGGAATGCCCATAGCGTGCTTGCCAACTGGCATCCCGCGTCCGTGGTCTGCGACGGTCAAACTGCCGTCCTTGTTGATAGTCACATCAATCCGGTCACCGAAACCTGACAGGGCTTCATCGACAGCATTGTCTACAATCTCCCAGACCAGATGGTGGAGTCCAGCTCCGTCGGTCGATCCGATATACATCCCCGGACGTTTTCGAACCGCATCCAACCCTTCTAATACCTGAATGGCATCGTCATTATAATTGTTAATATTAATTTCCTTTTTTGCCACAAGAACCTCCTAATGATTCATCTTTTCTATCTTACAAGTTTTTGGCAAATATTGCAAAGATTTTTTTGAAAAAAATGCTGATGAGGACTGATTTTACACGAAGAAGAATCCAATATCCGAGTAGACATTTCCTGCTATAAATTCTATCCTTTTCTATTGTAAGAAAGCGAAATAATGGTATAATAAAATCATGATGAACACGATAATTGGATTAATACTAGCATACTTACTGGGCTCTATTCCGACTGGACTTTGGATTGGGCAAATTTTCTTTAAAAAGAACCTGAGAGAATACGGCAGCGGCAATACCGGAACGACCAATACTTTCCGTATTTTGGGAAAGACGGCAGGGACGGCTACTTTTGCTATTGACTTTCTCAAAGGAACTGCAGCGACCCTGCTGCCTTTCTTTTTGCATATTGAGGGAGTTTCGCCGCTTGTCTTTGGCCTCTTGGCTGTGATTGGCCATACTTTTCCCATCTTTGCTGGCTTTAAGGGCGGCAAGGCAGTGGCAACCAGTGCAGGGGTTGTTCTGGGCTTCTCACCAGCCTTCTTTGTCTATCTGATTGTCATCTTTACCAGCATCCTTTATCTGGGAAGTATGATTTCTCTGGCAAGTGTGCTCTCAGCAGTCATCGCTATCCTGTCGGCGCTGCTCTTTCCTCTAGTTGGCTTTATACTGCCCAGCTATGACCTCTTCTTCACTCTGATTATCATTGCGCTGGCTTTGATTATTATCCTCCGGCACAAGGACAATATCCAACGTATCAAGCAGAAAAAAGAAAATTTAATTCCTTGGGGCTTGAATATTACACATCAAAATCCTGAGGCTAAGAAATAAAACGGAAGTGAACAACTTCCGTTTTATTGTGTCTTCTAACTAGTCTTCTTTGTGACTTTTCTTGATTCCTGCCAATCCAAAGAATCCTAAAACCATACCAACTAGGCTCAAGGCAACTGCTGGTTCGCTGCCTGTCTGTGGCAGTTCTTTAGCTGCAGAGTCCTTAGTGAAGGTCTTGGCAACATGGACAGGTACTTGCTTAGTTTGATTTGGCGTGTTGGCCATTGGTGCTGCCTGTTTTGCAGGATCAGCTGCTTTGGCACCAGCTGGGTAGGAAGCTGCATTAGCCGGATCCGTTCCTTGCTTGATTTCTTCAATATCAGTGTAGCCATCGCCATCTGTATCCTTAGTGGATGAAATAGAGATAGCCCGTGAGTTTGGATTGATAACTGCATAGGCTGTCAAATCAGCTTTTGCAAGATAGTCTGCGAAAGCCACATCCATAGATGGTCCTTCCTCGCGAGGGCCACCCAGCATGGTATAGCCGTCACCACCAGCAGCCAAGAAGTCATTAGTCGTCAGATAGTAGGTCTTATTTGGATCAAGAGGCTCATAAACACCAGTTTCTTTGTTCTTAATCTCGATGTGAAGAACACGCTGATTGGCCGGCAGAGTTGTGTCGTAGTAGACTTTAGCTCCAGAGATTTGCAGGTAACCACCGCTTGGTTCTAGCAAGGGTTGTCCGTTCTCATCCAGCACAGGCTTGCCATCTTTTTCCTGAAGAATAGAGCCTAGAGATTTGGCAAACATATCTGCAATATTTTGACCGGTTACCTTGATTTGAGAAATAGTATTCCCAAAAGGTAATACGGCGATAACATTTCCCTTGGTGATTGGCTTGTCTTTGGCAATAGTTTCGCGCAAGCCGCCTCCGTTAGTAACAGCCAGGTCTGTTTTATTGGCAAAGCCAGTTTGACCATAATCATAGAGAGCATCGGCTACGACATTACCCAGATTAGTTTCGCGAACGCGGACATTTTCACGATCGCCATTAAGCTCTACAGGACTGTTTGCCACGATAACCTTGGCATTATCAGCGTCGTATCTGGCTTTAATCTTGCTGACCATGTCTGCTACAACTGGGTCTGGAGCGACTTTTTTAGCTGTTTCAGCAGGGATTTGCTGAGGATTGCCTAGTAGTTGATTGGCCTTGAAAGTCACTTTTCCGATATTGTGTAGGTAGCTACCGGTCTGGTTGTAGGTTACATTATCACCATAAGTCGTAGACTCTACTGTGTGGGAGTGACCGTCAATAACGGTTACACGCTTACCTTTGAGCTTAGGATTTTTAGAAAGAGCTTCAGCCAAGGTTGAACCACGCCACTCAGTCGGTGTGGTCGTGTCAACACCCAAGTGAGCTAGAACAACGTAGTTTTTATAGTTCTTTCCTTCTGCCGCTGCGCGTACTTCAATTTCGTCAATAACCCGATTAACCTCTGTGATTGGATCTGTGAAAGTCACACCTTGAATATTTTTAGGGTGGGTTTTTGTAGCAGTTTCTGGTGTTGTCACACCGATTACCACAAACTCATCTCCCTCAACCGCTGGGTCCTTGTCCACAATGGTAGATGCTTGGAAAACTCGAGCATTATTGGCATAGGTGTTAGAACTGAGAAGCGGGAATTTAAGAATTTCCTTGTATTTCTTTGCCTCATCCAGACCAAAGTCAAACTCATGGTTACCGACTGCCATAGCATCGTAGCCAATTTCATTGAGGATTTTCGCACGTTCTTCCCCTTTTGAGCTATTGGAAATTGGCAGCCCTTGGAAGGCATCACCCGCATCCACAACTAGCACTTTAGGATTTTTAGCACGTTCTTCCTTGATAACAGTAGCTAGCTTGGCATCACCGATAACACCTTTTTCCTCTACGATGCGGCCGTGCACATCATTGGTATGGAGAATCGTAGCCTCTGGCAGATTTTCAGACTGGGCTGGTGCTGCAGCGGCTTCTGTCGTAGCTGGACCAGCCGGAGCAGCTGCATTCTGACTATCTGCTGCTGGTTTTTCTTCTGCTGAAGCTGCCGGAGCAGTTGGTAGCGCTGCAGAAGCTGTCTCAGCAGCTTGCTGACTGGTCAACTCAGTCGTTGCCGGCTCTGGATTAGCCTGAGCCTCTTCCGCAAAGACTTGATGCGCCAAAAAAGCAGGTGCCAAAAGCACTGTTGATAGAACAGGTAAGATGAAAAATTTCTTCTTCATATAACGAACACTCCTCTTTAGTATTTTGTTATATTATACCTCTTTTTGGTTTAAAAAGGAACTATATCCTTAATATTTCAACAAACATTCGTTATTTCAGAAATTTTCTAGAAAATTTTCTTTTTGAAATTTTAAAATAAGACCCTGAAATTCATCAGAGTATTATTAGTATTATCCTTCAAAGACAACTTCCCCATCACAGATGGTAAACTTCACTTGGCCTTTAAGATTTTCACCTACAAAAGGTGAATTAGCTGCTTTGGAGGCAAAATGATCAGTCACAAGTCTATCTGCTTCTGGGTCAAATATTGTCAAATCTGCAGGGCCATCCTGAGCGATGAAGCCAGCATCGAAACCATATAACTGAGCAGGATTAAGAGTCATTTTCTCTAAAAGTTCCATCAAGCTCAGATGACCAGCCTCAACTAGGTAGGTCAGTCCCAGAGAAAGCGAAGTCTCAAGCCCAGTCATGCCAGAAGGTGCCTGAGTGATATCAGCTACATTTTTCTCGTCAGCATGATGTGGAGCATGATCCGTCGCAATGACAGAAATGACACCAGACTTGAGCCCCTCAATAACCGCTAGCCGGTCCGATTCTAAACGCAGAGGTGGATTCATCTTAGCATTGCTGCCCTTGGTCAATAGCAGTGCTTCTGTCTTAGAGAAGTGCTGAGGTGCTGCTTCAGCGGTGACTTGAGCGCCTAGTTTCTGAGCGAATTCAACCACCTTTACACTCTCAGCCTTGGACAAATGCTGGATATGCACATGAGCCTTTGCATCATAAGCAATCATGACATCGCGAGCAATCATGCTGTATTCTGCCACACCTGTCGCGCCGCAGATATGAAAATGCTCTTTAGCGATATGCTCATTGAAACCAAGTATGCCGTTGAGATTAGGATCTTCCTCATGCAAGCTGATAAAGGTGTTATTTTTACGCGCTTCTTCGAGCGCCTTGCGGACAATGCCAGCGTTGGTCAGCGGAATACCGTCATCAGAAAAGCCTACTGCACCAGCTGTCAAAAGACCTTGGAAATCTGTCAGATGCTTCCCATCAAAATTCTCTGTAATTGTTGCAACCGACTTGATATGGATATTTTCACGACTAGCCGACTCCAGAACTTCTTTCAGGGTTTCAACCGTTGAAATGGTAGGATTGGTATTGGCCATCATTACAACAGTCGTAAAACCACCTGCTGCTGCAGCCAAGGCCCCCGTATGAATATCTTCCTTATGAGTCTGGCCCGGCTCCCGAAAATGAACATGTATATCCACCAAACCTGGAGCCACAACCAAACCACTGGCATCAATAACTTTTGCGCCCTCAGCCTGCAAATCTTGACCGATTTTGACGATTTTCTTCCCCTCAACCAAAAGGTCAGTAATTTGGTCAAAACCAGTCTTAGGATCCATAACTCGTCCGTTTTTGATTAATAGCATCGTCTTATCTCCTTATTCGTAAAAGTCCACCTGCGTATCTAGCAGCTTATCCCCGTCATAAACAAACTTTGCTGAAAAGAAAGGCTTGTCTTCTAAAAGCCACTCAACAAAGGTATGATCGCCTTCCCAAGTTGGTTTAGATAAAACCTGATCATAGGGTACCCATTCCAAAGTCCCTTCGTTGCAGTCAATCAGTTCACCCTCGAACTCAGTCACCTTGAAAACATAGGTGTACCAGTCCAAGTCGGGAGTAAACTCTGGAAAAGTAATAACGCCTTTAAGAACAGGCTTGGCCTTTAGACCTGTTTCCTCTAAAATTTCGCGAGCTGCGCATTCTTGTGGGGTTTCTCCTCGCTCTAGCTTTCCACCGACACCAATCCACTTCCCAGCATGAACATCATTGGGCTTTTTATTGCGGTGCAACATAAGAAACTCCCGGCCATTATCAATGTAACAAATCGTTGCTAACTGAACCATACTACCTCCTAAGCTAACCAATCAATAGGTTCCAAGCCCTTAGTCACTAAGAAATCATTGGTACGTGAAAAAGGTTTGCTGCCAAAGAAGCCACGGTAAGCAGACAGCGGACTTGGGTGAGCTGACTCGATTACCAAATGTTGGGAATTGCTAATCAAGGCTTTTTTCTTGCGGGCGTAAGAACCCCATAGGATAAAGACAACTGGATCAGACTTTTCATTAACTACCTTGATAATAGCATCTGTAAAAGGCTCCCAGATTAAGCCGGCATGCGCATTGGCCTGGCCAGCAGGCACAGTCAGCCCAGCATTGAGCAAGAGAACACCCTGCTGAGCCCAGGAAGTCAAATCATGCGACTCCTTCACTCCGATATCATCTGCAAGTTCTTTAAGAATATTCTGCAAAGAAGGCGGAGCTGGTATGTCATCAGGTACCGAAAAACTTAAGCCCTGTGCCTGTCTCGGTCCGTGGTAGGGATCCTGCCCCAAAATAACCACCTTGACATCTGCTAAATCTGTCGTCTGAATCGCATTAAACACCTTTTCCCGAGGTGGGTAAATGATCCCTGAAGCATACACTTCATCTAAAAAATGATTGATTTTTGCAAAATAACCTTCCGGCAGCTGCTCCTTAATCAATGCGTGCCAAGCTGAATGCTGCATATATATCTCCTTACGTCTCAAATTCACGAACTTGTTCATCTAGCTCTATGGCCGGATAATGGTCGGCTAGGTAAGAACTAAAGCGACTCCAATTTTTCTCTTTGTACCTAAGCGGCATAAACTGTTCTCTATAATCTAGATTTCTGACAATAAGGAAGAACTTCGGCGGCAAAAGAGACTTGTTTTTCTTGCCCTTGTATCGACTATATTTCTGATATTTATTCAAGAAAATCTGCCAAATTTGAGAATCAATCTTCCTAAAACAGAAATAGTTATGATAAGTAATGAGGCAATTCTTATAAATCAAAAGCTTTAATTCTTTGTCATGAAAGTCAGCCTCTTCTTCTATTGTTTCAAAATCATGAGTTGGAGATAATTCCTCCGTCATTATTTTAAGATATTTTCTATGCCTGCTGATATGCTCAGTTAATTCAAGAAATCGAACAAAAGCGAAGCCGGAAATAATAATTCCACCAGCGACCCCTACATAAGCACTTTTTCTCTCACTCTTACTCGCTTCTTCCCGCACATATCCACTTCCATTATGAATCAAATAGGAAAAGGCAAAAACGGTCAGCAAAATCAGAAGAGTAAGAAAAACGATTTTGTATATAAAATTAAAAAACAAACTTCTCTTTATCATAAAATTTTAGAGACTTCCTCTTTGGAACAAGGCAATAAATAATTTTTTCCTATCTAATCCACCTAAGTGCTCTTCTTAGTTCTGCTGTGCCATTTTCCAGAAAACAACGGCCATGGGCTAGTATGATTTTCTCCGGTTGCCAAGCCAGCATCTGCTCTAGACATTTTTTTGCTTCTTTTTGATGGCCGATAAAGGTCATACGGTAGTCAATAGGCGTCTGGCCGTCCGGAGCTGCAACACGAACCAATTTATAAGCCTTGCTGCGAAGCGAACTCGGAAAACGCTCTGTTTCAAAATTCTCAATCAAATCTGTCAAAATCAAGGTTTGACTGTCCCTATGAAAAAAGATAACTTCCTCAATATAAGCACTTCCCTTGAAAATCAACTGTTCTATCTGGTCTCCCCAAGCTTCTGGAGCCTCATCCGTCAGCTTTTCATCAAAAGAGACTGGGATTTTCTGCTTGGTCGCTCTCTCCTCAATTCCTGGGCTAGACCAAGCAATTGCCTCCGGATAACGCTTCTTCCAGTCAGCTATATAGGCATAGTGAATCTTATTAGGTGAAACGAGGTGTGCGACTGGTCCCAAAGCGTCCAACTGATCAAACAAAGCTTGATTTGGATGAATTGGTGAATGGCACCAGAGCTGGCCGTTTGCTAACTTAATAACAGTCATGCGGGTAGAAAAAGGCAACTTTGTCAGCACCGCATCCATTTCAATCAAATCACCGTCGGCAATCCAGATATTCTCAGCAATGGGCTTCAAGCTATAAAGCGGTTCATAGATAGGAACAGGTCTTTTCATTCTAAAGACTCCTTCTTTCTAGTCCAAAAACGAAACTTCCCTAGAACTTGTGGATACTGGGCTAATCCTAGGGCGGACAGAATCAGAATCTGTGGCAAAAACTGAATCAGATAACGCGTCTTTCCTCCCTCAAAAATCTGCAGAAAAAGCAGGCCGCCAAAAACAGCTAAGGTTAGAAAATTCAGTTCGTCACTGGATCGATATTTCCAAAGAGCAAAGACAAGTCCTGCTGCCATGACAATCCAGACCACCTGCTTGGACAGCGAGAAATAGACAAATTCTGATTTGTCAGTATTCAAGAAGAAGTCACGGACAAACTGAGTAAAGGGATTATTCTTCGTATCTTTGTAAAAGGGCGATATATAAGGTGTCTTTTCATTTTCGACACTGCGGTAGAGCCAGCCCAAATCTCCTTCAGCTACAGTCAGAGACTGCTTATGGAAGAGATGGTGAGCTAAAGTAAAAGGATTATATTCACTTAAGCGCCGCTTGATTTCCTTGATAACATATTCCTTGGCAAACATGCCATTGTTATAGTCATACTGCTTGTCAGGCTCAATATACTGCAAGAGCCCTTCTTTCATATCTTCCTGATTGTGGCCATTGAAGGTCAGACCCAAATTAATAAAGAGCAAGGGGCCTTTTGCCAATCCCTCTCCCTCCATAATCGGCACTTCCATCTGATGCTTGGACCAGTAATGCAGCGGGGCATAGCTAATCGCAAAACTGCAAGCAAAAACGACTAGTGTCAGAAAGAACTTCTTCCAATTCTTCTTGAAAAAGAGAACTCCGAAGACTGCTATCAGTAGAATCATTACTGTTGGCCTAAAGAAGAAAGCTAGACTAGTCATTAGCCCAAGCAAGATACTTCGCCAAACCAGCTGTCGACTGGTTTCCTCTCCCTTCAGCAATCCAAGAACTAGGAAAATCTGCAAACTAATGAAAGGCAGGGGCGGAATATCCGTATACATTGAAAAGAAATAAGGAGAAAAGCCCAGTAAAAGCACATAAAGACTAAAGACAGCATCTGCAGTTTTTTGTGAAAAATACTTTTGGCAGCCCTTATAGAGAATCAAGGCCGTTACGTTAGTATAAACAATATTCAAGGCCTGCATGACCCATAGACCAGATTCCCCAAATACATTAAAGAAAAAACGCTCGTAAAGAAAGAGTGAGACATTGTTAGGGTTGCGGGTCAAATAGCTGGAAATGGAACTTTCTTTCAGAGTTTTGAAAGCCCCTGTAAAGACTACTGCTGCATCCCGCCTAATTAAAAGCTCTGCTGAAAAGAGCATAATCAGCTGAAAAATAAAGGCGGCTAGCATAATAAGAAGTTTATGCTGCATCAGCCAATGATAAGCTTTTTCTAGCAAATTCCGATAGCGATAGGCCAGATAAGCCAAGCCAGCAAAGGCAATTATAGCTATACTATTCAGCTCTGCAACATGCCAGATGGCAATCAGAAACCAGTGAACAGCCGTAACCAGCATAACTTTCTGTAATATCGAAAAGGATAGATGATAAATCTTAGACATAGCTCTATTATACCAAACGCCGAGACTTTAAGCCATTTTTAAAGGCAGTACAAGGACGTTTTACTGAAAAATGACCTGAATAAGAGTCAGATCATTTTATTTCTATTCGGTCTAGGACTGCCAATTTTCTTGGTCATGCTTAAATTTCTCAAGCAAGGCCAAGCCCTCTGGACTGACATAACCCTCTGCTTCAGCCAGAGTGATTAGCTCAGTGTAGTTAGAAAGGGTCACTAATTTCACACCCGCTTCACTGAAGTTCTTTTCTGCCTTTGGCAGCTCATAGGTAAAGATGGCCGCTGCGCCAATCACGTCCGCACCTTCACGTTTAGCGGCAGCGATAGCATCCAAGACCGAACCGCCAGTCGAGATTAAGTCTTCAATGACAACCATCTTCTGTCCAGGCACTACGCGACCTTCGATTTGATTGCCCGCTCCGTGATCTTTTGGTTTGCTGCGGATATAAGCAAATGGCAGGTTCATTTTATCTGCAATAATAGCTCCGTGAGGAATACCTGCTGTCGCAGTTCCAGCAATGACTTCTACATCTGGAAATTCCGCCCGAATCTTTTCAACGAAACCATCCTCAATCAAGGTCCGAGTCTCTGGATAAGCCAAGGTCACACGGTTATCCGTATATATAGGTGACTTGATGCCCGACGCCCATGTAAAAGGCTCTTCTGGCTTCAAATACACAGCTTTGATTTTCAATAAATCACGCGCAATCTCTTTTGCTAAAGTCATTTTTTCTCCTTATAAATTTGAAATTTTATGATGCTGTTAATTTTTATAAACGATTTAATTCGAATCTCTTGTTTTTCCTAGCTATTCCACTGCTTCTTAATCTCGTGATAAGCATCCCAAGGATTCTCAGCTTGGATAATCGGACGACCTACTACAATGTAATCACTGCCGATTTGATGGGCTTCCTGCGGAGTCATGACCCGTTTCTGGTCTCCGATTTCCGCTCCAGCTGGCCGAATCCCCGGCGTCACACATAGAAAGTCATTTGCAGTAGCCGCCTTAATCAGTTCAACTTCTTGAGCTGAGCAAACTACGCCATCCAAACCAGCTTCTTTGGCCTTGCGAGCGTAATTGACAACAGACTCCTGAACCGTAGTCTGGATGTTTTGGCAATCCCGCATATCTTCCTCACTGGTCGAGGTCAGCTGGGTCACAGCAACCAACTTAGCCTTATCCCCCAAGACCTTCTTAGCTTCGCTCATCATCTCCACACCACCCGCTGCATGGACCGTCACCATGTCGATACCAAAAGTACCTAAGACAGACATGGCTGAGCGAACCGTATTGGGAATGTCGTGTAGTTTCAGATCTAAGAAAATACTGTGTCCAATACATTTCAGATAATGAACGATTTCTGGACCGATGGCATAGAAGAATTCCATACCGATTTTGACATAGAGTTTTTCATCTTCCGGAAAATGCTCCAAGAAATCTTTGACATCGTCAAAAGATGGAAAGTCGAGGGCGATAATAGGCCGTTCTTCACGCATGAGGGGAAAATCTCCTTTTAAATTATTATCTTCAAAAAAGTCCATTAGGCATTTATATCTCAAAACCAACCTTCAGGTTAGCCTCAGAGACATAGAAAAAACCTTGCCCGAGAGCAAGGTTACACGAAAATGTGGCAGTATCTGCCATTCAAACGTATGTACCTTAGTAGCCTCTCTGGACTTCTTTAAAGGTTATATTTAGTTCATTCTATAATTTCACAGCAGGATTGTCAAGTAAAAATGTAACTTTAAAGCAAATTCTCTCGAACTTCTTTTCGTAAGCTTTCAAGACTTTCGATGCCGTATTTATCCATAATCTCAGGCAGATCTTCAATGATGGTCGGGCAGGCATATGGATCCGTGAAATTGGCAGTGCCAACCCCAATGGCTGAAGCGCCTGCTATAAACATCTCCAGAGCAGCCTCCGCAGAATCAACTCCTCCCATACCAATAATGGGAAGTTTGCTTGCCTGCGCCACTTGACGGATCAGCTTGAGAGCTACAGGAAAGACAGCCGGACCAGACATGCCACCAGTGCCATTAGCGATAATAGGCTTGCGCGACTTCAAGTCAAACCGCATACCTACTAAGGTATTAATCATGGTGAAACCAGCAGCACCAGCGCCTTCAACAGCCTTGGCTACCTGAGTGATGTCTGCCACACTCGGAGTCAATTTGACATAGACTGGTACAGCAGAAGTTTCTACTGCTGCCTTGGTTGCTTCGAAAGCCAACTCTGGAACTTGGCCAATCAAAAGTCCAGCATTGCCATGGTCAACATTAGGACAAGAGATATTGAGCTCAATAGCCTTGACATTGGGGGCTTGAGAAATTTTCCCAGCTACCATGGCATATTCTTGATTGGAAAAGCCTGCTACATTAGCGATGATTGGAAGGTCGGGATAATGCTTTTCCAGCCAGGGCAGTTTTTCAGCTAGAACAACCTCAACACCTGGATTTTGCAGGCCAATGGCATTGAGCATACCAGCTGGCGTTTCTGCCACACGCGGAGTGGGATTGCCAAAGCGGGGGTCCAAAGTCGTAGCCTTTATCATGATAGAGCCTAGCAAGTCTAGATCATAGTATTTGGCATATTCCTGACCGAAGCCAAAGCAACCAGATGCTGGAATAATTGGATTTTTCAGGTCCAAGCCTGGCAAGGAAACTCTTAAACGTTGGTCACTCATTCTTTCCCCTCCTAGACAATAATCGTGCCCGTCTCAAAGACCGGCCCGTCTTCACAAACGCGCTTATTGACCGACTCGTCCTGACCTGCAACATGAACTACGCAGGCATAGCAGGCGCCCATACCACACGCCATACGAGACTCCATGGAGAGATAAGCATGCGGATGGTCCTGAAACTTACGATCCACATACTGAAGCATAGCTGGCGCACCACAGGAATAAACAGCCGCATAGTCTTGAGACAACTCATCCACAACGGCTGATACATAGCCCTGACGACCATAAGAACCGTTATCCGTCGTGACAATGACATCAGCGTATTTTTTCATTTCTGCTTCCAAAATGACAACAGATTTATCAGCGAATCCCAATACAGCTGTCACTTGAGCTCCCTTGGCATGCAATTCTTTAGCAACCTCAAGCAAAGGAGGGACACCAATCCCACCACCGATAATCAAAGCGTGGTCACCTTCCCTTACAGGACTCAAATCAAAGCCATTTCCCTGAGGACCCATAACATCAAGAAACGAGCCAACTGGAAGTTGAGAAAAAATAGCTGTCCCGCCACCTTCTATCCGATAGATGATGCGACAAGTCAGATTATCACAATCAATCTCTGCAATCGAGATAGGCCGGCGCAAAAGCTTGCTGTCATCTGGTACCCGAATATGTAAAAACTGCCCAGCCTGCATCTGGCTGACCATTTGGCCCTTTAGGAGCATGGAAAAAATATTAGGCGCAATCTCTACTGGCTCCAGCAGCTCCATCTGCTCCAGCATAATTTTGCCAAATCTCTTTTTACAACTGTCACTAACCATGACAACCTCACTTTCTACAAAAAAACCTTGCCACAGCAAGGTTTCGCAAAAAACAAGGCAGTCAACTGCCTCTTATATCGTTTTTCTCACCTTGCAGCCTCACTGGACTTGATTAAAGGTTAAATTGTAAACATTATATCGTTAGAGATGAGGAATGTCAAGGCATAAAATATCAGAATTTTCATGTCACTAATGAATCGAAGCATTACCAGCTTTTGTCAAATTCACTTCTTGCATCTGCTAGACAAAAGCTGCCATCCTCCTGCCTCTTGAAAATCAAGGATACTCTATCACTTTTTCGTTCGGTATCTGACTATTATTCGGAATAACCTGTCTGCTTGTTTTTTGTGCTGAAAGAGAGCCATTATCCCCTTTATCTTTCTGTTCTCTCAATGTGGCTATCTGCTATCGTTAAACGGTAAATTCCGTCTTCTTCACGATGTAAAGTTAGATGAACCCATTCATTTTTATAAACTTCATCTGATGTTAGGTATCTAAGATCTAAGCCAATATACTGACTACTTTCTGAATCTAAGTGAGAAATGAAGACTTCTGATTCCTGAGGAAGTCCGAACAATTGAATGATTTCTTCATAAGACATACCGGGTTTGCCTGTACTCTCGTCACGAACTTGTAAACTGGAAATTTCATCCTTTGTCCAGAGATGGGAACTATCTTCCTTTGGTAAACTTGGATATAGTTCATCAATAATATGCGCACTCTTCCTAATAAGATGATAGTTTGACCCATTTTTTTCAAATGTCAAACTTAAATTGCTTCTATGATAGTCTTGATTAGCCGCACTAAAATAAGTTAATTCAATATTGTCATCTATTTCACTATAAAAAAAGTCAGTAGCTTTGCCATGTTTTTCCAGCACTTCATCCAAAGAAGCTCCAGTTTGACCAGCAGCAGTATCCTTAATTTGCAGATTAATTATTTCGTCAGTTGACCACCTGAAGCCATAGTTTCCTTTATCTAAGACTTTCTCTTCTAACTGAAGCTCGTCTGACGATTTTTGACGAAGAGATGAGGTGGTACTGCTTTGCCCAAGATTCTCATAAGCAGACTTAATCCCCCACATAAATAGCACATTCCCAAATGCAATCATTATGCAAATTATCATAAATACGATAAAAATTGCAATTGGTAAAACCACTGAACGATTCTTATAATCATCATCTTTATCCATATCGTCCTCCTTATTTCCTTCATTCTAGCACAGGCAATTTTAGCAAGCAAACATTTTCTAATCTTCTGATTTATCAGGAAAAAATCCCCAGTTTGTGATAAAATAGTCCTATGAGAATTCAACAGTTACATTATATTATCAAAATTGTCGAGACTGGCAGTATGAACGAAGCTGCCAAACAGCTTTTCATTACCCAGCCTAGTTTGTCCAATGCTGTGCGGGATTTGGAAAATGAAATGGGTATCGAGATTTTCATTCGCAATCCCAAAGGAATTACCTTAACCAAGGACGGCATGGAGTTTCTTTCTTATGCCCGGCAGGTGGTTGAGCAGACTCAGCTCCTAGAGGAGCGATACAAAAACCCTGTCGCCCACCGCGAGCTTTTCAGCGTTTCTGCCCAGCACTATGCCTTTGTGGTCAATGCCTTTGTCTCCCTGCTTAAAAAAAGCGATATGGAGAAATACGAACTCTTTTTGCGGGAAACTCGAACTTGGGAAATTATTGACGACGTAAAAAACTTCCGCAGCGAAATCGGCGTCCTCTTTCTCAATAGCTACAACCGCGATGTCCTATCCAAGATGCTGGATGACAATCATCTGATTGCAACTCACCTCTTCACTGCGCAACCCCATATCTTTGTCAGCAAGTCCAATCCGCTGGCCAAGAAAAAACTGGTTCAATTATCTGACTTAGAAAACTTCCCCTATCTAAGCTATGACCAGGGGACCCACAACTCCTTCTACTTTTCTGAGGAAATTCTCTCTCAGGAACACCATAAAAAGTCTATCGTCGTCAGTGACCGAGCAACCCTCTTTAACCTCTTGATTGGTTTAGACGGCTACACAATTGCAACCGGTATTCTAAACAGCAACCTCAACGGAGATAATATCGTGTCAATCCCACTGGACATTGATGATCCGATTGAACTGGTCTACATCCAGCATGAAAAAGCCAGCCTGTCCAAAATGGGAGAGCGGTTCATTGAGTATCTGATTGAGGAAGTGAAGTTTGATAAATAGATTAATAACTATTTTAAATAAAATGCATAAGGAGACTGAATGAAGTCAAAACGTCACGCTAAATTATTTTGGGGATGTATTATTCTTATTCTTCTCGGAATAATTACTTACTTCAACATACACCCTATCCCTACTTTGATTAAGCCTGTCCCGACTATCACTATTAAAAAGAGTGGCAGTGGTTTTTTTAATACTGAAAATCCTGTTAAAAGCCTAGAAGAAGCCGAAAACAACTTTTATGTAAAATTCAATATAAAAGAAGTAGACTATGTTTCTGAATCAGATTTTAATATATATGATGATAAAGGAACACAAGTACCTATTATAGATTTTTACTCTACTTCTGCCGAATATTCAAGCGATGATATTCAAATTTGGTTTTCAGGAAAAGCGAACACTAAGTATAGAGTTGTATATAATGGTGTCAAGAACGCAGAATATAGTGCCAACTTTAATACTCCCTCAAAAAAAGCATATATAAAAAGTGATGATAAGATTGTTAAGACTTATATTAGAAACTATCTAAAGACTGGTATAAAAGATGAATTGACTGAAAATATCATTAAATATAAATCTGATAGGATATATGCTAATATCTCACCATATTATATTCCATCAAATAAGGAAAACAAAGCTATTGTTCAAGCATATTGGGAAACTTATATAAAAAACTGGACGAACTATGGTATAGAAATGACTGAAGCTAACGATGAAAAATATTCATTTACTATTACGTATAAATGGGGTGAGCCAGATATGGAAGAGTTAAATAAAAGGATAGATGAGAGAGAAAATCAATTAAAAAAAGAGCTGGGTAATGATTACAAAAAAATCTTCAAGAAGGTTATTGCTGAAATACCAACTATGATTAGAAATACCTCACAGAAAGAACCAGAAGAAAAATCTATAAGTTTTTCAATAGATAGAGAGGAAATAAAAGCACTTAATAGTAGAACCAGTTTCGATGATATTTCAACGATTTCAAGTATATTTAAATTTTCTCTCACGAAATTATATCCTTAATACTTAAAAATCCAGATGCTTAGCTTAAGCTATCTGGATTCTTTTTTATTTTGATTTAAAACTTCGGATATGTATTCATCCTTGTTTTCATCTGTGTAAGTTTTGGAAGTCGATTTCACCTTGTAATCGTCATCGTTAAGACGTTCCACAACATAAGAATGCGTAATGGTCATTTTAAACTGACTCCCCGTTGTGCTAACGCTTAAAGGTAAGTTAGTCAACTCCTCTGAGTAAAATATTCTGAAGTAATAAGAATTTGGTGTATGAGACAATCTATTTTCATAAATTTCATATCTTCTTTCCCAGTAGTTCCCTCTGTAGTGATTTTGATAATCATCAAAAAAATCTAATTTATCATCTAAAAGTTTTTTCGATCTAATAAAGAAAATCGGGGTCCAGTTAAAGTCAGGTTTACTTCCATATTCATAATAAGTCTGCATTTTGCCAGTTTTAGGATTTTTCAACTGATAAGAAATCATGCTAGTGGCTTCTGGAACTTGATATAGTGTATCACCTACATAAAGAAAAAGTAATACGTCTACCAAGTCCCTAGGATGTTCATCGTTATCAGGTAACTTATATTCTGGAAAACGCCAACTCAATTTTTGATAAATAGAATCATTAAATAACTTCTTGCTGAAAGCCGGACCAATTTCAGAAGTCTCTACTATCGGAATATCTGACTGGCTACCATCAGTAAAAGTAACATGTAAAATTTGTTTTTCATAATACTCGTTCCAATTTGATAAAGTCTTCTCAGTCCATTCTTGGTTTTGAGGTGCTTCTTCAGACTTGTCATGCACAAATTCAATATTTAAGTCTTTAACTATTTTTTTCTTAGGTTTGATATCGGTTACTTTATAATTATATACAGTATAATAGATATTCTCTGAATCAAACCATTCTGGCTTAAAGTAGTAGCGCAATCCAATATATCCAATCACTACAAAAATAACTCCAGCTAAAATCAACTTCTTCTTCCCATTTAATTTCTTCATAGAGGTCTCCTGAGTTCTTTATCTTATTATAGCATAGTCACAAGAATTTCTATAGAAGATTCCTTTCAGTCGAAAAAACATCTGAAAAAAACTTTTTACAGCTATTTTTAGGTGTTTTTCTATTATTTCAACTTCCCCAATACTTCCCCAATACTTCCCCTATTTTACCTTCAATGACCAGGTCTGCCTGCTTGTCTTGCGGGATACTGGTTTTGTTGATGACGACCAGATGCTTACCTGCAAAGTACTGGATGAGGCTGGCTGCGGGATAGACGACTAAGGACGTGCCGCCGATTATCAGTAGATCTGCTTGATGGATAGCTTGAGCAGCCTGCTGGAAAACATCCATATCTAGAGGTTCTTCATAGAGAGTCACATCTGGCTTGACAATACCGCCACAGTCAAGGCAGTGAGGAATGGTACCGTGCAGAGCCAGAAAGCCATCCAAATCGTAGAATCGCTGACAATTCAGACAAAAATTTCTGTCCGCACTGCCGTGAAGCTTAAGGACACTTTTCGATCCAGCCGTCTCATGCAAGCTATCGATATTTTGAGTCACCACAGCCTTGAGCTTGCCTGCCTTCTCCAAGTCAGCCAAGTAGACATGTGCTGCATTGGGCTTAGCCTCTGGATAGAGTAGGTACTTCTTGTAAAAGTCAAAAAACTCCTGCGGATAGCGCTCAAACATAGTGTGAGAAACCAGCTGCTCTGCTGAAAAATGCTGTCCCAGCTTGACGCTGTATATCCCATCTGAACTGCGGAAGTCTGGAATATTGGACTCAGTCGAAACACCCGCCCCACCGAAAAAGACGATATTCTGGCTTTGGTCTATTAATTCTTGCAGCCTTGCAATCTTATCCATCCTGCTACTCCTTATAAGAGACTTTCTATGACCGCATTCGCTCGGTCAAAGTAAAAAGGTTCCCTCTGATAAACTATGCCTGTCTCCTGCGCCAAATCAATCAGAAGCTCCATAAAGTGCTGAGATGAGAAACCTGTCGTCCTGTGCAATTCTTCCTCATCGAATGGCTTGATAAGATGAGCTAGGGGATTGCGGACTGACTTTTCTAACTCTCTTAGCTGCTGTGCTGATTCTTTGACAGATTCAGGCAAATTCAACTGCAAAATCATCTCCGTCAAACTAGAAGAATTAACCGTGCTTTCCGCATGAAAATTTTGCAGGACAGGATTATCAGAATGTCGCATCTTTTCAAACTTCCAACGGTCGTAACTAGCTCCTCGCGAATTATGAATATAGCTCTCAATATCCAGTATTTGCATGCGAATCAGCCGCATAAAAATCCGATAAATAGCTGGACTAACTGCTCTGATAAAGTCTATCAGCTGTTCATTTCTCAGCTTGGCTTCCAGATCATAAAGGTAATTAACTAGCTGCTCATCCTCTTCATTTTCATGGCAAAAAAGCTGAAAATCAGCTAGGTCAGACCCAGTGATTTTCAACTTTAGATTCATCATAGATTGGATGTTGAGCTCTCTTCGCTCCGATAAAGCCTCAAGAAGAAGGACCAAGTCAGACTGGACACTGCTTCCTGCTCGCTCAGCTAGTTTATGAGCATAAGCATAGTCATAGCGAGAAATAGCAAAGAGAATGGCTTCTTTGACATCTACTTTCATGCTTCTGCAATCAAGGTTTCCAAACCAACCTTCATCATATCGGTAAAGGTATTTTGACGCTCTTCTGCTGTCGTATCCTCTTCAGGATTGACCAAGCTATCAGAAATGGTCATGATAGCAAGAGCATCCACATGGTGTTGAGCAGCCAGATAGTAAAGTGCCGTAGCTTCCATTTCAACAGCTTTAACTCCCCATTTACCAAGCTCAATATTCTTTTCAAAGTAGTTTGAGTAAAAGACATCAGACGACAAGACGTTTCCAACGTGAGTCGTCATACCGAGATCTTTGGCGATATGATAGGCCTTATCTAGTAAATCAAAGCTAGCGATTTGTGGGAAATCATACTGTGGCCAGTCATTACGGATAATGTTGGAGTTAGTTGCAGCTGCCTGCGCCAAAACCAATTCGCGGACATGGACATCCTTGTTTAACGAGCCCGCTGTTCCAACACGGATCAGCTTTTTCACACCGTAATCAACAATCAGCTCACGCGCGTAGATAGAGATTGATGGCATTCCCATCCCTGTCCCCATAACAGATACACGCTCCCCTTTGTAAGTACCTGTATAACCAAACATGTTACGGACTTCATTGAAGCAAACAGCATCTTCTAGGAAATTCTCCGCAATAAATTTCGCACGAAGCGGATCCCCTGGAAGAAGAATTTTATCCGCAATTTCACCTGGCTTAGCAGAAATATGAATAGACATAGTTAAGATACCAAACCCGTCAAAAACAAAGGGAAAATAGGAGATGGTCGCAGTGAGCGATACTCGCAAGACCATCTATCTTTTTCCCACCGCTTTTAGGGCGGGTTCAATTCCTTTCTTTCTTAATTTTAATATTCCATAGAAAGACTAGCCCGAGTTCAATTCAAACTCAGACGCCCTTCCTTTCTGTATTTATTTGAAAGATAGTTTTCCGATTGTTTTCAAATCTGAACAACTCACTCTACCTTTCTTGAGTTTAATGATTTTATCAGCATAGATAGAAAGGCTATTCCGGGTTTAATTACCAACCCAGACACTACGCCTTTCAACATTTTTTTACAATTCAGCAAGTGTTTCTTTAAGCAGTCGTTTAAAATCACCTTTGACACGTTCTGTTACTTCAACCACTTCCTCATGATTTAGCTCTTCTTGGAACCCAGCAGCAAAGTTTGTAATGCATGAAATCCCAAGGACTTTCAAACCAGAATGTGCTGCTACAATCACTTCAGGAACAGTAGACATGCCGACTGCATCTGCTCCGAGCGTCTTATAAGCACGGATTTCTGCAGGCGTTTCGTAAGTCGGACCGGTAACACCAATATAGACACCGTCATCAAGCTTAATGCCAAGCTTATCAGCGACTTGATGAGCAGTTGCACGATATTCTGGAGTGTAAGATTTAGACATATCAGGGAAACGTGGACCAAATTCATCCAAGTTTTCACCAATCAAAGGATTTTGACCAGTCATATTGATGTGGTCAGTAATCGCCATAAGCGTACCAGGACCATAGCCGATTCCGCCGGCAGCATTAGTAACAATAACACCTGTCGCACCAAGAGCCTTCATCACACGCACTGGGAAAGTAACGATTTCTAAAAAATTTCCTTCATAAAAGTGGAAACGGCCTTGCAGTGCCAAGACTTTTCGTCCTGCCAAGTCTCCATAGACTAATTTACCAGCGTGGCCAACAACAGTTGAGCGGCCCCAGTTTGGAATATCCGCATAATCAAGACTAACGGCATTTTCGATTTCTTCAGCCAATTCTCCCAAACCAGATCCCAAAATCAGACCAAATTCAGGTTCTGTCATACCTTTTTCTTTCAAGAAGGCTGCTGTTGCTTTGATTTTTTCCGATAATGTTGTCATAAATTTTTCTCTCACTCTCTTATTATGCTTATACCAATTTGTCCAAGAAGCTTTCACCGATCATCGCCTTGTCCACTCCAAAGTTTTCAGCAACAGTAGCTGATATATCCGCAAAGTGTCCAACAGGAATATGACCATGACCGCTCAGCGATTTTCCGAAGACCAAGAGCGGAATGTACTCACGAGTGTGGTCAGTTCCGGCATAAGTTGGGTCATTACCATGGTCAGCAGTAATCATGAGCAAATCATCTTCACGCATATTTTCAATGATTTCTGGGATGCGAGCATCAAACTCTTCCAGGCAGTCACGGTAGCCATGTGGATCACGGCGGTGACCATAAAGAGCATCAAAGTCTACCAAGTTGGTAAATGAGAAACCTTCTTTGAAGTTTTCGTCTTTCAGTGCTTTGACCAAAGTATCTACACCATGATTGTTAGACTTATTGTGTCCCATGTCATGATTGATTCCAGCGCCGTTGAAGATATCATTAATCTTACCAACAGAATAAGTATCAATTCCAGCTTCATTGAGCTTGTCAAGCACAGTTGGCTCAAAAGGAGAAACTGCATAGTCGTGACGGTTGGCTGTACGAGTGAAGTTACCTGGCTCACCTACATAAGGACGAGCGATAATACGTCCCAGAAGTGCAGGGCGTTCCAAGGTAATAGAGCGGGCGAATTCACAGATACGATAGAGCTCTTCCAAAGGAATCACTTCTTCGTGTGCCGCGATTTGCAATACTGGGTCAGCAGAGGTGTAGATAATCAGCTCGCCTGTTTCCATCTGACGAGGACCAAAGTCATCAATGACTGCTGTACCAGAGTATGGCTTGTTAGCCTCACGAATGACCTTGCGACCAGAAAACTCTTCAATCTGAGTCAGGATTTCTTCTGGGAAGCCATTCCAGAAAGTATCAAAAGGCTCAGTAATATTGAGACCCATGATTTCCCAGTGTCCTGTCATCGTGTCTTTTCCAAGCGATACTTCTTCCAGCTTGGTATAGTAGCCGCTAGGATTTTCTTCTTGAGGAACTGTCTTCAAAGGAACAGGACGCTCGATATTTCCTAGACCAATCTTAGCCATATTTGGCACATTCAGTCCTACCGTTTTGGAAATATGTCCCAGAGTATCTGAAGCACCATCTGGTACCCCTGCATTGACAAAATTATTAGCATCTGGTGCGGCACCGATACCAACTGAGTCCATGACTACCAAGTGAATACGATTAAATTTTGGCATAAAATACCTCTTTCTATTTATTGGTCTCTAAAACTTGAAGACCCGATTTTCCAGCAACAATGACCTTGTCTACCATTTGATTAAACAGTCCATGCTCCACGACACCAACCACATGATCTAACTCCTGTGCAAATGCAATAGGATCTTCAATCACGCCAAGGTCTAGGTCGATAATGAAATTCTGCATGTCCGTAACAAAACGCTGACCGTCTTTCTGACGAAAGGCTGGGTTATAGCCCGCACTCTCAAAGCGACGAAAGAGCTGCTCGGCACCATACTGAACAACTTCTACTGGTAGCATGAAGGCACCTAGCTTCTCTACCATCTTGCTCTCATCGACCACCCAGATATAGTGCTTAGTAGGAACCGCCACGACTTTCTCCATGAGAAGTGCGCCGCCACCGCCCTTGATACCGTTAAAAGCTGAATCAACCTCATCAGCACCATCAACAGTGACATCCACCTGATCCACATCATCGATAGACTTGAGCGGAATGCCCAGCTCTTCAGCCTGTTTGCTAGTGACACTGGAAGTCGTAACAGCTGTAATCTGTAGTCCTTCTTCTTTTATACGACGGCCAATCTCTTCGACAAAATAATAAGCGGTCGAACCTGTTCCAAGTCCAACTACCATACCATCTGTCACGAACTCAGCAGCCTTGATTCCTGCCAGTTTCTTTAGATTTTCCATAGCACCTCCTCGAATCACACTACTTTTATTATATCATGATTCACCCTGTTATGAAAGTGTTTTCTTTGCCATGCCTAAATTTCATTCCTTCCGCTTGATAATCGAAAGCCTTGCTCCTCCTTGATTTTTGCGTTACAATTAGGGTAATTGATTTTAAAACACAAGGAAAATACAGTATGATTACCAGAGAATTTGATACAATCGCTGCGATTTCTACGCCTCTTGGCGAAGGGGCCATCGGCATTGTCAGACTAAGCGGGACTGACAGCTTTGCTATTGCCCAAAAAATCTTCAAAGGGAAAAATCTAAGCAAAGTGGAAAGCCACACGCTCAACTACGGTCATATCGTTGACCCACAAAATCAGGAAATTCTGGACGAGGTCATGCTTGGTGCTATGCGCTCTCCCAAGACCTTCACGCGCGAGGATATCATTGAGATAAATACCCACGGCGGAATCGCGGTCACCAATGAAATCCTGCAGCTGGCTATCCGCGAGGGAGCTAGAATGGCTGAGCCTGGTGAGTTTACCAAGCGGGCCTTTCTCAATGGGCGCGTAGATTTGACTCAGGCCGAGGCCGTTATGGACATCATCCGAGCCAAAACCGATAAAGCCATGAACAATGCTGTCAAGCAGCTGGATGGCTCTCTATCTAACCTTATCAACAATACCCGTCAGGAAATCCTCAACACACTGGCTCAGGTCGAGGTCAATATTGACTATCCTGAATACGACGACGTGGAAGAAATGACGACCCAGCTGATGCGAGAAAAAACAGCTGAGTTCGAAGCATTGCTGAGCAATCTCCTCAATACTGCACGACGAGGCAAGATTTTACGCGAAGGCATTTCCACTGCTATCATCGGCCGGCCTAATGTTGGCAAGTCCAGCCTGCTCAACAATCTCCTGCGCGAGGACAAGGCCATTGTGACTGATATTGAGGGGACAACTCGTGATGTGATCGAGGAGTATGTCAATATCAAGGGCGTGCCGCTCAAGCTCATCGATACCGCAGGCATTCGGGAAACCGACGACCTTGTAGAACAGATTGGAGTTGAGCGCTCTAAAAAAGCCCTGCAGGAAGCGGACTTGGTTCTCTTGGTTCTCAATGCCAGCGAGCCTCTGACAGACCAAGATCGCCAGTTGCTAGAAATCAGCCGAGACAGCAATCGCATTGTCCTGCTTAACAAGACCGACCTTGAAGAAAAGATTGAACTGGATCAGCTGCCAGCTGATACTATCAAGATTTCTGTCCTTCACAATCATAATATCGATAAAATTGAAGAACGCATCAATCAGCTCTTCTTTGAAAATGCTGGTATTGTCGAGCAAGATGCCACCTACCTGTCCAACGCCCGCCATATCTCCTTGATTGAAAAAGCCCTGGAAAGTCTGCAAGCCGTCAACCAAGGATTGGAAATGGGTATGCCGGTAGATCTTCTCCAAGTCGATATGACCCGGACCTGGGAAATCCTCGGCGAAATCACCGGTGACGCCGCACCAGACGAACTCATCACCCAACTCTTCAGCCAATTCTGCTTGGGGAAATAGAAAATAAGAGGACTGAATAAAACAGTCCTTTTTATGATAAAACATTACAGATTCCTCTCTATCCTAAACTATAATAAAAACAGAACAACGCTATCTGGTCTATAGTAAGCTGTTGTACAGTTGCTTAAATCTTGAGAGTACAAAAACGAGCATCGGGGACATCACTTTTAAGTTTCGGTTGTACAGTTACTTAAATCTTGAGAGTACAAAAACACCTAGCAATAACAGGTTGAGCAACCCCTGTGTTGTACAGTTACTTAAATCTTGAGAGTACAAAAACCTTATAAGTAGGTTGCTATGCCTTAACCTTGTTGTACAGTTACTTAAATCTTGAGAGTACAAAAACCCGATTAGCCGCTTCTATGCCGCGGGTTGAGTTGTACAGTTACTTAAATCTTGAGAGTACAAAAACAAGTACCTCTACTTTACGAAAAACTTTTAAGTTGTACAGTTACTTAAATCTTGAGAGTACAAAAACCTCATATAATTAACCTCTCCAATTATTTACGTTGTACAGTTACTTAAATCTTGAGAGTACAAAAACTCAGCAGCATGCGATTGATTACGGCTATACGTTGTACAGTTACTTAAATCTTGAGAGTACAAAAACAGCTTCCTCAGCCGTCATTTTTTCCCCTC
>CAUUZZ010000020.1:0-35639 GCA_963549775.1 Streptococcus sanguinis | reverse complement strand
AAGCCGAGGTGCTCGCACTTACGGACGCGCTAGTCGATGCAGATGTACTTGCACTTACTGAGGCGCTGGTCGATGCTGACGTACTTGCGGATACGGATGCGCTTGTGGACGCGGACGTGCTGGCACTTACGGACGCACTCGTTGAGGCTGACGTACTTGCACTTACGGATGCACTCGTCGAAGCGGACGTGCTGGCACTTACGGATGCACTCGTTGAGGCGGATGTACTTGCACTTACAGACGCACTCGTTGAGGCTGACGTACTTGCACTCACAGATGCACTCGTCGATGCTGAGGTACTTGCACTGGTTGATGCACTCGTCGATGCGGACGTGCTGGCACTTACTGATGCACTGGTTGACGCAGACATACTTGCACTTACAGAGGCACTCGTCGACGCAGAGGTACTTGCACTTACGGATGCGCTCGTTGAGGCGGACGTACTTGCACTTACGGATGCACTCGTCGAAGCGGACGTGCTGGCACTTACGGATGCACTCGTTGAAGCGGACGTGCTTGCGGATACAGACGCGCTCGTTGAAGCGGACGTGCTTGCACTTACTGATGCACTCGTGGATGCGGATGTACTTGCGGATACAGACGCACTCGTTGAAGCCGAGGTGCTTGCGGATACTGACGCACTCGTCGACGCGGACGTGCTGGCACTTACGGACGCGCTGGTTGAGGCCGAGGTACTTGCACTTGTAGATGCACTAGTCGATGCGGAACTACTTGTAGATATTGATGCACTTGTAGACGCGGACGTGCTGGCGCTTACTGATGCGCTAGTTGACGCGGAGGTGCTTGCACTTACAGATGCACTCGTGGACGCGGATGTACTTGCACTTACCGATGCGCTAGTGGACGCAGAGGTCTTAATTGACGCAGAAGTACTTATAGATGCGGAACTACTTGCTGAAGTTGAGGCACTAGCAGAGGCTGACTTACTTTCCGCAATAGATGCGATTGTTGAGGTAGAGGCGCTGACGGATGCGGAGGTGCTTGCAGATTTGGAAGTACTTCCTTCTCTTGTATCTACCAATTTACTGCCCTCAACGGTAGCCGTCCGCCTATCTCTGAATGTTATAGTAGTCGTACCATTATTAGAAACGGAAATAGCAGTATTTAAATTGTTACCTGCAACATCTTGTGGTCTTAAGTTTGGATTATTCTGCTTAATTGCTTCTCTGACCTGATTTTTTTCAGTTTCAGATAATTGATTTGGGTTGTTGACTAATACAGTATTCTCTGGAAGATTTGGTCTGTATCGAATGACAATCCTAAACTGACCATTAAGAATTCTGTCCTTGTTTGCAACAGCAGCTGAAAATTCCTCATTAGAAACGTTTTGGTTCCCTGCTGCATCAGTAACCATAACATAACGAGTATAGTCACCAATAACTGTATTTACTGGAACATTTCCATGAACTTGAATCTTTAGCTGATTACCTTCTTGAGTGACAGTTTTTTGAATCCATTCAGTTCCCTTACCAGAATCAGTACCGTTATACCAACGAACATACGTTTTATCGATATCGAAAGCATTAGAATTATCTGTCGCTGTCGCAATAAATTCGAAACTTTCACCACGATAAACAGTTATTTCCCCTGGAAAATCAACGACAGGTCTCTCTGTATCAACAGCATTTGCTACGTCACGACGCGTTCTTCTACGCCCAGTCTGACTAGAGGATTCTGTAGACTGCTGGTTGCTTGTAGAGTTGCCGGTTTCTGATGCAGACGATGCAGAGGTCTGACTGGCAGAAACTGACTGAGAAGAACTGGTTGGCTGACTAGTACTAGCTCTGACTGAAGCAGATGCACTTGAAGACACTGAAAGAGACTCAGAAACACTTAAGGATTCTGAGACTGATTGAGATGTGCTGGCACTGATAGAAGCAGAGACAGACTGCGACATTGACTCTGACACTGAAGTGCTGGCAGAGATAGACGCACTGAGACTGGCTGAGGATGTATCTGATACAGACTCTGACTCAGTATGAGACGTCGCCGTCGCTGTTGCTGATTCAGCAGCACTGCTTTCTTCTCCTAAAACTGTTTCACCACGTGTCGCTAAAACGTCTGTCGTGTCAATGACTTTTTCCAGAGCCTGGTCTTCTTCTGCGTGGACGGTTGTGTTGGTCACAAGAGCACCGCCCAGGACGGCCCCCGTGGCGACAATGCCCCTCAAAAAGTCTATGCCGCTCTTCTTATCGGTAACTGGTTGCTCGGTTACCTTGAGCTCGATCGATGAAAGGCCTCCCCCCCTCATTGATCTAAAAAGGCCAAACTGTGATGTTGCAGCACGCAGCCAATGTTTACCCGATTTAATCAACTTAAAACGAGTCACACGCTCTACTTCGTGGTACTTACCTTTTTGACGTTTAAAAAACATAATTCTCCCTTTAATTTATATCCTTTTTAAAAATCCATTAATCCCATTTTACCACACTATTTGATAAAGTGAACAATAATTTACTTATTTTTTTGCTGAAATTGTTTTCAAGTATTTCCAAAAAATATTCATATTAAAGCAACTTTCATCTCCTTTAACAAAGGATAAATTGCAATAAAAAAACGCTAAACAGCGTTTCTTGCATCTTATAACGGAAGACATGGGATTCGAACCCACGCACGCTTTTACACGCCTACTGCGTTTCCAACACAGCCTCTTAAGCCTCTTGAGTAATCTTCCACAAAAGAGAAAGCCCAGCTTTCTCAAAAACTTTAACCATTATACCACATTACAGCCCCAACCGCCATAGTTTCCGTTAAATTTTTTCACAAATTCAACCAAAGTCCAAACATTCTGGTTCAAATCAAAGATTTCCGTCGTATCCATACGAATCACGTGCAGCTGATATGGTTTGTCCGCATCTTCTATCTTTTCAGCAGATACAAGGCTATAGCCCAACGCTTCAACTTCCTTAAGAAAACCATCTCGGTCTTCCTCAGACGCAAAATAGGCCAAATGGTCAATCTCGCGCTCCTGAGTGTGGTCATCACCTTCCTGCTCCAGCTGATACCAGACCCGCTGGTTGAGAATGGTCTGATACTCGTATTCATTAGGATAGAGAAAGTCAAAGTACTGATTCCACTCCTCATCTTCCAAGGTCGCTGAGTCATAGCGGCGGTCTGGAAAGTCGCGCATCACGTTTGCAATTGGCTCCAGATGGCTTTTCTTGTCTTGCAGATAGTAGTAAAACTCAATATTTCCATCTGTCGTAATCACACCAACATGAATGCCACCGACCTGACCCAAAGCCTCAGAAAGCCGATCCTCAATCACATTCAGCTCCTTAAACTCTTCACTAGATGGAAAACCCGTCTCCCCATCGTACTGGAGGAGCGATATCTTGAGTCTCATAGCATGGGTATAGAGAGGATAGGGTGCCTCATCAGCAAGAGCTAGATTCAGACGGATACTAGCCAACTTGTCATCAATATAAGTTGAGAAAGATCCCCACTCACTCGGAAAATGATCTTCAGAAGGCACATCAAGCACTGATTCTTCTACCTTTTCTACTTTCTCTTCCTCTTGTTCTTGTTTCTTACCAAACAGATTCTTAAAAAAACTCATATCCAACTTCCCTTAATACTTATGAAATTGAGCAACTAGAAATACCAATATTTCCTTTGTCATCACTAACATCATTGTATTACTTTTTCAAACAGAAATCAAGATTCCCTGAACATAGCAAAAGCAAAAAACGCTGATTTCTCAACGTTTTAGAAAAGCTTTAAAATAATGGAGCCGGTGGGAGTATCTAGAAAGATATTAAATATTAATTCTACATAAAAAATAAAATTACTTAAACCAATGTCTAATCACAGTGTGAGATTTTTTTAATAATATTGACACTCATTTTCTTTATCGCTTTTTGAAAATTCATCAACAAGCTTTAGATTATCAGATTGGGTATTTTTGTACTCACAAGTTAACTCTATAACTTCAAACAAGATGAGCCTATCGTTTATCTTTTTCCAACTTCCCTAACAATTGCATTTTAGACTTACTCAACACAATCAATCTTCTCTAACTTACCCTCTTTTAGAAAGGTAATGATTAATTTCAAACTCAATCTGTGCTAGATTGTCAGATAATAATATTTCATTCATTTACTTTCCTTTTCTAAATTTGGTATAATAAAAGATAAAACGATGGGAGAGATTCTTATGTTAATGACAGCAAAATATGATAACTGGACAAACGCTGAGGTTAAAGTCACCGTTACGGACATCTGTCCTAAATGCGGGAAAGGGATAGAACCTATTTTGAAAGATTCATCATTCTACAAAGATGAAAATAGACATATCTTATTTTTGACTTTATTTTGCAATTCTTGTAAATCCGCCTGGGTAGATTCTTACGATTACATCGCTGATTATGGAACCACTTATCCACGAGATTTAAATTATTTCAAAGAATTCCCCTTCGAAATTACTTCTGAGATTTCTACCTTATCTCCTCAAGGTGTAAAGACATATAACGAGGCTTTAAAAGCTGAAGCAGAAGGATATGATACCTTAGTCGGAATTGGTCTTCGAAAGTCGCTAGAATTTATTATTAAGGATTTTTTAATCTCTCAACAACCCGAGGAAAAAGAAAATATCAAAACGAAACTACTAGGTTCTGTTATTCAAGACTATATAAAGGATAAAACATTACTCCAATTAGCCCAAGCTACTTCTTGGATTGGAAATGACGAAACCCACTACGTTCGAAGACACACTGACAAAGATTTGCAAGATTTGAAAAAATTTTTAAATGCCACCATTCGTTTTATCGAATATCAATTAATTATTCTTGACGCTAGCGAGCTTGTAAATCGTCCAAAGTGATTTTAGTCTCCAACTGTCCACTTTCTTCGCAATATATGTCGCCTTATTTCATCTTTTAACATGCACTGGAAACTGAAAATGAATTAAGCAAGTAAAAGGTGACATAGGAGAACGATTTGCAAACTATATCGACTTTTAGGAGGGAAACCTCCTTTTTGCAACTCCTTTTGTAGCTCCTTTTCTTGAAAAGGTTTGAGAAATATAAAAAAGGATAAAAGAAAAAACGTTGACTATACAACGTTATAAGAAGTTTTAGAAAATAATAATGGAGCCGGTGGGAGTCGAACCCACGTCCAAACACCTGCTAACACATTTGTCTACAACCATAGGCTATGTATTGATTTAACTTAACTTTGACACATAGCTCAAGCCCAAGTCAAGCGAGTCTATAATTCTCTTACAAAATCCCTAGACCAGATTTTGCCGTAGCTTGCTCATAATAAGACCTGTCATCAGACACAAGCAATCCGAATCGGGTCACGCTGGCTGGTTTTTAGGCAGCTAAAGCGTAAGAATTGTTATTTTTTGCAGTTATATTTAACTGGCGTTTTACATCCGCTAGATGAGTCGCAAAATGTGCCTCATAATGCCTGTCGAATCCGTAACGACCCCAAGACAATAGGAACATTATAACAGAATCTGCTAAAAAAAGCAAAAGCCTGCACGCAGCAGGCTAGTACTTACTATCAGTTCTTAGCGAATCCCCAAAGCAATTCGAGCATAACGGCTCATCTTTTCCACCGTCCAAGCTGGGTACCAAACCAACTTAACATCCGTCTTGGTAACCTCTGGAACATCTGACATAGCATCATAGATTTGGTCAGTCAGAAGATCCGCCAGAGGGCATCCCATGGTTGTTAGTGTCATATCGATTTCCGTTTCCCCATTGGTCTCGTCAAAACGTATTTCATAGATTAGACCTAGATTAACAATATCAATCCCCAACTCTGGGTCGATGACCTGCTCCAAGCTCTCTAAAATACGCGTTTTAATCTTTTCAACTTCTTCAGGGCTGTATTTTTTTTCTGACATGCAATATCCTCCTTATAGATATGGCAAAAGTTCAAGTTAGCTTGAGGGGGCCTTTGTTTTTCAGCTAGGATTGCTGGCTTGACGCTTCCTACTCTGCCCCCTCGTTGCGCTCTTCAATTCTTAATCTTCAATAAAGTCTCTGAGTGGTTTGCTGCGGCTTGGATGGCGGAGTTTACGCAGAGCCTTAGCTTCGATTTGACGAATCCTCTCACGAGTCACATTGAAGACCTTGCCGACATCTTCCAGTGTCCGCATTTTCCCATCGTCCAGACCAAAGCGCAGACGCAGGACATTTTCCTCACGGTCCGTCAGTGTGTCCAAGACCTCATCCAGTTGCTCGCGTAGAACAACACGAGTTGTATAGTCGACTGGGTTTTCAATCACTTCATCTTCGATAAAGTCTCCCAGATGACTGTCATCTTCCTCACCGATAGGCGTCTCCAGAGAAACCGGCTCCTGAGCAATCTTGAGAATCTCACGAACCTTGTCAGGCGTCATATCCATACGCTCAGCGATTTGCTCAGGCGTAGGATCTTGACCCAATTCCTGCAAGAGATTGCGTTGCTCACGGACTAGCTTGTTAATGGTCTCCACCATATGGACCGGGATCCGAATAGTCCGAGCTTGGTCAGCAATCGCACGGGTAATGGCTTGACGAATCCACCAAGTTGCATAAGTTGAAAACTTAAATCCTTTGGTGTAGTCAAACTTATCAACAGCCTTCATCAGCCCCATGTTTCCTTCTTGAATCAAGTCAAGGAACTGCATACCACGACCGACATAGCGCTTGGCAATGGAAACAACCAGACGAAGATTGGCCTCAGCCAGACGCTGCTTGGCTTCCAAGTCTCCCTGTTCTACCAAGATAGCCAACTCCTGCTCTTCTTCATTGCTGAGAAGCGGCACAACCCCGATTTCTTTCAGATACATGCGGACTGGGTCATTAACCTTAGCTGAATTGCTGCCCAAGAGCTCTTCATCCGTCAGCTCTGCTTCTTCCTCTTCGTTATTTAAGACGCGCGCGCTGGGATTTCCTTCTTTATCTGTAATTGAGATACCAGCATCCTGGATGCGCTGCAGCAAATCCTCAATCCCATCAGCGTCCAAAGTGAAAGGAATGACCAACTGATCATTGATTTCATCATCTGTCGCAACTCCAGTCTGCTTGTGGTTGCGGATAAATTCTGCAATTTGAACGTCTAATGTTGTTACTTCTTTTTGTTTTGTAGCCATTCCTACTCCATTCTTCTTTTTTGCTCAATCAAGCGCTCCAGCTCGGACAGGGCTGTATCCGTATCTCCGCTGTGAGAGGCTTCTCGAATCTTCTTACTAATAAACTGATTATGCTTGCGCAAAATCTCCCGCTCTCTGGTTTCTTCCACTTCTCTCAATTCATCTTCCAAAACCTCATCAGGCAAGTCTTCTTCTAAAACGCGGTACCAAGCCTGCTGGACATGATCCGGCAGCTGGGACAAATCCTGTGGTGTCACCTCGCCATTTGCCAGCAAAATCTCATACAAGACCTGCAAGTCCTCTGAGTCAAAGGCAAAGTCTTCTCTCAGCCGGTATTGGTTCAAAATCAAAGGATGATGCATCATGCGGTGGAAGATATGATTTTCCGCCTTCATGAGACGACTCAGCCGACTTGAGGGCGAAAACTGCATGACGACTGGTTGAGACTGCTGAGTGGGCGCCTCCTGACTGCGACTAGAGCGCTCAACCAGTCGGCTGTTATTTACCGTCTGCTCCACCTGCTGATAGTCAAAGTCAGGCAGCAACTCAGCCAGCATGTAAATATAGGAGTTCTGAGCTGTGATGGACTTGGTCTTCGCAATAATCGGTGCCATCTTCTCTACAAACTCAATCTGAGCCTGCAGATTTTCAATATTATCTGGTTTCAGATGATGCAGCAGAAACTCCACATTACTTATTCGCGTTTTACTCAGCAAATGCTGCAAATCTTCTTCAGAATTTTTAGCGAGAAATTCATCTGGATCCAAATTATCCGGAATCCGAACAATTTCCACCGTCATATCTCTCAGCTCATCCAAAGCCTTGGCAGTTGCTGCTTGCCCTGCCCTATCTCCATCGTAAGACAGGATAATCTTCTTGCAATACTTGCTCAGATGCTGGACATGCTCAGGTGTCAGAGCTGTTCCCATAGAGGCAACCGCATTTTCAATCCCAGCCCGATAAGCCGCAATTACATCCATGAAGCCTTCCATTAGATAAACCTCATGGCTCTTCTTGATAACCGGCTTGGCCTTATCCAGATGATAGAGCTCGTAGCTTTTATTGAAAATAGCGGTGCTGCGACTGTTTTTATACTTGGCCTGATGCCCGTCTGAAGCCGCTGCTTGCCAAATCCGTCCGGAAAAAGCCACAACCTGCCCACTGTCATTGGTCAGGGGAAACATAATCCGATTCTGAAAGGCATCATAGACCAGATTATTCTCCGCCAGATTAAAGAGTCCCGAGTTCATGATGGTATTCTCATCAAATTTACCAGCCATACTCTTATGAAGATAATTCCCCTCATTAGGAGCCAGCCCGATTTGAAAATGCTTAAGAACATCATCTGTCAGACCCCGCTGGTAGAGATAAGCCCGCGCTTCCTCTCCCATCTTGGTCGTCATCAGAACCGCATGATAAAATTTCGCTGCCTCGGTATGAATATCGTAGAGAGCCTGATGCGGATGGCTTTGTCTCGGTCGGTCATTGCCCGCTGTCTCTACAGCCAAGGGAATCCCTGCCCGATCTGCTACAATCTGCACAGCATCCATAAAGGAAACGCCTCGATAATCCTCAATGAATTTGAAGACATCGCCCGACTTGCCGCAGCCAAAACAGTGATAAAACTGCTTGTCCTCTACAACGTTAAAAGAGGGCGTCTTTTCGCCATGAAAGGGACAGAGTCCCAGAAAATTCCGCCCAGCCTTGGTCAAGGCCACCGTTTCTCCTATGACATCGACGATATTGACGCTGTTTTTAATTTCAGAAATGATTTCTTTATCAATCAAGAGACAATACCTCCAATTTATCATAGAATATCATTCTATATTTTATAACAAAATGAAGCAAATGTAAAATATTTGACAAACAAATATCTTGTAGATGTCATATAAATAAGCTATAATATAATCTCATTAATAAATTCTTGAAAGGAAAGAAAGAATGTTAAAGGATCTTAAAGAATTCTTGCTGCGTGGGAACGTGATTGATTTGGCAGTCGGTGTGATCATCGCCAACGCTTTTGGAGCAATCGTCACTTCATTGATTACTGACGTAATCACTCCCCTCTTCCTCAACCCAATTTTGAAAGCTGCAAACTTAGAGCAAATTTCTCAATTGAAATGGAACGGGATCGCTTATGGTAACTTCTTGAGCGCTGTAATTAACTTCTTGGTAATCGGTACTGTTCTCTTCTTCATCGTCAAGTCTGCTGAAAAAGCACAGAGCCTTGCTAAGAAGAAGGAAGAAGCTGAAGAAGCGCCAGCTGGACCAACTGAATTGGAAGTCCTGCAAGAAATCAAAGCTTTGTTGGCTGAGAAAAAATAAAGAGAATTCACTGATGAAAATCAGTGTTTTTTTCTTGTCCATTGCACACAATCATCCTCTTCTCTCCAAAGAGCCAAAACAAAAAACAGACCGGGGTCTGCTTTTTTGTTCAATTAGAATTTTTTACGTTTACGAGCTGCTTCTGATTTGCGTTTGCGTTTTACAGAAGGTTTTTCATAGAATTCACGTTTGCGTGTTTCTTGAAGAGTACCAGCTTTAGTAACCGCACGTTTGAAACGACGAAGTGCATCATCAAGTGATTCATTCTTGCGTACTACTGTTTTTGACATTTTTTTCACTCCCTTCAAGTCCAAAATCTATATAATCATACCACATATAGAAAAGAGTGTCAAGTTTTTTCTGTAAGTATGATGTATCCCCTTTTTATTATACAAACAAGAAAACCAACTGCTAAGCTGCAGCTGGTCTTCTTTTGCTTAGAGAGTTTTACGCTTCTTAGCGGCTTTGGAAAGTGAAACGTCTTGAACCTTGTCATAACGTATAAACTGCTGAATGAGTTCTCGGTCATTCACATCAGGATTCAAGTCAACAACATAGTCCAGCTTGATAGACTTTTTTTCAGCCGACTTGAGAGAGGTCAGTTCGGCTGATTTACAAGCCGTTTCAAAGATAGCATCAAAGAGTACTTCGTAGTCAAAGTCAGCTGGAACCTGAACCTGAACATAACGTCTGGTCTGACTGACTGAAGTAAAGCTCATCTTTTCAAAGAGCATCCAGATGCTTGAAATAGCTAGAGTAAAGACAATTCCCAATGCTACAAATCCCATCCCTGTTGTAATTCCGATAGCCGTCGCCATAAAAATGGCTAAGAGCTCCTTAGATCCACCTGCAGCCGACCGGAAACGAATCAAGCTGAAAGTCCCTGCTACGGCGACACTGGTTCCCAGATTTCCATTAACCAAGAAGATGATAATGGAAATGATGGCTGGCAAAAGGGAGAGGGTGACGACAAATTCCTTAGTATAAATGGTTTGGCGCTTATAGACCTTGGCCAAGATAATTCCTAAAACCACACTAGTTGCTAGTGAAAAAATCAATGCTAAAGGATTAATCTTGACTTCCGTGGAGGAGTAGATACTGTTAAATAACTGATCGAGCATAGACTACCCCCTTAGGCCTTGACTGTTTGAGTCAGCCTTTCTTTAGTTTTCAGGTAGGCTTTGCCGTATTTTGAGAAGGACTGGTCTTCTAGTCCATATTTATTGAGAATATCAGCCAGCCACTGAGGATACTGACCAGGAACCTTGATTTCCATAATCACCTTGTCGTCTTCCAGCAAGGGCAGTCCATAGCGACCTGAAGCCAAATCTACATCATAATCTCGATAGCGGATGTTGGAATCAACTGTCACACGTACCTTTTTATCTTCCAAGCCTCTCATAGAGTAGCGGTCATAGCTAATCACCATTTTTGGCTTCAAGTCTATATAGCGCTCCTGCAACTGCTCCACTTCTGCCTTGACCCGATCATCAGAAATAGTATGGTCTGCCACACCGTTCACAATATAGTTGGTCACAGATAGAGGATTCGAAACCAAACGATATTTGAAGCCTACTTCATCACGTTTCTTCTTGATTTCTAAGAAAACTTGACTATCATCATTCGGCTGCTCAGCATAAGTGCGCATCCGCATCTTTTCGCGACCGCCTTTTCTGGCAATGGAATCCTGAATCATCTGGAACTCATCATTATCAAAATACACATTGGAAATGGTTGAAGTCGCATAATCATCTGCGGTGAGGTAAGGTCTCATGTCAGCTTCAAGACGAGCTAGCATTGCTCGGTCAAGAATATACTTCGTTTCGATCCTTTGGAAGTTTGTTTGAATTTGCTTTTGTTTCATTTGAATTCTCCTTTGATTCTACAAATGTAGTTTTTACTTTTAAAAGAAATAGAGCTTCCGCTCTGCATCCTACAAGCGTCTGGATAAGCTTTGCTTTCTTCTCCTTTCCAAGCAGTATATTTCAAAAACATTCTACAAATGTAGTTTATAAGTATATTCTACAATTGTCGTTTTTGAATGTCAAGAAAAAAGATAAATAATCTTTCAGTTTTTTTAGCATTAGGAAACGAAGTGCAAACTGTAAGCAAAATTGACCTAAAATAAAAGATAAACTGATGACTAACTGCTCTTGGAGGATTGCCAAATCCCCCTTCGAGAAGATAATAAAATTCTACCAGTCTAAGCTTTTAAGAAACTTAAACTGGCAGAATCCTCTATTTAATCGTCATCATGGTCATCATCATCGTCCGAATCATCAGTGTCTGTCGTATGAGAGGAACTGTTCTGAGACGGAGTTTGAACTGTTGATGTGCCAGCGCCAGTAGTGGCTCCTGTCGAGCCCGCTGCTCCCGTATTCCCTGCGCCTGCAGTAGCGCTGTCAGCTGGAGTTGATGCAGCTGACGAGGATGGGCTGACTTCTTTTTCGACTGTTACCATCTTTTCGACAATGGTATGCTGCTTAGATTTGACCAGTTTTCCATCCTTAGCATTGACAATGGTTTCATGGGCCGTTTGCCCGTGAGAGAAGCGAATCTTATAAGTGTCTTTCTCACGCGAAATTTGTAAATCTTTAATATCTTTTTCAGAAAGAGACAGCTCTTTTAAGACGGATGCTAGTGCCTGACGCTGACTGAGTCCCTGGGGCTGTTTTTGACCCGCTACAGGTTGGCTTTGTTGAGCAGTTGGGCTTTCTAGAGCAAAGACGGAGCTAGTCAAGAGCAAAAGGAGAGGAACTGCTACTACAAAGGCAGCAGACAGAAACCTCTTAGGCAGGCGGTTATCCATAATGCCGACAATCCGCCGCTTAAGATTAAACTTGTCAGAGTAAAAGCAGGTCGTCAGGGCAATTGGGGTCTTCTTACTGCGGTCTATCATGGTCAAAATCGTTTCACCGTAGAACGTCCGATACTCTGTATCTCTACAGCTCAGAACATCGTAGTCACAGTACATTTCTCCTGCTTCTTGGGTTTCACGGCAGGCAAAGCGGACAACCGGATTAAACCAATGAAGACTCTTGGCGAAAATCCCTAAGAGATTAACTAAAACATCTCGGTGTTTGTAGTGGGTCAGCTCATGCTTGAAAATCAGCTGCAGCTCTTCCTCTGTGTAGTCAAGTTCTGGAAGCACGATTAAAATATCTCTGAAGCCTAGCAGCATAGGACTTTGGGACATAGGATAGTGGAGCAGACGAATCCGACCCTTAACTCCCATCTCCTGCTGAACAGCCCGCAGCTGAGCCATCGCTTCTTCGTCCTGAAACTCCGTGCCCCAGCGCTTCAGCATCTTTCTGAAGCGAATATAGGAATAAGCGTATCTTCCTATACTAAAGACAAAGCCAATCAGCCAGATGGCAAAGAGAATTTCAAACCAAGGTAGGCCCAGAAAAGCCTCCCATAGATTTGTCTGGGCAGCCTTTTCAACAGTTTGAGAGGCGCCCTGCGTTCCACCTGTCTGGGTGGCAGTCACTGCTGTCTGAACTACCGATCCTGTATTCAGCCGAATCAGGCCTGAGCCAAACTGAGGACGGAACGGAAACAGAAAACTCAGCAATATCAGAAACCAAATAAAATACTTCACTCTGACCGAAATCTTAGTCTTAAAGGCCGTAAAAAGCAGACTAAGCAAAAGCACCAAAATGGATGTCGACAAACTGGTCAGAAGAAAAGAAAGAAGGAACTGTTTCATGCTTATCCCTCCATCCTACTTTCCTTGGTTGAGCAGACTGCGCAGCTCATCCAATTCATTTTCCGAAAAGGAGTTAGAAGAAAAGAGTGTTTTGACAAAACCACCCATTGAACGGCCGCTGTGACGCTTCAAGAAATCCGAAGCCTCAACTTCCAGATACTCATCTTCTGAGATCAAGGCTGTATACTGCCTTTCACGCCCCTTGCGGACACTTTCTAAAAAGCCCTTTTCAGTCAAGCGAGCCAAGACTGTCAGCAAAGTCTGAGGCTTCCAGTGATTGTCTGGTCCCAGCTTTTCCATGATACGGGCAGAGGTCGTCGGTGTAGGCAGCTGCCAAATTACCTTTAAAATAGTAAATTCACCGTCTGGCAAACGTTTAATAGATCTTTTCATCGTTCCACGTGCTTTCTAAATTAATGCTATTTCTACTTTTATTCTACACTTGTCTAATAAAAAAGTCAATCATTATATAAAAAAGAGTGGGAAATCAATTTTCCTCACCCTATTTAGAAAAATAAACTAAGTAGAGTCAGCATAGCCAGCCCTCCCTGCTTGAACAGGATTTTGGGGTCACTGGTCACTGCACCATAAGCTGCTACCAAGATGATATAAACCATAAAAATTCCCAGCCAAACCGGACTAGGCTGTACAAAGGCCGCAATCAAGACCAAAACAGCTATCAGACCGTTGTATACTCCTTGGTTTTTGAAAAGTGTATTGACCGACTGCTGCTCCAACTCCTCTTGTGACATACCGAAAACCCGAGCTGTCGCTGCAGAAGTCGTCGCAATGGTCTCCAAGTACAGGATGTAGAAAAATTCCAAGGCAACCAAGCTTGCCAAAATCAATGTAACAATAGACATTTCGCTCTCCTAAAATAAATAATGAAAATCAGTATAACACAGACTGACTGGAACTGCGAAAATCTTGCTCAAAATTGGACAGTTTGTATAAAAAGTGTGACTAAAAATACTGAAGAAAAAAAGCGTAGCAGAAATCAGCAATTTCTGACTAGATGTGATACAATCTTTTTGAAAAATGGAGGTAAATTATGTTAACCTATGATTTAATTGTCATCGGCTTTGGTAAGGCCGGTAAAACATTGGCAGCCAAAATGGCGGCCCAAGGAAAAAAAGTTGCTTTGATTGAGCGAAGCAAGGCTATGTACGGGGGAACCTGTATTAATATCGCCTGCATCCCAACCAAGACCCTGCTTGTCGCAGCTGAAAAAGGCCTGGCTTTCGACCAAGTCATGGCTGAGAAGAATGCTGTAACCAGCCGTCTCAATGGAAAGAACTACGCAGCAATCAGTGGCGCTGGTGTCGACATCATCGATGCGGAAGCTCATTTCCTTTCCAATAAAGTCATTGAAATCACAGCTGGCGATGAGAAAGAGGAACTGACTGCTGAAACTATTGTTATCAATACCGGTGCTGTTTCCAATATCCTGCCAATTCCTGGACTGACTGAGACCGAACACGTCTATGACTCAACCGGCATCCAAAATCTGAAGGAACTTCCTAAACGCTTGGGAGTTCTGGGTGGCGGTAACATCGGCCTAGAATTTGCCGGACTCTACAACAAATTGGGCAGTCAGGTGACTGTGCTGGATGCTGCTCCTGTCTTTCTCCCTCGAGTAGAGCCTTCTATCGCTGCTCTAGCTAAGCAGTACATGGAAGAAGACGGAATCCAGCTCCTGCAAAATGTACAAACCAAGCAGATTAAAAATGATGGTGCTGAAGTTGTGGTTGTGACAGAGGATGGAGAATTCCGCTTTGATGCCCTGCTCTATGCTACTGGCCGCAAGCCAAATGTTGAGCCACTGCAGTTGGAAAATACAGATATCGAGCTGACAGAGCGAGGAGCTATCAAGGTCAACAAGCACCTAGAAACATCTGTACCTGGTGTATTTGCAGCGGGCGATGTCAATGGCGGTCTGCAGTTTACTTATATCTCATTGGATGACTTCCGTATCCTTTATAGCTATCTGGCTGGCGATGGCAGCTACACACTGGAAGACCGTAAAAACGTCCCTACCAGCATGTTCATCACACCACCTTTGGCTCAAATCGGATTGACTGAGAAGGAAGCGCAAGAGCAAGGACTGCCGATTGCAGTGAAGGAGATTCCAGTCGCAGCTATGCCTCGCGGACATGTCAATGCTGACTTACGCGGTGCCTTCAAGGCTGTTGTCAACACTGAAACCAAGGAAATCGTCGGAGCAACAATCTTCTCAGCAGGAGCTCAGGAAATTATCAATATCCTGACTGTAGCCATGGATAATAAGATTCCTTACACCTACTTGAGCAAGCAAATCTTCACCCACCCAACGTTGGCTGAAAACCTCAACGATTTATTTGCTATCTAATTTTAAGCCCCATAAGGGGCTTTTAAGATGTCTTTAAAACATTTGCTTACATTTCAACCCCTTTTTGTGGTACAATAATGCTAGTTTATTTTAAAAAGATTGAGGAAGATTATGTCTGAACTGTATGATATTACGATTGTCGGCGGCGGTCCAGTTGGCCTATTCGCAGCTTTTTACGCTCATTTGCGCCAAGCCAAGGTTAAAATCATTGATTCCCTGCCTCAGCTGGGTGGTCAGCCGGCCATTCTCTATCCAGAGAAGAAGATTCTGGATGTACCAGGCTTTACCAATCTAAGTGGCGAAGAATTGACTCAGCGTCTGATTGAGCAGCTGGAAACTTTCCAGACTGAGATTTGCCTCAATGAAACGGTTCTGGATATCGTTAAATCTGATGATGGCTTCACCATCACGACTTCTCAAGCTCAGCATCAGACCAAAACCATTATCATCGCCATGGGAGGCGGCGCTTTCAAACCGAGAGCTTTGGAGCTAGACGATGCTGAAAGCTACAGCAACCTTCACTATCACGTTTCAAACATCAGCCAGTACGCTGGCAAAAAGGTCGTTGTTCTTGGCGGTGGCGACTCGGCTGTTGACTGGGCACTAGCTTTTGAAAAGATTGCAGAGACCAGCCTGGTTCATCGTCGGGATAACTTCCGAGCTTTAGAACATAGTGTAGAAGAACTCAAGGCTTCCAGTGTTGAGATTAAGACACCATTTGTACCCAGTCGATTGGTCGGCGAAAATGGCAAGGTTACCCACTTGGAAATCAGCCAAGTCAAGGGAGAGGAAAGTCAGCTTCTGCCCCTAGATCATCTCTTTGTCAACTACGGTTTTAAATCCTCTGTCGGCAATCTCAAAGATTGGGGCTTGGAGCTCAACCGTCACAAGATTTTGGTCAACAGCAAGCAAGAAACTTCCGTGCCAGGTATCTATGCAGCTGGAGACTGCTGCAGCTACGAGGGGAAGATTGACCTGATTGCAACTGGGCTAGGTGAGGCACCTACTGCTGTCAACAATGCCATTAACCATATCTATCCTGAGCAAAAAGTCCAACCCAAACATTCTACAAGCCTATAAAAAACAGCTGCCGAGCTCAAGCTCAGCAGCTTTTATAATTCATCTGCGATTTTATTGATTTTTCTCAAGCGATGATTGACACCGCTCTTAGTCAGTGGCCGGCTCAGACTATCAGCTAGCTGCTGGATGGAGTAGTCTGGATGCTGGATGCGAAGCTGAGCAACCTCCTGCAGGTCTACAGGTAGACTCTCAATGCCAATATTATCGCTGATTTTGGCAATATTGTTGATGGTTTTCATACTGGCTGTAACCGTGCGGGCGATGTTCGCTGTCTCCGCATTATTAGCGCGATTGAGGTCATTGCGCGCTTCCCGCATGAGCTTAAGAGATTCAAATTCAGCCATGGCTTCCATAGCACCAATGACAATGAGAAAATCCATGATATCCTCAGCCCGCTGCAGATAAGTAACAGCCCCTTTCTTTCGCTCAATGGTCTTGGCATCCAGCAGAAAACGCTGCATCAAGGCAGCCAAATCCTCAGCATGATCCAGATAAACGGACAGGATTTCCAGCTGATACTTACCTGAATCTGGCTCCCGCATGCTGCCATTTGAGAGAAAGGCCCCCCGGAGGTAGGCCCGACTGGCTTCGTCATCTGACAAAATGGCCTGGTCAATCCCTGCCTCAATGCCAAAAAAGGAGTCAGCCAAGTGCAAATCAGAAAGGATTTCTTCCACTTTCTGATCTAGAAATACTGTATAAACGCGATTCTTGCGCAGATTGGTCTTCTGATGGTGGCGGATTTCTGACTTGACCTGATAGAGGTCCGACAACAACTCATAGAGATGGCGGGCAATCTTGGCATTTTCTGTTGTGACAGATAGGGTCAAACCACTGCTGGCTAAGCCCAGACTGCCAGACATCTTTATCATGGCTGACAGCTCATTTTTATCTCTGTTTGCCAGGCTCAGCAGTTCTTCTTTTACTTTTACTGTAAAGCTCATTTGCGTACCTGTATAATCTGCATCAATTCGTCAACAACCAACTCACCATCATGGAAAGCTCCGCCATTTTCCAAACGAAGAAAATTCGAAGAAATAACGCGCGGAACCTGCTCTTGCAACCCCTGAAAATCATGCTCCACCTGTACCAGATATTCGTCAAACTGGTTACTGTCCATGTACTCATGAGGGACAGGTTCGATATTGACCAAGACTGTATCTACAAACTTCCTGCCTAAATGACGGTGCAGAACTTGGACGTGATCGCTGTCTGAAAAATGCTCTGTTTCGCCTCTCTGGGTCATGATATTGCAGACATAGGCCACTTCTGCTTTGGTATCCAAAAGTGCCTGACCGATTTCCTCAATAACGAGATTAGGCAAGATAGAGGTAAATAGTGAACCTGGTCCCAGAACCACCATATCGCTTTCTAAGATGCTCTCGACCACCTTTTTACTGGCAGCAGGCTTCTTGTCATCATAGGTATTGGTCACATAGACCCGCTCAATCATCCCGCTCTTACTGGTCAGATTGCTTTCACCGACAACTTCCGTCCCATTTGCAAACACAGCATGCAGAGTTAGAGGAGTGTCGCTAGAAGGGTAGATTTTCCCTGTCGTATGGAAGAACTTGGTCAAAAGCTGCATGGCATTATAGGTTGATCCCTGCATTTCGGAAATACCGGCAATAATCAGATTGCCCAAGGGATGCCCCGCTAGAACGCCATCTCCTTCCGCAAAGCGATACTGAAAGACCTTCTCATAGAATTTTGGCATGTCGGACATAGCTACCAGGACATTTCGCAGGTCACCCGGCGGAGTCAGCTGCTGGATGTTTTTCCGCAGCTCACCAGAACTGCCGCCATCATCTGCTACAGTGACAATGGCTGTAATTTCTACATCCTTTTTACGCAGGCTGTCTAAAATAACAGAAATTCCTGTCCCACCGCCGATGACTGTAATTCGTGGCTTTCTCATGAGCGATTCACCGTTTCTTTCCGACGGTTTTTGTCGCGGTGACTAGCATTGACCGGCCAATTTTCAGCCAAATCATCCGCTAAGCGCTGAGCAAAGGCTACACTGCGGTGCTGACCGCCCGTACAGCCCACAGCAATGGTCAGGATAGACTTGCCTTCCTTCTGATAGCCCGGCAAGATTGGCTCAATCAAGCCCAGCAGATGCTGGTAAAATTCTTCTGACTCGGCATGGTTCATGACATAATCAAAGACATCCTTGTCCAAGCCAGTTTGATTGCGCAGCTCAGGTTTATAGTAGGGATTGGGCAGAAAGCGCACATCAAAGACCAAGTCTGCATCCAAAGGCAGACCATATTTGAAACCAAAACTCATGACCTCAATGCGGAAACTGTGCATCTCGTCCTGATTTGAGAATTGCTCAGAGATGGTCTTTCTGAGCTCCCGTGGTGTCAAATCTGTTGTGTCCACAACATTCTGACTAAGATTTTTCAGAGGTGCTAAGAGTTCGCGCTCCAGTTTAATCCCATCTAAAATCCGTCCATCAGCTGCAAGCGGATGGCTGCGACGCGTTTCCTTGTAACGAGCTACTAACTCCTTATCCGCCGCATCTAGGAAAAGAATCTTAAAATCAATGTTCTCATTTTGCTCTAAATCATCCAAAACGTTCTGGATTTGCAAAAAGAAGGAACGGCTACGCATATCGACAACCAGAGCCAATTTATCATTGTCCGTGGTCCCTTCGACCAGCTGCAAGAACTTCGGCACCAGAGTTGGCGGCATATTATCAATGGTAAAATAACCTAAGTCTTCAAAGGACTGGATGGCTACGGTTTTACCCGCCCCGCTCATTCCAGTCACAATGACAAGCTGAATTTTCTTCTCAGACATAATAATCCTTTCATCAGATAGAATCCGTCAAAAAGCTGTTTTCACCAGCACTTTTTTAGAGAATCTCGGCAATAACCTCGATCTCAATCTTCACATCTTTAGGCAGGCGAGCCACTTCGACTGCTGAACGAGCTGGAAATGCTTCTGTAAAGGCTGTTTTGTAAACTTCATTAAAGGCCACAAAATCATTGATATCGCTCAAAAAGCAAGTAGCCTTGACCACATGGTCAAAGTCTGTTCCAGCAGCTTCCAAAATGGCTGAAACATTTTTCAGTACCTGCTGGGTCTGCTCTTCAATTGTTGTCCCAATGATTTCTCCTGTTTCAGGAGACAGAGGAATCTGCCCGCTCGCAAATAAAAGATTACCCACAATTTTTCCTTGAACATAAGGTCCAATCGCTGCTGGTGCTTTGTCTGTATGAATCGTTTTTGCCATAATTATCACTTCTCCTACTTATTTTTTTCATTATACCATAAAAAGATGGGGGTGGCCATGTTAGGCTTACTCCCATTGACTTTTTCCTTATTTTTATTTATGATAGAAAAATAGAGAAATCAAAACCTCGGTTTTGGACTGGTTCGAAAACTTCCCAGAATAAAAAACTAAGTGCCTTTATATTGTATATAAAATGTCTTGCGCATAGTTTTTTTGCTGTCTCCTCGATTAGGCAGGCTGTTAAGAGGTTGGGACCAATTGTCTCAACCTCATTTTTATATAGGCAAAGGAGAACTCTTGAAAAGAAAAATCATTATCGACTGTGACCCTGGTATAGATGACAGTCTAGCCCTAATCTATGCCATTCAACATCCCGATCTAGAAGTAGTAGCACTGACCATCGTCGCTGGAAATGTCCCAGTAGACCTTGGTGTTGAAAATGCCTTTAAAATATTAGAAAGACTGAATCGGTTAGATATCCCAGTCTATGCAGGTGCAGACAAGCCTCTAGTCCGTAACTTCGTTTCAGCTCAAGATACCCACGGTATGGATGGTTTAGGCGAGAGCAGAATCAATCGGACAAGCAATTGTCAGCCCCAGTCTCAGAAAGCTTCTGAATTTCTGGCTACCTATTTCCAGAAGACTCAGGACACTTCCCTTATCACCTTAGGACCATTGACTAATCTAGCAATGGCTATAGAGAAAAATCCACAAATAGGACAACAAATCAAACGTTTTGTCAGCATGGGCGGTAGCTACAAATCTCATGGCAACTGCTCACCTGTAGCCGAGTATAACTACTGGTGTGACCCACACGCCGCTCAATTTGTCTATCAAAAGTTAGGCCGAAAAATCGAGATGGTGGGACTGGATGTCACACGCGCCATCGTCCTCACCCCTAATCTGTTAGAGTACATGCGTTTCCTGCAGCCAGAAGTAGCTGAATTTGTCGGCCGTATCACGCGTTTCTACTGGGACTTTCACTGGGAATACGAGCACATCATCGGCTGTGTTATCAATGATCCGCTAGCTATTGCTCATTTTCTGCATGAGGACCTTTGTACGGGCTTCGACTCCTATGTCGAAGTCGTAACCGAAGGCATTGCTCTAGGACAGACTGTGATTGATGCTTATGACTTCTATCATAAACCAGCCAATGCCTATATTGCAACTCAAGTCAGTCCCTCACTCTTCTTCCAAGACTTCTTAGCTATCCTCCTGAATCAGCCTAAGGAAACGATTGCTCAAGACCTATCATCACTTTTATGAGGAAAATTTTATCATGAAAAAATCCACACCCCTTATCTTAAGCTTCTTGTCTATCTGTATTGCTCTTAACTACATAGGAGCTAATATTGCACTATTTCTGAAATTGCCTATCTATCTAGATACCTTTGGAACGATTCTAGCTAGCTTGACCTTAGGGCCTCTTGCTGGGGCTGGCGTTGCCTTTCTCAGCGCCCTCATTGGCTGGATGACAACCGATATCTTTTCTCTCTACTACTCGCCAGTCGCTATCATCATTGCTCTTTCAGCAGCTTGGTTTTTTAAAGAAAAAGGAAGCTTAAAGCTCAGTCTTCTCTGGAAAACCCTATTGGTAGCCCTTCCGGGTACCCTAGTAGCCTCTGCAATCACTGTCCTGCTCTTCGGAGGCATAACATCCAGCGGATCCAGTCTCATCGTCCAAGCCCTGCGGGGAATGGGAGTCAACCCCGTCCTTAGTATCGTCCTCGTCCAAATACTGACTGATTATGCAGACAAGCTTATCGTTCTAGGTGTCTGCCTAGCTGCTCTCCCTCGAATAAAAGCAGTCAGTCCTAAAATCTTTGCTTAAAACAAAGGTTAATTACCTTAACGAATACATCTTTGGCGCAAAAAAAGCAGCTGAGTAGGATTATTTCCTGCTCAGCTGCTTTTTATCTTATTCCTCTTCTGCTTTCGCTAATGCTTCTCTTTCCAGACGCAGCTTGCGTTTGGGGTTGAGTTTATTAAAGAGCTCTTCTAGTTTTTCTGCATTCCAGACGTCGGCTGCAGAGACAAAATTTCCATTTTCATCGCGGAAGGATATTGGTTTATCACCCACTGCAAGCCTCCTTAGTCAACGAATTCAAACTCAAACTTGCCGATGCGAACCAGATCGCCATCCTTGGCTCCGCGAGCACGAAGGGCTTCATCAACGCCCATACCACGTAGCTGACGGGCAAATTTCATAACTGCCTCATCACGGTCAAAGTTGGTCATATTAAAGAGTTTCTCTAGCTTGTCACCCGACAGCACCCAAGTCGCATCATCATCACGAGAGATTTCAAAGGCTGGTGCTTCCTCGTCAAAGCCATAGTAAGCTTCTTCTTCCATTTCAGACTCATCATAGAGCAAGAACTCTGGTGTCTTATCCAGTAATTCTGCGGTCGCATCCAAGAGCGTCGCAAGTCCTTGCTTGGTCAGACTGGAAATCGGGAAGATTTGCGGTAGTTCCGCAAACTCATCATAATTAGCTGATAATTTCTCTTTGAATATCTTAAGATTTTCAGCACTATCAGGCATGTCCATCTTGTTGGCAACAATAATCTGCGGGCGCTCCATGAGACGAAGATTGTAGGATTCCAACTCTTTATTGATAGCCAGATAGTCCTCATAAGGGTCACGTCCCTCACTAGCTGACATATCGATAACATGCAGGATAACCCGTGTCCGCTCAATATGACGGAGAAACTGGGTTCCCAGTCCAACCCCTTGGCTGGCCCCCTCAATCAAACCTGGCAGATCTGCTACTGCAAAGGACTCTCCAGAGTGAGTGCGAACCATGCCTAGATTGGGCACGATTGTCGTGAAATGATAGGCACCAATCTTAGGCTTAGCTGCTGTAATAACGCTGAGCAAAGTGGATTTCCCGACAGATGGGAAGCCGACCAGGCCAACGTCTGCTAGGACCTTGAGCTCCAACAAAAGCTCCCGTTCTTGACCTGGTTCTCCATTCTCAGAAATCTCTGGAGCAGGATTTTTAGGTGTTGCAAAGCGAATATTTCCACGACCGCCTCGGCCACCACGCGCTACGATAAATTCTTGGCCATTTTCTACCAAGTCCGTCAGCACCTTGCCCGTCTCCGCATCACGAACTGTCGTCCCCTGAGGCACACGAACAATCAAGTCCTCTGCCCCTCGGCCATGCATCCCTTTGGTCATTCCCTTTTCACCAGACTGAGCCTTGAAGTGGCGATTGTAACGAAAGTCCATCAGGGTACGCAGGCCCTCGTCTACAACAAAAACAACATTGCCGCCACGACCGCCATCGCCACCCCAAGGGCCGCCGTTAGGAACATATTTTTCACGGCGAAAGGCCACCATGCCATCACCACCATTGCCAGCCTTAACTTGAATCTTGGCCGTATCTAAAAACATACTCATTTTTTCTATTCTCTTTTTCTAGTCTAAAAAAACGCCCTGAAGCGTTTGGATTAAAAGATTGCGCTGAGAGCAGAAGCAAAAATCGCTCCGACTGTCACGATAAGCATGATAATCACGACCAGCATCGTCAATTTTTCAAATCCTGTTTTTTTGCGTTGTCCGTTATCTCCAAAAGCCACGATAACACCTCTATCCTTTAAAAATTACTAGGTCTATTCTAACACGATTGCTCCGTTTTTTCAAATGGAAAACCATGCAAAAAGGCTTTAAGAGAAAACTCTTAAAACCTTTGAATTTTATCTAGTCTTTTTTTGAAGAAAGACATAGCTTCCAAAGCCAACTAAGATTGCCAAACCTGCAACTGACAGCCAAAGTGTAGTTTCTTGACCAGTCTTAGGCAGAACTTTTTTGTTGCCTCCTGCAGCACCCGGATCATTGGTACCATTGTTTGAGTTGTTATTTCCATTCCCTGGATTGTCTGTTCCACCCTTTGGATTGTCGGAACTGTTACCAGGGGTATTGTTACCATTGCCTGGGGTGTTATTTGGATTATTGTTTGGATTATTATTTGGGTTGTTGTTTGGATTGTTGTTATTGCCAGGAGTTGGTGGCTGAACTGACTTGCCTGGATCATTACCTCTATAAGTATTTGTAAAGACTGGATCCAAGTCATACTTGACAGAGCCTAAAAGCTCACCATTAACGTCTGTTACAGTAACTGTCAGCTGTGCTTCCTTGTCATCATAGACGTAGTTAGGATCATTTCCTGGGATTTCCTTGATGCTGTAGCGGTAAGTACCAGCAGCACTGTAGTTTAAAGCCTTGAAGTTGATAGAGCCGTCTGCTTCATTGGTAACTGTTTGAAGCAAGTTACCACTTTCGTCAAAGAGACCAAAGGTAAACTGACCTTTTTCTAACTCTTTGTTAACAAGTTTCTTCTGAGCCTTAATCATTACGTCTTTTGCCAACAGAGCGCTTCCTTTACCAGAACCATCTTCTAAGCGGACTGACTTAGTAATAGTACGCTCTGGGAAGCCTTTAGCTGTCCAAGACAAGGTGTTGTTAACCACATCGCCTACTTGAACACCATCTGGTACGCGAGTAGAGTACTCGATGTACATTGGCCAGTTGTAGTTATCACCAAAGTTGATGGTAAAGCCATTAGCATCACCATTAGCATTTTGCGTAAGAACCGCCTTGTTAGTGAAGTTATCCAAAACAGGCAGAGTCAGCAAGTGCGCTTCATTGCGGATACCACCTTCTACAGGAGCATAACGAACTGCACGCAGTGTACCTGGTACCAGTGTCAGACCGTCACCAAAGTTGTCTGAAATCACCATGTTACGAAGCATATCCTGTCTTGCATTCAGGATAATGCGCCACTTGACAATCTTTGGATCGCTACTGTCTTGGTAACCATATTTCATTTCATACTCACCAGCAGTTCCTTCTACCTTTTCGTATTGGAAAGAAAAATCTGTCTGGCCAAATTTGAAGGAAACCGGTCCTGAATTTTGCACCTTGTCGTTATTAACTCGTACATTAAAAGTCAGGGACATTTCTTTTTGTTCGGTGTAATTAGTAAAGTAATTACTAAAGGTTACCGTAACTGTCTGACTTGCTGGATTCGCTTGAGCTTTTCCGACTACTTCTCCCTTGTGATTGACAACATCAGATACTTGGAAGTTTAAGGGAGTAATCAGGGTTAATTCCTGCGGCAGTGAGAAAGTAAGAGTGTCCCCTTCAGCGATAGTTTGAGATGACGGGAATGTGAAACTAGTTGTTACAGACAGAGTTTCATTGGTCATAACTGTTGAGTCACTTGTTAATGGCACACCATCTTTGGTAATGCTTGTTTGCTGGGTATAATCTGTTACCTCAGCAGCCTGTGTCCTAGCAGCCAAACCAAGACCTGTAACAATGGCCGTTAACAAGATTAAAATTTTAAGAATAAGTGTTTTCTTATTTTTCATCTTATACTCCTTTCGTAGCTTATTATACCAAGAGTATTGCAATTTATCAACATTTTTATTCAAAGTGTTTAAAAATTCATACGAATATAAAAAAACCAAGACATTATGTCTCAGTTTCTTTACATTTATTAGTCTATCCCAATTTCATCTCGAACAACATTAGCAATGGTATCTACATAATAATTTACTTCTTCGTCAGTTGGTGCTTCAGCCATGACCCTCAGCAGAGGCTCAGTTCCGCTCGGACGAACCAAAATCCGGCCATTGCCAGCCATTTCAGCTTCCATTCTCTCAATCACTGTCTTGATAGCTGGAACTTCCATCGCCTTATCCTTCATGCTGTTTTCCACACGGATATTGACCAGTTTCTGCGGATAGATGGTTACTTCAGCAGCCAATTCGGATAGTTTTTTACCTGTTTCCTGCATGACCTTGGTCAATTGCACAGCTGAAAGCTGACCGTCACCTGTCGTATTGTAGTCCATGATGATAACATGTCCAGACTGCTCGCCACCTAGATTATAGCCATTCTTGCGCATTTCCTCTACTACATAGCGGTCACCAACTGCTGTCACAGCCTTTTGGATACCTTCGCGATCCAAAGCCTTATGGAAGCCAAGATTGGACATGACGGTCGTAACAATGGTATTCTGCGCCAGCTCGCCTTTTTCAGACAGGTACTTCCCGATGATGTACATAATCTTGTCACCATCTACCAGCTCACCATTTTCATCCACAGCAATCAAGCGGTCGCTATCTCCATCAAAGGCCAGACCAATCGCTGCACCAGACTCACGAACAACTTCCTGCAAAGCTTCAGGATGAGTAGACCCGACATTCAGATTGATATTGAGGCCGTCTGGATTTTCTCCGATAATGGTCAACTGAGCGCCTAGATCCGCAAAAATCTGACGGGCGCTGGTTGAAGCCGCACCGTTGGCCGTATCTAAAGCTACATGCATTCCTTCTAGTTCTAAGCCAGTTGAAACCAAGTATTGTTGGTACTTGCGCAATCCTTCTGGATAGTCCACCAAGTCACCCAATCCTTCTGCGCTTGGACGTGGCAAAGTATCTTCTGCTGCATCCAGCAAAGCTTCGATTTCCAACTCACGCTCATCATCCAGTTTATAGCCGTCACCACCAAAGAATTTGATACCATTATCCAAAGCTGGATTGTGGCTGGCAGAAATCATGACTCCGGCGCTGGCTTTCTCTGACTTGACCAGATAAGCCACACCAGGCGTTGCAATGACACCCAATTTATAGACATGAATCCCAACGGACAAAAGTCCTGCAACCAAGGCGCTTTCCAGCATTTCTCCTGAAATTCGAGTATCCCGGCCAACAAAGACTCGAGGAACTTCACTTTCGTGCTGGCTCAGAACATAACCACCAAAGCGGCCGAGTTTAAAGGCCAATTCCGGCGTTAATTCCACATTTGCTTCTCCGCGAACACCATCAGTTCCAAAGTATTTACCCATTATAAATAGTTTCCTTTCATAAGACCTGGATGTAAAGATTTAGGCTGCAAGCAAGGCAGACCGCTTTAATCCAAGTTTATTTTCAAAATTTTATTTAGTTTTTATTTGATGAGCTCGTATTTGAGCTACTGTTAGAGGAAGACGAGCCAGAGCTGTCTGCTGTTTTAGTGTTGACACGCATAGTCGTTTCAAATGGTGTCACCACGCTTGGCATAACATTTCCCTGCCCATCAACCGCCTGCAGCGGTGCTGTCCCGCTGTAGTTACCAGTGATAATGACATTGGTCGGGAGAATAGCTACGACAGACTCAATCTTAGACAGGGTCTCCTCGTCACTGGTTACAGTAGCTTCCTTATTTTCCAAGGTCACACCACTGATAGACACATTTTCAGCCACCTGGCTGTCTGTGATGAGGTAGCGGACCTCAACCTTCTTGCTGGCTTTTTTACCAATCTTAACAGAAATCTTCTGGGGAGTGACTGTAGCAGTCAGACCACTCGGCAGGTTTTCCACTTTCAGAGGGATTTCTACTGTGCCTTCTGTAGCCTTGGAAAGATCAGCTACAACTCGAAACTTCCGAGTGCTTTCCTGCATTTCACTGGCTAAATTGACACGGTTGGAGCCTGTCAGGGCGACGGAAACTTCAGAAGTGAAGCCGCTGATAAAGTAATTCTCGCTGTCATATTTGATATCAATCGGCACATTGGAAACCGTATTGGTATAAGTTTCAGATGTGACCTGCCGAACTCCAGTATTGTTTTGATAACTGCTAGAGGTTGCATAGACAAACAGCACTAGGGCAAAGAAAAACGAAGAGATGATATAAAGAATTTTTTTACGTTTTTTCATTTCTTCCATCCTCCCATGAAGCGTTTTTTCAAACCTGCTGGCTTGTCCTGCTCTGATAAGAAGACCTTTCTCAGCTCTATCTCAAACTCATCCAAAGTCAAATCATGCTTGAAAATTCCATTGTGCGTAGTGGAAATCCCACCTGTTTCTTCTGAAACAACAAAAGTAAACGCATCTGATACTTCAGACAGGCCAATAGCTGCGCGGTGCCGGGTTCCAAACTCCTTAGAGATGCCGCTGCTTTCTGTCAGAGGCAGGTAGGCACAGGAAGCCGCAATCTTATTGTTTTTTATAATAACAGCTCCATCGTGCAAAGGCGTATTGGGAATGAAAATATTGATTAGCAGCTCTCCGGATACATCAGCATTCAAAGGAATCCCTGTTGCAATGTACTCCTGCAAGGTGCGGGCTCCTTGAATGGCCACCAAAGCCCCGATTTTCCGCGGACTCATATAGGCAACAGACTTGACAAAGGCCTGAACCATTTTTTCTTCGTTACTGATGGGCGTCGCAGAAAAAATATCCGTTGCTCGGCCCAGCTTTTCCAATCCTGCCCGAATCTCAGGCGAGAAAATCACCACGGCCGCAATGACCCCGTAAGTGATGACCTGATTAATCAACCAAGAAATGGTAGTCAAGCCGATGATATTGGCAAAAAACTGTGCCAAGATAAAGAAGAGCACACCTCGGACCAAAATCATAATCTTGGTACCAGCAATGGCCTTGATTAGATAATATAAAATCCATGCGACGATAGCGACGTCAATAATATTAATTACAATCCTCCAAGGGTCAGAAAACAAACTGGCCCAATATTGGAGATTGGTTAGTTGTTGAAAATTCATACTTAGACTTCCTACTCCTCTACAAGCAAAATCAAACAGCTGTAGCAACAAATCGAACTTATTAAATCTAGTAACAGCCTGATTTTGTCTTGTAGTCAGAGTTTACTCAATTAACTTCTCTCTTTTTATTTTACAGTGGGTCTTAACGCTTAAAGACTTACCAACCCATTATATCACGTTTGTCAATATTTTTCTGTAACCTTCTTTACTTTTTTATGATAAAATATTTCTTATGAAGATAAATACAGCCTTGGGCCTCTTGGCGGGCAAGTCCTCCCACTTTGTTCTCAGCAAAATGGGGCGTGGATCGACTCTGCCAGGGAAAGTTGCCCTGACATTTGATAAAAATATTTTGCAAAACCTAGCAAAAAACTATGAGGTCGTGGTTATTACCGGAACCAATGGTAAAACACTGACTACAGCTCTGACAGTAGGCATTCTCAAGGAAGCCTTCGGAGAAGTGGTGACCAATCCCAGCGGTGCCAATATGATTACCGGAATCACGACAACCTTCCTGACTGCTAAAAAAGGCAAATCTGGCAAGAATATCGCTGTGCTAGAAATCGATGAAGCTAGCCTATCTCGGATTTGTGATTATATCAAGCCTAGCCTCTTCGTCTTTACCAATATTTTCCGAGACCAGATGGACCGCTATGGTGAGATCTACACGACCTACCAGATGATTCTGGATGCTGCAGCTAAAGTGCCTGAAGCAACTGTACTGATGAATGGTGACAGCCCCCTCTTTAACTCGGTCAACCTAAAGAATCCTGTCCGCTACTATGGATTTGATACCGAGAAAGGCCAGGCTCAGCTGGCTCACTACAATACAGAGGGCATCCTCTGTCCCAAATGCGAGCATATCCTCAAGTATGAGCTCAACACCTATGCTAATCTGGGAGCTTATATCTGTGAGGACTGTGGCTTCAAGCGTCCTAAGCTTGACTACAGCCTGACCGCTCTCAAAACACTTGAGCATAACCGCTCTGCCTTTACCATTGATGGACAAGACTATCAAATCAATATCGGCGGTCTCTACAATATCTATAACGCTCTAGCAGCAGTGTCAGTAGCTCAGTTCTTTGGCGTCGATCCTACTACTATCAAGGCTGGTTTTGACAAGAGCCGGGCTGTCTTTGGCCGTCAGGAAACTTTCAAAATCGGCGATAAGGAATGTACCTTAGTCTTGATTAAAAATCCGGTCGGGGCGACCCAAGCTTTGGATATGATTGGACTTGCGCCCTTTGACTTTAGCCTATCCGTTCTGCTCAATGCCAACTATGCGGACGGCATTGATACCAGCTGGATCTGGGATGCTGACTTTGAGAAGATTCTAGAGATGGAGATTCCTCATGTCATTGCAGGCGGTGTGCGCCACTCTGAGATTGCTCGTCGACTGCGGGTAACGGGCTATCCAGCAGATCAGATTACCGAAGTCAAAGATTTGGAAGCAGTCTTTAAGACCATTGAACAGCAAGAAACCAAGCATGCCTATATCTTAGCAACTTATACTGCTATGCTGGAATTCCGCGAGCTACTGGCAGAACGTCAAGTGGTCAGAAAGGAGATGAACTAATGGTATACAGATCCCTCACTTCTCCTGAAAACCAGGACTATCGCTACGATGTAAAGATTGCCCACCTCTATGGCAATCTCATGAATACCTACGGCGACAACGGCAATGTTCTCATGCTCAAGTATGTGGCTGAAAAGCTAGGCGCTAGAGTTGAAGTCGATATCGTCTCTCTAGAAGATGACTTTGACAAGGACAGCTACGACATCGTCTTCTTTGGCGGAGGTCAAGACTATGAGCAAACGATCGTGGCTCGTGACCTGCAAGCTAAAAAAGAAGCTTTGGAAAGCTTTATCAATGAAAACGGCGTAGTGCTAGCTATCTGCGGTGGGTTCCAACTCTTAGGCCAATACTATATCGAAGCTTCTGGTCGACGAATCGAAGGCCTGGGCATCATGGGTCACTATACCCTCAACCAGACCAAAAACCGCTATATCGGTGACATCAAGATTCATAACGAAGAATTCAATGAGACCTACTACGGCTTTGAAAATCACCAAGGACGGACTTTCCTCTCGGACGATGAAAAACCTCTGGGCAAAGTCGTCTATGGAAATGGCAACAACCAAGAGGATGGTTGCGAGGGTGTTCATTATAAAAATGTCTTTGGCTCCTACTTCCATGGCCCTATCTTGTCCCGCAATGCGAACTTGGCCTACCGTCTGGTGACCACCGCTCTGAAAAACAAATATGGCTCAGATATTCAACTAGCCGCTTATGAAGATATCCTTGCCCAAGAAATCCCAGAAGAATATGGAGATATCAAGAGCAAGGCTGAGTTTGAATAGATAAACAGGAGAATCACTATGAAAGAAAAATTGCATTATATCCTGCTTTTAATTATCATTCTATTGGTGGCTGGTATTTCCTTGGCCAATATGCAGAGCGTCAATGTTAGCTTTATCCTATTTAGCTTCAAACTGCCCTTAATCATATTGATTTTGGTCTCAGTGCTCCTAGGCTCTGTCACGACCTTTCTCATCAGCATGGTGAAAAATTTCTCACTGAAAAAAGAGCTTAAAAAAACCAAAGAAGCACTTAAAAATTCCCATACAGAAAACTAGGTTGGAAATCCAGCCTAGTCTTTTTGTATTCTCTTTTGATAAAGGTAGGAAATCAAAGCCAATCCCATCACTCCAAAACCAATTAGGAGAAAGGAAAAGGTATGGACACTCTGCAGAACAGTCATCAGAAAAGTCGCAGGAGGCATGAAAAGAATTGCCAGCGTGTAGATCGTTGAGAAAACGCGACCTAGATACTGCTTGTCCACCTTGGTCTGAACCTGGCTGAAGAAATGAATGTTGAAAACAGTCATAAAGAGCTCGCAGATTAGATTACCAGAATAGGAGAAATATGGATGAACCGGTAGCAAGGCAGAGATGCCCATGACCAGGACTCCAACACCAGTCAATAGCAGAGCTACAAGTAAATTGCCCATACTGGCCTTAACCTTGCTAGCTAGAGTAGCTCCAACGATTGAGCCTACAGCTCCCAAACTCAAAATAGTTGCATAAGAGCCGGTCTTGCCGTAAAGCTGATTGGTAAAAGGCAATAGATAATTAAAAGCCGCAAAGAAAAAGTTGACTGCAGAAGCTACCAAAAGCAGAAAGAAAATTTCTTTTTGCTGACGAATATAAACTAGTCCTTCCTTAATATCTCTTAGGATATTGCCAAGATTAATAGGAGATTTCTGCTTGCTTGGCTCATGATTAGGCAGAAAATAAACCAAGGCAAAAGCCAGAAAGAAGCTAAGGGCATCCAGCTGAAGAGTCATGCGCAGATTTGCATACTGCATTACGATAAAAGACAAAACTGGAGCTGAGACACTGATAACCTGCAGGGCTAATTCCAGATGAGAATTGTAGGCCACGATGTCTTCCTTATCCACAATTTCAGTAATATAAGACTTATTAGCTGGTCGAGAAAAAGCAAAGGCTATAGCCTGGACCACATTAGCAAAAATCAGCGCCCCAATCATGAGCTGGTCATTAGAGATAAAAGAAATCAGAAGACAAAGACCAGCACAAATCAAGTCCGTTACCATCAGCACCTTCCGTCTGGAAAAGCGGTCTGTAATGGCCCCACCCAAAGGATTGAATAAGATAGAAGTTATTAGCTCCGATATCTGGTAAATGCCCAAGACCGTCTGTCCCAGAGCTCCCAAAGAAGCAAGCCAGATGCTGTTTCCATAGTCATAGAGCATATTTCCAATTTTATTAATAGCAGCCCGTGTAATCAGCTGTGCTGCCTGTCGATTCATAAAAATACCTCCTTCCATTTCTGAAACTATTGTATCAGGAATAGAGGGAGGTTCTTTGTTTTTCCCATATTTGGGAAATTATACTTTCACAAACTTATGGAAATGCTCTTGATAATAAGCGACTTGCTCAGGTAAATTCAGCACTTCAAAGATGTGCATGGCTTCCTGCATTTGCTTGATGCCCTGCTTCTTCTGCTCCTTCTGATAAGCAGCAAACCCCTTGAGATAGAGGAACACATTGCGTTCATAGAGTTTAATGCCCTTGCCAATGATTTTCTCTACGTAAGCCTCAAAATAACTAGCCTTATCAAAAGAACGACTTTCCAAACAATGCTGGTAACAATTGAGGGCTAAAATCAAGACCAATTTCTTATGGCGACCGATTTCTTTATAGTAGTCTTCTCGCTCCATGACTTCCCTGCCCAGACGGTAGACGTAGTCCACATCATAAAAGCTATAGAGGTTTCCAAAGAGGATCAGCTCGTACATGGTCCAATCTTCCACTTGAAAGAGATAATCGGCCACCTTATCTAAATCTTCTTGCCTCATGCGAAACTGACTGTCCCGCTGACAAATCAAGCCCTGCATCAAAATCCAATTCAGCTCATAGTAAAGAGGCGCACTGCTGGCCTTGGCCTTTTCCAACTGCTCCGCTTGCAAGTCTTGAAATCCCTTGATGTCATTTGAGTAGTAAAGAGGGATAATTTTACCCATCATGGCCACGTGCTCATGCTGCTGGAAATTCCGGGCCTTGTCTATAAAATTTTCAAGGGTCACATGAATATTATCCAAGAGATCTAAAAATTTCGAGAGGGTCATGTCCGACTCACCCAGCTCAAAACGAGACAGCTGAGAGGTCGAGCAAACCTGACCAGCCGCTTCCTTCAATGAATAATGTCCATTTAAACGAAAATCACGAAAAACTTTGCCTAAATCTTCCATTTGTTTACCACTTCAATTCCTTTAATTACTGTTTCGCTTCCCTAGTCGCTCTTTCAAAACTACCTTCACCGCCCCTTGTTCGGATTTTATTTTCAGACGAGGCTCTTTTCGGCAAAATCTTATTGGCTGAAAATCGGAAAAAGCAGATTCTGCTAAAAGAACTCGTCAGAAAATAGAAAGTTCGGGATTTGCTCTCAGACCAACCGTCAGAAAATCTGACAGAGTCGTTTTGCTCCAAAATAGCTTTTCAGAAAATCTGACGGACTGACTTTTCTCTAAAAGAACTTAGATTGCATGAAGAATAGTTTATTTTCCTCGAAAAAATCTCAGAACACATGTAAAAATTCGTTTTTTACTCTTTTTTAGCTGATTTCACATGTGAATTAAGCATTATGAGCTCTGGGGAGCTCATTTCTAACGGAAACTAGGCATTTTTGCGCAGGTTCGATTGGCTCCTCCTACACCTTCTCCGCTAGCTCTTCCCATTCTAGCATGGCTTCTTCTTGGGCAGCGGTCAGCTGGTCGATTTGCTGCTGGCTCTCCATGAGTTCGCCAGCGTCATTGGTGGCCTCCATAGCTTCCTGTAGCTGACTGATCTGACTGTCCAAGTCCTCGATTTGCGCTTCCAGTTGTTCTAGGCGACGGGCCAGACGGCGCTGTTCTTTCTGGTTTTCCTTTTGAAGCTGATAGTCATTGGCAGGTGCTGGCTTGTCAGGACTGGCCTGCTCCGTCTCCTCACGCAAAGCTTCCTGCTCTGCCTTTTTCTCTAGGTAGTAGTCATAATCACCCAGATAAAGGGTGGAGCCTGTCTCAGAGAGCTCGATGATCTGGGTGGCCACTCGATTGATAAAGTAACGGTCATGGCTGACAAAGAGTAGGGTGCCGTCAAAGTCAATCAGGGCATTTTCCAGCACTTCCTTGCTGTCAATGTCCAGGTGGTTGGTCGGCTCGTCTAGGATGAGGAAATTGTTGTTTTCCATAGACAGCTTGGCTAGAAGCAACCGCGCCCGCTCTCCACCTGATAGCATGCCGACAGACTTCTTGACATCGTCTCCCGAGAAGAGGAAAGCGCCTAAGCGATTGCGAATTTCGACCTCTGGCGTCATCTTGAAGTCATTCCATAGCTCGTCAAGTACCGTATTGCTGGGAGTCAATTTGCTCTGGGTCTGGTCATAGTAGCCCACTTCCACATTAGCCCCCAGCTGCTCCTTGCCTCTAATGAAGGGCACTTGACCGATTAGTGATTTAATCAGGGTTGTCTTTCCAATCCCATTTGGCCCGACAATAGCTACCGCATTAAACTTGCGAATGTCGAGGTTGATCGGCTCCGACAGGACTTCCTCACCGTAGCCAATAGCTGCATCTTCCAAGGTTAGAACAACATTTCCAGAAACCTTATCGGATTTGAAAGTCATATTGGCCGAACGGCTACCTGCCTCCGGCTTGTCCAAACGCTCCATCTTTTCCAGCTGCTTACGGCGGGACTGAGCCCGCTTAGTTGTGGAAGCCCGAACTAGATTGCGATTGACAAAGTCCTCCAGCGCAGCGATTTCTTTCTGTTGCTTTTCATAGTTCTTGGCTTCAGTGACCAGCTTCTGCTCCTTTTGGACCACAAAGCTAGAGTAATTGCCCACATAGCGATCCAAGGAATGCTTGGTCAAATCCAGCGTGATGGTCGCAACCTTGTCTAGGAAATAGCGGTCGTGGCTGACGATAATCAGGGCACCGCTGTAGTTGACTAAGTAAGTCTCTAGCCAGGCAATGGTCTCTATATCCAAGTGGTTGGTCGGCTCGTCCAAGACCAGCAGTTCTGGCTTTTCCAAAAGCATCTTAGCCAGAGCCAGACGGGTACTCTGCCCGCCTGAAAGCTCAGAAATCTTCATCTGCCACATGGACTGGTCAAACTTGAAGCCATTCAAAATAGCTCGAATATCGGCCTCGTAGGTAAAACCACCTTTCTGGCGAAAGTCCTCTGATAGCTGATCGTACTGGGTCATGAGAGCAGTCAGGTCTTCCCCTGACAATTCTCCCATTTGCAGCTCCATCTGCCGCAAGCGTTTTTCTTGCTGACGCAGACTATCAAAGACCAGCAGCATCTCGTCGTAGATAGTATTCTCCGACTCAAAGCGGCTGTCCTGCGCCAGATAGGACAGGGACAAGTCTCGTTTTTTATTGATCTGTCCAGAAGTAGGCTCTTCCTCGCCCACCAAAATCTTGAGCAGGGTTGACTTCCCAGCTCCATTTTTACCGACGAGAGCAATCCGATCACCCTCATCCACCTGCAGGTTAATATTGTCAAAAAGAAGCTCCCCTGCAAAAGAGCGCTCAATCTTGCTTGCTTGTAAAATAATCATAAGACCATTATAGCAGATTTCCAGAAGCACAGCTATCAGAATTCAAGAGAAAGCGAGCTCAGCTCCCCAAAAGAAAAAGAGAGTGGGACAGAAATCGGTAATTCGTTAGAATTCGATTTCGTCGTC
>CAUUZZ010000019.1:0-37480 GCA_963549775.1 Streptococcus sanguinis | reverse complement strand
GTAAAGGTCGCAACCCACAAACTGGTAAAGAAATCAAAATCGCAGCTTCTAAAGTACCAGCTTTCAAAGCAGGTAAAGCTCTTAAAGACGCTGTAAAATAATTTTGGTTAATAAAGCCTGACACACTTGCCTTTGACGAGTATGTCAGGTTTTTCTTTTTGCTCTCAATTCTTGAGCTTAATAAAAGATTTAGGCGCTTCGAGAAAGTTGATTGATGAACTTTCTTGGAGTTTTTAGTTTGCAGTAAAGTGAAGGAAAATGTCTCTAATCAAAAGAGAATGATATAGGACAAACATTTTTAAAATCTTAAAATAAAAAGTTTAGGAGGTGAGAAATGAAATGGAAACCACTTCAGAGCTCATTGCGTCCTGTTAATCCTTTTGGCAGCAAATTTCGCCTGCTGAAGGGATTGTTTGTCGTGCTTTTTTCAATCTTTCTATTACCCATGCAGACATTGACTGCTTTGGAGGAGCAGTTGGCTTGACCAAACGTCAGCGTGACTAAGATTAAGCTTCAGTAAAAAGCTTTGAAAATCTAGAATATATGAAAAGTCTGTTGTCTCAACTTTTGTTGGGAATAGCAGACTTTTTATTTTTCAAGGAAAGATAAGCATTATAAGCAGTCAAATGCTTGAATTTTTCATAAAATTAAAAATAAGCTTGTATTTTTCTAGCAAGTATGGTAAACTATTTTAGTGAAAAATTATACAAAGGAGACTGTTGATGAAGACAAAAACATTAGCACTCGTAAATGGACTTGTTGGACTTATCGGTGGTATTATTCTACTTTTGTGGCCTTTCTTCATTTGGGTTATTTATTTTATGCTAGGTGTATTTGACATCCTGAAAATTGCAATCCTAGCTTTGGGGATTGCTGGTATTGTCTACTATAAGGATGATAATCGTGTGGGACCAGCAGGCTCTATCTTGATGATTGTAGGTGGAATTTTTACCTTTAATGACTTCTTGGGCTGGATTGGTGCTATTCTTTCTATCATAGGCGGTTCCCTTTATTTAGCAAGCTTGAAGAGATTCCAAGCATAGAGCGAGGATTGAAAAAAATACTAGTTTAAAGCTTGCATTGCCTTAAATGGATAAGCAATCATGCAGAAGCAGGATGGTGAACTTTGGTTAGTTCGATCCTGCTTTTTTCTTTTTAGCTTATTTACAATCATTCTTAATAGCCAAGTGAGCCTAGTCATGGTATAATGGTAATGACTTAGATGAGAGGCTATAACGGAGTAAATAATGAAACAAGAACATCAGCATGATTTTGACCAAGTAATTGGCCATTTGCGCGCCAAGGGTGTGCGCATTACAGAAACGCGGAAGGCGGTAATTGACTATATTATCCAAAGTCATGACCATCCTAGCGCTGAAATGATATATCAGGACTTGAAGCCCAATTTTCCTAATATGAGTCTGGCAACAGTCTATAATAATCTCAAGGTTCTGATTGATGAGGGTTTTGTCGCTGAGCTCAAGGTTCGCAATGATACGACGACCTACTTTGACTTTATGGGCCATCAGCATCTCAATGTCATCTGTGAAAAATGCGGCCGTATTGCTGATATGGAGCTGGAACTTCCGGATGTGAAGCATGAGGCTGAAGTGCAGACTGGCTACCACATCACCCAAAGCCAGACGACTGTCTATGGCCTCTGCCCCCGATGCCAGCAAGAGGTGGTGTGACTGCGAGGATGATTAGGAGTTTTTTGGAGCCTAAAGACGAACAAAGTTGTGACTCGCTTCGCAAATTCAATCTGCAACTTCAAAGCAATACTTTGAGTCATCGGCTATTGCGTTAAGATTCTATTTTTAATAAAAAGCAAGGCTAGAACTTATGTATCTTAGCCTTTTTCTATGTGTTTTAGCAAGGCATGTTCGCAGGACAAGGATATCATCTGAGCTTAGAGGCGTTGATACCTAGTCAAGTATAGCACTTAGCAAGATCAGATATTTCAAGCACAACCCCTTATATACTTATGCTATTATTTTACAGGTGAATTCTCTTTTGATATAATGAAAGCAGAATAAAGCCTTGTACAAAGAGATTAAAAGAGTTCTGAAGGATTTACAATATAGGTAAATTCGTCATAAGTCTGTAGTATTGAAATCTTTAAGGGGTATTACTTTGTGGGTAGGTTAGATTTTTAGGAAGTCTTATGTTCTGGTGGAGAAAGAAATGGCTGGATGAGTTGTCAGACAGTGATGAATCGCCTCTTTTGGAATGCCGTCATCTTCTCTTTGAAGAGGAATCTGGCTATCCCATTTGTCCTTCTTGCGGCAAGCTAATAAAGAAAAACCTTCCTCAAAACAGTGTAGATCGCTCACGTCTTTATCTGATTTATCAAAAAGTGAAGCGAGTATGGAGTGTCAAAATTGGAATTGCTTCGACACTGCTCATTATCATTCTATCTTATTGGTTGCCACAGGTTATAGGTGGCTGGTTTCTATGGACAGGGGACTATGGATTTAGTAGATTTATTCCTTCTAGTTCTCATAATCCTACCTTATTTAGTGTGACACTTTTTGGCTACATTCCCTTATTTATCCTTTTTGTAGCAAGAGAGCGTGTTAAGCGATTTTTTACCTTCTCTTTGAGGATTGAGCATTTTCATAAAATTCTTTATTCTTGGCCAGTTCAGCTTACTCTCTTTATCTTTTTAATCATCTTATTAAGTACTTATATGCCTAAGTTTTACGAAATGGAAGGAGAATCGTTGATTGTCAAGCAAATTCAGCTAACTCCCGCCCAGCAGACTAAGGGAGTAGAGCTCTTTGTCTTTGTCAATATGCTTTGTAACTGGATAGTAGCAGGCTTGTTGGCCATTCATCAACTGATAGACAGGAGACGGACTTGGTGGCTCAAGGAAGCCAACGAGGTTTATCTATCTGGAGGATGCTAAGGCAAAGGTTTCTGCTCGGAAATACAAAAGCGCTTTCTTGCTGAAAAAGGTCTGATTTGACGAAATAGGCTAGCTTTTTAGGCGAAAATTTTGTAAAATAGAATAGATAAACGGGGACTGCCTCGGAAAATAAAAGGAGAATCCATCTAATGGTAAAATTAGTTTTTGCTCGCCACGGTGAGTCTGAATGGAACAAAGCTAACCTTTTCACTGGTTGGGCTGATGTTGATTTGTCTGAAAAAGGTACACAACAAGCGATCGACGCTGGTAAATTGATCAAAGAAGCTGGTATCGAATTTGACCAAGCTTACACTTCAGTATTGAAACGTGCGATCAAAACAACTAACTTGGCTCTTGAAGCTTCTGACCAATTGTGGGTTCCAGTTGAAAAATCATGGCGCTTGAACGAACGTCACTACGGTGGTTTGACTGGTAAAAACAAAGCTGAAGCTGCTGAACAATTTGGTGATGAGCAAGTTCACATCTGGCGTCGTTCATACGATGTATTGCCTCCAAACATGGACCGTGATGATGAGCACTCAGCTCACACAGACCGTCGTTACGCTTCACTTGACGACTCAGTTATTCCAGATGCTGAAAACTTGAAAGTGACTTTGGAACGTGCCCTTCCATTCTGGGAAGACAAGATTGCTCCAGCTTTGAAAGATGGTAAAAATGTCTTTGTAGGTGCACACGGTAACTCAATCCGTGCCCTTGTGAAGCACATCAAACAATTGTCTGACGATGAAATCATGGATGTGGAAATTCCAAACTTCCCACCATTGGTATTCGAATTTGACGAAAAATTGAATGTAGTAAAAGAATACTACCTTGGAAAATAAGCTTAAAGGAATCTGGGATTATTCTCAGGTTCTTTGCTTTTCCAGAGAGGAAAAAACAAGTCTTGCTGGAAGCCTAGCCGGCAAGTCTTGTCTGGTCAGTTGTTTGGCAGACTTCCTCTTAACTCGTCCACATTTTCAGATTTTCTATCAGTTTTGAAACATTCATCAAGCTGGATTTATGGTAAAATAAAGGTCAGAACTTTTACTAGAATGAGAGATAAGATGGCAAGGAAGAAGAGAAAATTTGACAGTCATTCCATCACCAGAAGGCTTTATCTGCTGTTTGGAATTGTGATGTTTTTGTTTTTAGCCTTGATTGCCCGTCTGGGCTATATGCAGGTGGTCAATCAGGACTTTTATACGGATAAGTTGGCCAAGGCCAGTAAGACCAAGATTACCACTAGCTCAGTGCGTGGGCAGATTTATGATGTTACTGGCAAGCCCTTGGTGGAAAATACGACCAAGCAAGTGGTGACCTATACACGGGATAACCGTCTGACGGCTGGAGAGATTCGAGCGACAGCTCAAAAGCTCCTGACCTATGTCAGTGTCAGCGATACAGAGGTGACAGACCGCCAAGAGGTGGATTATTATTTGGCGGACAGCGCAGTCTATCAGGAAGTAGTGGAAAAGCTGCCTAAGGACAAGAAATTTGATACTGACGGCAACCGCCTGCCTGAGTCCAAAATCTATAAGGCTGCAGCTGAGAGCATTGATCCTAAACAGCTGGGTTATACGGATGAGGAAAAGAAGGCCATCGTTCTCTTTAGTCAGATGAATGCAATTTCCAACTTTGCTACGGGAACCATCCAGACAGATCCGCTGACAACAGAGCAGGTGGCTGTACTGGCTTCCAGCAGCAAGGAACTGCCGGGTATCAGTGTCTCAACGGGCTGGGACCGTAAGGTCTTGGATACCTCGCTGGCTTCCATCGTGGGTAATATCTCGACGGAAAAGACTGGACTTCCGGCTGAGGAAGTGGATGATTACCTGAAAAAAGGCTACTCCCTCAATGACCGGGTGGGGACCTCCTATTTGGAAAAGCAGTATGAGTCAGTCCTTCAAGGCAAGCGAGCTGAGAAGGAGATTCATCTGGACAAAAATGGTAATATGGAGAGTGTGGAAAATATCTCTGACGGCAGTAAGGGAGACAATCTCAAGCTGACGGTGGACTTGAACTTCCAGCAGGGAGTGGAGGACATTCTCAAAAATGCCTTTAATGCAGAGTTGGCTAGTGGCAATGCGACTTACTCTGAGGGCGTCTATGCCGTAGCTATGGATCCCAATACCGGCGCCGTTTTAGCCATGGCAGGCATCCGGCACGACCTGGAAACGGGAGAAAGCTCGGTCGATGCTCTGGGGACCATGACCAATGTCTTTGTTCCGGGATCTGTAGTCAAGGCTGCAACATTGACCTCGGGCTGGGAAAATAATGCCATTAGCGGCAACCAAGTCCTGACAGACCAGCCCATTAGCTTTGGCGGTACTGACAGCATCACGTCTTGGTTTACCCAGTATGGTTCACGTGCTATCACAGCCCAAGAGGCTTTGGAATACTCTTCCAATACCTATATGGTGCAGGTAGCGCTGAAGATGATGGGGACGCCTTACTCAGCGGATATGAAGCTAGATTTTGATGAGTTGGATCCTTCCATGAAAAAGCTGCGGTCGACTTTTGCAGAGTATGGTCTGGGCACTTCAACAGGGATTGACCTGCCAAATGAGTCCACAGGCTATCTTCCAGACAAGTTTACCTTTGCCAACTATCTGACCAATTCTTTTGGCCAGTTTGACAACTATACGACACTTCAGCTGGCCCAGTATGCCTCAACAGTAGCTAATAATGGCAAGCGTGTGGCTCCGCATATCGTTGAAGGCATTTACGGCAACAGCGACCAAGGAGGACTCGGTGATTTGGTGCAGAAAATTGACACCAAGGAGCTGAACAAGGTCAATATCTCTGACGAGGATATGAGCATTATCAAGCAAGGCTTCTATCAAGTGGTTCATGGCAGCAGTGGCTTTACGACTGGCCGGACTATTTCTCAGGGAGAGAGCGTGCCAATCAGTGCCAAGACTGGTACGGCTGAGACCTTCGTGGACAAGGGCAAGAAAGAAGCCATTAATACCAATGTCGTGTCCTATGCACCGAGTGAGAAGCCGCAGATTGCGGTGGCGGTGGTGTTCCCTCACAATACGGATCTATCTTCTACTGTCAGCCACAGTATCACTCGCGATATAATCAATCTTTACAATCAACAACACCCTATGAATTAGTGCTCAATGAAAATCACCAGCAAACGGAGAAAGCTAAGAGCTGTTAGTGCTCAAGTAGAGCAACCTGGTTTGAGGAGATTTTTTGAGAATAGAGAAAGGATTTTATGCTTTACCCAACCCCTATCGCCAAGCTGATTGACAGTTTTTCAAAGCTGCCCGGCATTGGCATCAAAACAGCCACTCGACTGGCTTTTTACACTATTGGCATGAGTGATGACGATGTCAATGAATTTGCCAAGAATCTGCTGGCTGCCAAGCGCGAGCTGAGTTACTGCTCTGTATGCGGCAACTTGACGGACGAAGACCCTTGTGCTATCTGTCAAGACCAGTCGCGCGATCAATCAACTATTCTGATTGTTGAGGACAGCCGAGATGTCTCAGCCATGGAAAATATCCAGGAATACCGCGGACTCTATCATGTCCTGCACGGCTTGATTTCGCCTATGAACGGCGTTGGACCAGACGATATCAATCTCAAAAGTCTAATCACTCGTCTGATGGATAGTGAGGTGACGGAAGTTATCGTCGCGACCAATGCGACAGCGGATGGCGAAGCGACTTCTATGTATATCTCACGTGTCTTGAAACCTGCTGGGATTAAGGTGACTCGCCTAGCGCGTGGTTTGGCGGTTGGCTCCGACATTGAATATGCGGACGAGGTAACCTTGATTCGCGCTATTGAAAATCGGACGGAATTATAAACGTCAAGGATTTTTCTGGCTCTAGCTGGCTGGAAGAGTCCTTTTTTCTGTTCAAAAATGCTAGGAATTGTGATATACTAAAACGGACTGATACAGAAGCTCCTGCTTAGAAGAATTGACTAGCTAGGTAGATGCAAAACCAAGCTTTTGAGCCTGCTTCTTCTCGGGCTGGCAGCTTTTGTAAATCGTACTATTTTTAGAAAATGATAGGAAAAATCATGGCAAAACAAAGATTGATTTTATTGTATGGCGGACGCAGTGCAGAGCGGGAAGTTTCGGTTTTATCAGCTGAGAGCGTCATGCGGGCTGTCAATTATGATAGATTCTCGGTGAAAACTTACTTCATCACCAAGGACGGAGATTTTATCCAAACTCAGGAATTTGAAGCAAAGCCAGCGACTGATGAGAAGCTGATGACCAATGCCACAGTGGATATGTCTCAAAAGATTAAACCTAGCGACATTTACGAAGAAGGAGCAGTGGTCTTTCCGGTCCTGCATGGTCCCATGGGCGAAGATGGCTCTATCCAAGGCTTCCTAGAAGTACTTAAAATGCCTTATGTCGGCTGTAATATTTTATCTTCTAGCTTAGCCATGGATAAAATTACGACCAAGCGAGTGTTGGAATCGGCAGGCATCGCCCAAGTGCCTTATGTAGCACTGGTTGATGGTGAGGATCTAGAGCAAAAAATCCAAGAAATCGAGGAGAAATTGACCTATCCAGTCTTCACTAAGCCCTCTAATATGGGCTCCAGTGTCGGCATTTCTAAATCGGAGAACCAAGTAGAACTGCGTGCTTCTCTGGACCTGGCTTTCAAATACGACAGCCGGGTACTGGTTGAGCAAGGAGTGACGGCTCGCGAGATTGAGGTCGGGCTTCTGGGCAATGTGGATGTCAAGAGTACCCTGCCTGGAGAAGTGGTCAAGGATGTGGCTTTCTATGACTACGAAGCCAAATACATTGATAATAAAATTACCATGGATATTCCGGCTAAGATTCCAGAAGAAGTGGTGAGCCTGATGCGTCAAAATGCAGAGGCCGCTTTCCGAGCTTTGGGTGGTCTGGGGCTGTCCCGCTGTGATTTCTTCTATGCAGAAGATGGTCAAGTCTTCCTTAATGAGCTTAATACCATGCCAGGCTTTACCCAGTGGTCTATGTATCCATTGCTTTGGGAAAATATGGGGCTGGCTTATCCTGACTTGATTGAGAAATTAGTTGGCCTAGCTGAAGAGGCATTTGCTAAGAGAGAGGCGCATCTTCTCTAAAATATGATATAATAGAGGGGCTGAAAATTTTCGGTCCTTTCTTTTTGCGAGCAAACCGAAAAACGAGGAAGAAGTATGAAATTAGATTTATATGAAATTGCAGAAGTCCTGTCTGCGAAAAATGATGTGACTCAGTTGTTTGAAAACGTAGCTCTTAGAAATGCTGAGTTTGACAGCCGCTTGATTGAGTCAGGTGACCTTTTTGTGCCGCTTAAGGGAGCGCGTGATGGCTATGACTTTATCCCAACGGCCTTTGCTCAGGGAGCTGCTGCCACCCTATCTGAGCGTCCAGTGGCAGAGGGGGCTTATATCTTGGTCGATGATGTCCTGACAGCCTTCCAGCGCTTGGCCCAATACTATCTGGAAAAGATGCAGGTGGATGTGCTGGCGGTGACAGGTTCCAACGGTAAAACGACAACCAAGGACATGCTGGCTCAGTTACTAGCAACCAGCTACAAGACCTATAAGACACAAGGTAATTACAATAACGAAATCGGTCTACCCTACACGGTTCTTCACATGCCTGAGAATACAGAGAAACTTGTCTTAGAAATGGGGCAGGACCACTTGGGCGACATCCATCTCCTGTCTGAACTTGCCAAACCTAAGACAGGCATTGTAACTCTGGTCGGAGAAGCCCATCTGGAATTTTTCGGCAGTCGAGCTGAGATTGCCCAAGGCAAGATGCAGATTGCGGACGGCTTGAGAAAAGATGGTCTCTTGATCGTGCCATCAGATAAGATTGTCAATGAATTTCTGCCATCAGACTGCAAACTTGTTCGCTTTGGTCCTGATGCGGATATCTTCCTGACGCGTCTGGAAGAGCGCAAGGACAGCTTGAGCTTTGAATGTAACTTTTTAGAGCAAAGGATTGACCTGCCTGTGACCGGTAAGTACAATGCGACCAATGCCATGATTGCAGCCTATGCAGCTCTGCAGGAAGGTGTATCTGAGGCGGCTATTACTCAAGCCTTTTCTGAGCTGGAGCTGACCCGCAATCGAACGGAGTGGAAGAAAGCTGCCAATGGCGCAGATATTTTATCGGATGTCTACAACGCCAATCCAACAGCCATGCGCTTGATTCTTGAGACTTTCTCGACCATTCCGGCCAATCCAGGCGGACGAAAATTAGCGGTGTTGGCGGATATGAAAGAGCTAGGAGCGGACTCTAAGTTCATGCACGGCTCGATGATTACCAGCCTCAATCCAGAAATTGTGACCGACCTTTTCCTCTATGGACAGGACATGGAAGCCCTCTATGACTATGCTAAGGAAATCTATCCGCCAGGCAAGGTGCATTATTTTATCAAAAATGACGAGAATGATCAGTTTGAACAGCTGACTAAAGCTGTCAGAGAGAAGTTGACCCCTGCCGACCAAATCCTTCTCAAAGGCAGCAATTCCATGAATCTGGCTAAGCTGGTAGAGGACTTGAAGGGGTAATTCTGAGCAACAACAGGCAGACTCAGCCTTGTTCAAACCTTATATTAGAATGGGAGTCTAGGAGATGGGAATAAGAGATATGTTTACAACCTATAAAACTGAACCGCCTCAACTGGGATTTTGGTATTTTGTTCTTTTGGGGCTGGTCTTTGCGATTATCTGGCTTTCCTATCGCTACTACAATCGGAAAGCTTACCAGCGGCTATTTGTCGGGATGCAAGCTTGCCAGCTGATAGGCCTCTACTCTTGGTATATACTGACTGCTGCCCCGCTGTCTGAGAGTCTGCCTTTTTATCATTGCAGAATGGCTATGTTTGCCTTGATGTTTCTGCCTAATCGCTCAGTGTATAAATTTTATTTTGCACTTTTGGGGACTTTTGGCTCGATTGTAGCCTTTACTTATCCGATTTTTGATCCGTACCCTTTTCCCCATATCACTATTTTGTCCTTTATCATCGGCCATCTAGCGCTCTTGGGAAATTGTTTGATTTATCTTTTCAGATATTATCATACTTTCTCTATGAGCTGGCAGCGAGTGGTATGGACGACCTTTCTGATTAATGCTTTTTTGCTCGTTATCAATATGTTGACAAAGGGTTCTTATGGATTTCTCACAGATCCGCCGCTTGTCGGCAATCACGGACTCCTGCTCAATTATCTGCTTGTCTCAATCGTCTTAAGTGCAGCAGTTTGCTTGGTGTCTGACATTTTTAAGCGAGTGGAGCAGACCAAGACAGTTTCCCTAACTTAATTATCTCATGGAGGATTTATGAAAGATTTTTTAACTACGACAAAAACGGTGGCACCGCCTATCTCGATTTTATGGTATGCTGTGATGATTGCTCTGGTTTTGCTGTCTATTTGGAGCTCGCTCAAATACCATGATAATCCGCGTTTTGTCAAGGCTTTTAAGTGGATTCAGATTGCCCAGCTGCTGATGCTTTATAGCTGGTATTTTGGTTTTCGGATTCCCTTTTCCAATAGTTTGCCCTTCTATCATTGCCGCCTAGCTATGTTTGCGGTGGTCTTTCTGCCAGACAAATGGCGCAGCAAGCAGTATTTTGCTCTTTTAGGAGCCAGCGGAGCGGTCTTTGCCTTGGGCTACCCAGTCTTTGACCCCTATGATTTCCCGCACATTACCAGCTTTTCTTTCTTAATTGGCCACTATGCCCTTTTGGTTAATTCCTTGATTTATCTGATGAATCACTACGACAAGAGCCTGCTCAAGAAATACATGATTGTAGCTTACACCTTTGGGCTCAATCTTTTCCTAGTCGGCGTTAATCAAGTGACGGGAGGAAATTACGGTCTGCTAAAAAGTCCGCCTTTCATCCCGGATGCCCTCCTATGGATAAAGTACCTCCTTGTGTCAGTCATCCTTTCTCTGGCTCTGGTTCTCTTTGATATCTTGTTTAAGAAACGCTGGAAAAAGCAGTTAAGTCTGGTCCGCAGTTAATTCATTTCAAGTTTACAAGTCCTGTCAAGTTAATGTGGCAGGTTTTTTTTAATTAGAAAGCTTAATTATGACTTGCTTTGCTTCTAGTAACAAATGGACGGTTTGTCTATCAACTCTTTAAGCTGGTCGAGCTAGACGCTTTTGTTCGCGGAATGAAACGCCCCAAATTTTGGTCTTTCTTAACAGCTGGAGTACAACGAGGAAAAGGCTTGAACCTCTGTCTCTTGAAACGGAATAAAGCCATTTTTTCCATGACAGCTGAAGAGAAAGAAGAACTGGATGCCAGAAAAAAACGCCTGCTCTATTTACTGGTTTTAATCTTAATCTTTGTAATTTTCCTCTTTAGCAGTGTCATTGTCAGATTTTAAGGGAAAGTTTATTGATATAGGAGAATAGAATCGTTCGAAAGGGCGATTTTTATCTTCTTTAGATAATTGAAAAAAAGCGCTAAATCCGCTATAATAGGTAGGTTGAAAGGATTGAAATACTCCGATGTAAAATAAAAAAACAAATACTAAGATTCACCATTATCCTAAATGAAAGAAAGAGAAGAAGATGACTTTACAAGAAGAAATTAAGAAACGCCGGACCTTTGCCATCATTTCCCACCCGGACGCGGGGAAGACGACCATTACGGAGCAGTTGCTCTACTTCGGGGGCGAGATCCGTGAGGCTGGAACGGTCAAGGGGAAGAAGACTGGTAACTTTGCCAAATCCGATTGGATGGATATTGAGAAGCAGCGGGGGATTTCTGTGACCTCCTCTGTTATGCAGTTTGACTACGATGGCAAGCGGGTCAATATCCTGGATACGCCGGGGCACGAGGACTTCTCAGAAGATACTTATCGGACCTTGATGGCAGTGGATGCTGCGGTGATGGTTATTGACTCGGCCAAGGGTATTGAGGCCCAGACTAAGAAGCTCTTTGAGGTTGTCAAGCATCGGAATATTCCAGTCTTCACTTTTATGAACAAGCTGGATCGTGACGGTCGCGAGCCCTTGGACTTGTTGGAAGAATTGGAAGAGATTTTGGGTATTGCCAGCTACCCGATGAATTGGCCGATTGGTATGGGGAAGAGCTTTGAAGGTCTTTATGACCTCTACAATGAGCGGCTGGAGCTTTATAAGGGTGAGGAGCGCTTTGCGACTCTGGCAGAAGGCGACCAACTGTTTGCTTCCAATCCTTTCTATGAGCAAGTTAAGGAAGATATTGAGCTCTTGAGCGAAGCTGGAAATGAATTCTCAGAAGAAGCGATTTTGGAGGGCAAGTTGACACCTGTTTTCTTTGGTTCAGCCCTGACCAATTTTGGTGTCCAGACATTCCTGGAAACCTTCCTCAAGTTTGCTCCGGAACCGCATGGCCATAAGAAGACAGATGGCGAGGTAGTCGAGCCACTCAGCCCAGATTTTTCAGGCTTTGTCTTTAAAATTCAGGCCAATATGGACCCGCGCCACCGCGACCGTATCGCATTTGTCCGTATCGTTTCTGGCGAGTTCGAGCGCGGTATGAGTGTCAATTTGCCTCGCACTGGCAAGTCTGCTAAGCTGTCCAATGTGACTCAGTTTATGGCCGAAAGTCGGGAGAATGTGACCAATGCTGTAGCTGGTGATATTATCGGGGTTTATGATACGGGGACTTATCAGGTCGGTGATACTTTGACTGTAGGCAAGAATAAGTTTGAATTTGAGCCTCTACCAACCTTTACTCCAGAGATCTTTATGAAGGTTTCAGCCAAGAATGTTATGAAGCAAAAATCCTTCCATAAGGGGATTGAGCAGCTGGTGCAAGAGGGAGCCATCCAGCTTTATACCAACTATCAGACGGGCGAGTACATGCTAGGCGCTGTCGGTCAGCTTCAGTTTGAAGTCTTCAAGCACCGCATGGAAAATGAATACAATGCTGAAGTAGTTATGAATCCTATGGGTAAAAAGACTGTCCGTTGGATTTCACCAGATGACTTGGACGAGCGCATGTCTTCTAGCCGTAACATTCTAGCCAAAGACCGCTTTGATCAGCCAGTCTTCCTCTTTGAAAACGACTTTGCCCTGCGCTGGTTCGCGGACAAGTATCCAGATGTTAAATTGGAAGAGAAGATGTAACTCAGTACCAACAATTGAAACTAAAGTTCCTACTTGTTGGACGCTAGCCGCCTGACTAATCTCATCAGGCGAGATAATTAGTTTGATTGGTTTTGTTCTTCGACATTGCATATTTACTTGCAGGAAGAGTTTATGAAGTTGGGTGCTAGTTTATTAGAGAATTATTCTACCTCATAGAAAGGAGCTCCATGTTTCTGGAAAGAAAACTAAAAGATCAGTCTGTCTGGATCAACATTGACTCAGATAGTTTCAAAAGAAACGCCCGGATTTATCAGGATTATGAAATTGATAAAGAGACCATCGAGTATGCGCTGGATAAGAACGAGCGGGCTCACATGGACTACAATCGTGAGAATGGAACGGTTGTCTTTATCTACAATGTCCTTAATCTAGCGACAGACAAGGAACATTATGAGACGATTCCCATGACCTTTGTGGTGCAACAGAGACGGCTCATTACTATCAGCAACCAAGATAATGCCTATGTTGTGGACATGATGAAAGCCTATACTGAGCATCATGAGCCAGTCTCAGTCTATAAGTTTCTCTTTGCTAGTCTGGAGTTGGTCTCCAATTCTTACTATCCAGTCGTTGAGCGGATGGACAAGCGCAAGGATGAGATTAATGCTCTCCTGCGTCAGACAACTACCAAAAAGCATCTTTTTGCTCTGTCCGACTTGGAAACATCTATGGTTTATCTGCTTGCTGCTGCTAAGCAGAATCACATGCTCCTAGAACATATCAAAAGCCATGGCATTTACCGCCGTTTTGATGAATTAGAAACCGAGCAGTTTGAGGACGCCATGATTGAGGCTCGTCAGCTCGTCTCCATGACCGATTTGATTGCTCAAGTTCTCAGCCAGCTTTCTGGCTCCTATAATAATATCCTAAATAACAATCTGAATGACAATTTGACGGTTTTGACCATCATTTCGGTCCTTCTGGCAGTACTCGCAGTTATCACTGGTTTCTTTGGTATGAATGTTCCTCTGCCCTTGTCTAATGATAAAAACGCCTGGATTTATATTGTTGTCATTAGTCTAATCATCTGGGGACTTCTGACTAAGTTTCTTAAATGGTTAGCCGATAAGAAGTGAACATTTGAGATTATTTTTCCTATAACAAGCACCGAGAATGGTGCTTGTTTTTTTGTGCTTGGGAAAGAAAATGATTAGTACAGTTTGTCTGTATTTAAAAAACTGTTATTTTGTGTTAGAAAACATAACATAAAAATTATAATTTTTATTGCATAAAATTTCATAATAAAGTATAATATAAAACAATTTAAAATAAGTGAGGGGTAGAAATATGGCAGAATACCTAAACGATTTAAATTACAAAGGTAATTTATACCGATATAATGACCTTGGGAAAGCCTCAGCTCTACTAGGAGGAGATATAGAAGAGCTTCCTTATTCTATACGAATATTATTAGAAAGTGTTCTTCGTAAGGAAGATGGTGTTGACGTAACAAAAGATAACATTGCTTCTTTGATGCATTATCAAGCTAAATCACCAAGCGGAGAAGTTCCTTTTAAGCCTAGTCGAGTTATTCTCCAGGATTTTACGGGTGTTCCTGTTGTAGTAGATTTGGCTAGTATGCGCGATGCGATTGTTGGACAGGGAGGTCAGGCCAATCAGATCAATCCAGAGATTCCGGTTGATTTAGTTATTGACCACAGTGTTCAGGTGGACTTTTATGGCTGTGACACTGCTCTGGAGGCCAATATGACTCAGGAGTTTGTCCGCAATAATGAGCGCTACGAATTTCTCAAGTGGGCAGAAAAATCTTTTGATAATTATCGGGCAGTTCCTCCTGCTACAGGAATTATCCATCAGGTCAATATCGAATTTCTCAGTGATGTCATCATTGAAAAGGATGGTCAACTCTATCCGGACAGCATGTTTGGGACGGACAGTCATACGACCATGATCAATGGGATCGGTGTTCTGGGCTGGGGAGTCGGTGGGATTGAGGCTGAGGCTGCCATGCTAGGTGAGGCTTCTTATTTCCCAGTTCCTGAGGTGATTGGTGTTCGTCTCTTGGGCAAGCTACCTAAGATTGCGACAGCGACAGATTTGGCTTTAAAGGTCACGCAAATCTTGCGGCAGGAAAATGTTGTTGGCAAATTTGTCGAGTTCTTTGGGCCTGGCTTGTCTAACCTAAGTCTGGCTGACCGGGCAACGGTGGCCAATATGGCGCCAGAATACGGAGCTACCTGTGGTTATTTTCCTATAGATGAGGAAACGCTCAATTACATGCGCCTGACCAATCGGTCAGAAGATCATATCGAGCTGACCCGTCTCTATGCTCAAAAAAATCACCTCTTTTATAATGAAAAGGTTGAGCCGAACTATACCAAGGTAGTCGAAATTGATTTGTCCAGCATTGTGCCGAGCATCTCAGGCCCCAAGCGTCCCCAAGATTTGATTGAATTAACAGCTGCTAAAGAAGAGTTTCAAGCTAGTCTAGTCAGAGAAGCGGGGGTCCGAGGCTTTGGATTAGATGAGAGCGAGCTGGAAAAGTCAGCAGTGGTTCAGTTTTCTGACCATGAGGAGACGATTAAGACCGGTCATGTGGCTATCGCTGCCATTACTAGCTGTACTAATACATCCAATCCCTATGTCCTGATGGCGGCGGGGCTTTTGGCCAAGAAAGCAGTAGAAAAAGGCTTACGCGTTTCAAAGACTGTCAAGACTTCTTTAGCTCCCGGCAGCAAGGTGGTCACAGGCTATCTCAAGAAGAGTGGTCTTCAGTCCTATCTGGATCAGCTTGGTTTCAATCTTGTCGGCTATGGCTGCACCACTTGTATTGGAAATTCAGGCGATCTCCGACCGGAAGTGGCTCAGGCGATTACGGATACTGACTTACTGGCTAGTGCTGTTCTTTCAGGAAATCGGAATTTTGAAGGACGGATCAATCCATTGGTCAAGGCCAATTTCCTAGCTAGTCCTCCCTTGGTAGTTGCCTATGCTCTGGCTGGAAATACCAATATTGATCTGACTAGTGAGCCGTTGGGTTATGATCAAAAAGGGCAGCCAGTTTATTTGATGGATTTGATGCCGGAGCACGACTTGGTTGCTGACTATGTTCAAAAATATGTGACGCGCCAGCTTTTTGAAAAAGAATATGCCCATGTGTTTGACGACAATGAAAAATGGAATCAGATTCCGACAGCTTCTTCTCAAAATTATCAGTGGAATCAGGCTTCGACCTATATTCAAAATCCACCTTACTTTGATGGCTTAGCTGATGATTTAGCCATTCAGCCACTGAAAAATCTTGCTGTGTTGGCAAAATTTGGGGATACGGTGACGACAGACCATATCTCCCCAGCAGGAAATATTGCCAGAAACAGCCCAGCGGCTTCCTATTTAATGGAGCACGGAGTGGATTACCAAGAGTTTAATTCTTATGGCAGTCGTCGGGGCAATCATGAGGTCATGATGCGGGGGACTTTTGCCAATATTCGGATTAAAAATGAATTGGCGAATGGGAAAATTGGTGGTTACACAGATTATAAAGGAGAGTTGCTATCCATTTATGAGGCGGCCATGCGTTACAAAGAGGAGCAAATTGGCACCATTGTCTTAGCTGGTAAAGACTACGGTATGGGGTCTAGCCGTGATTGGGCAGCTAAGGGGGCTAATCTTTTGGGTGTCAAGGTGTTGCTGGCAGAGAGTTTTGAGCGCATCCACCGGTCAAATCTGGTCATGATGGGTATTCTTCCTCTGCAGTATCTAGAGGGCGAAAATGCAGATAGTCTGGGCTTAACAGGCAAGGAGATTTTCGACATTAATCTGTCACAGAACCCGCAAGTTGGTCAGCTAGTTGACGTGGTAGCTCGGAAGGGCGCTGAAGAAATAGCTTTTCAGGCTCGGCTGCGTTTTGATGCAGAAGCGGATATCCGTTACTATGAAAATGGGGGGATTTTGCCCATGGTCGTTAGAAAGAAATTAGAGGAGGTGTGAGCATGAATCAGACGGACGGTTTGAAAGATACCATAGCCTGTGATACCAGGATTAGCCAGATTGTGGATGATTCTTTGTCTTATACAGGCTACAATATTTCTGAATTGGTAGAGCACCATGCGAGTTTTGAAGAGGTGATTTATCTGCTGTGGCACTTGCATTTGCCGACTCAAATTGAGCTCAAGCATTTTGAAGAAGATCTGCGAGCTAATTATGCCATTAGCGATGCGGTGGAGCAGTGCATCCTTATCCAGTCCCGCAAGCACCTTCATCCCATGAGTGTCTTGCGCTCAACGGTCAGTCTTTTGGGCGTTTATAATGTCCATGCTGAGGAAGCGTCTCTAGAAGCGACCTATGAGCAGAGCATCCAGCTTATGGCAAAGATGCCGACTATTATTGCGGCTTTTGCCAGACTGAGGTCGGGTCAGACTCCGATAGAGCCACGGGAGGATTTGGGATTCGCGGCTAATTTCCTCTATATGCTCAAAGGACAAGAGGCGAGTGAACTTGAGGTCAAAGCTTTTAACTGCGCCTTGGTGCTCCATGCAGACCATGAACTCAATGCTTCAACCTTTGCCGCTCGTGTATGTGCCTCAACCTTGACCGATATTTATTCCTGCGTAACAGCAGCAGTTGGAGCACTCAAGGGCTCCCTTCATGGCGGCGCTAATGAATGTGTCTTTGATATGCTGAAAGAGATCAGAGAGGAAGGGGATTGCCAGGCCTACCTAGACCGCAAGTTGGCCTCTCATGAGAAGATTATGGGCTTTGGTCATCGAGTATACAAGACCCAAGATCCGCGTGAAAAATACCTGCGTCAAATGGCCAAGGACTTGACAGAGGGAACCAAGGACGAGGTCTGGTATCAGCTTTCAGAAGAAATTGAAGCTTATATGAAGCATACCAAGCATCTGATACCAAATGTCGATTTTTATTCGGCTACGGTTTACCATGTGTTGGGCATTGACAGCAGTATCTACACCTTGATTTTTGCTATGAGTCGGGTGGCTGGCTGGATTGCCCATATTCAGGAACAGCGCAAGAATAATAAGCTGATTCGGCCACGTTCTAACTATATTGGTGCTCAAGGTTTGGAGTATCTTCCCATTGGAAGGAGATAAAATGGCAGATAAGATTTTATTTGAGAAAGGGCGGTTGCAGGTGCCAGATGCTCCTATTATTCCTTACATTCAAGGTGATGGGATTGGGGTTGATATCTGGGAAAATGCCCAGCTGGTCTTTGATAAGGCAGTAGAAGAGGCTTATGGTGGCCAGAGAAAGGTTGTTTGGAAGGAAGTTTTGGCTGGGAAAAAAGCAGCAGACCAGACAGGTGACTGGCTACCGGATGAAACGCTGATAACGATTAAGAGCCATCTGGTGGCTATTAAGGGCCCGCTAGAAACCCCAGTCGGAGAAGGGATTCGTTCCTTGAATGTGGCCCTGAGACAGGAATTGGACCTCTATGCCTGTCTGCGGCCGGTTCGTTATTTCAAGGGAGTTCCCAGTCCGCTCAAGCACCCAGAGAAGACTGACGTCACAATTTTTCGGGAAAATACAGAAGACATCTATGCAGGGATCGAGTGGGAGAGTGGAACGGCTGCAGTCAAAAAAGTTATCGATTTCCTGCAGAAGGATATGCAGGTTGACAAGATTCGCTTCCCAGAAAGCTCTGCTATTGGGATTAAGCCTATCTCTAAGCAGGGCAGCGAGCGGCTGATACGGGCGGCTATTAACTATGCACTAGCCAAAGGACTGAGCCGGGTAACTCTAGTCCACAAGGGCAATATCCAGAAATTTACAGAGGGCGGTTTTCGAAAATGGGGCTATGAACTAGCTCAAAGAGAGTATGCGGATGAGTTAGCTTCTGGAAAACTAATCATTCAGGATGTCATTGCAGATAATTTTTTGCAGCAGATTCTGCTCTATCCAGAGAAATTTGATGTTGTCGCCTTGACCAATCTAAATGGTGACTATGCCAGCGATGCCTTGGCTGCTCAGGTGGGCGGAATCGGCATTGCGCCAGGGGCCAATATCAATTACGAGACTGGTCATGCTATTTTTGAAGCTACTCATGGGACGGCGCCAGATATAGCAGGTCAAAATAGAGCTAATCCTTGTTCTCTTCTCTTATCGGGGGCCATGCTCTTTGATTACATTGGTTGGTCGGAGGTCTCTCAGCTCCTGACTAAGGCCATTGAGAAGGCTCTCTTTGAGCAAAAAGTGACAGGGGATTTTGCCAGTCAGCTGGAAGGAGTGCCAGCCTTGACCACTAGTCAATTTGCTGAGGAGCTGCTGGCTAATATAGAAAAGTGCTCATAGTGAAGAAAAAAGCGATGAGGAAACTGCCTATCTAGACGGTCTCTTCATCACTTTTTTGTCTTTTTCGATATTCCAGTCCCCAGCCGATAATCCAGCAGAAGACTAGTAGATAATTTTCAATCCAGCCCAGTAGATTGGCTTGATTCGCCTTTTCCAGATAGCCTAGCAGATGGTTGGTGCCAAAGCCCAGCCCACCCAGAATCAGTGCTAGCAAGGTCACACGCAGATAGAACCAATCATACTTTATGTTAGCGGCAATGACTAAAGGCAGAATAGCCAGATTCCAGAAACCAATTTCCCGCTGCCAGTAGGGAGCTAGGCCGTAGATGGACTCATTGCCCAAGAGCTGGGGCTGGAAAATCTGGATCATAGCCGCGCCCAGCATAGCTAAGATTAGTAAAATGAAAATCACTCGTAAAAATTTATTCATCCCTGTCTCCTTTCTTCTTTGTAGATTATAATGTTTTTGAAAATGATTTTCAAGTTTTCATTTTTTACAAAAGAAAGCTCTAATAAAATATTTTACAGGCAAGTCCTATCTTTTTAGGTGCTTTTGTGGTATACTAGATTAGTTGCAGAAATACAGTTTTTCTATTCAGTGGGAGCTAGCGACCGAGTCGGCGCTTTTTTAGTGCCTGGACTTGAGAGCCCATATTTATGAAGAGAAGAGCGAATACTCTCAGAAAATCGAGATTTAGCAAGCGACATGTGCTTGGTATGTTTCGATAGTTGAGTATCAAAAGCCTTATAAGGTGGCTTCGCACCGCCTTTAGAAAGAAGAAGAACATTGAAATTTAATGAATTACATTTATCTGCTGAATTACTAGCAGAGGTTGAAAAAGCTGGCTTTGTAGAAGCAAGCCCCATTCAAGAGCAGACGATTCCACTTGCTATGGCAGGTAAGGATGTCATTGGTCAGGCCCAGACAGGGACAGGAAAGACAGCAGCCTTTGGCTTTCCAACTTTGGAGAAGATTGATACAGATAATCCTGCTGTGCAGGCATTGATTATCGCTCCAACCCGTGAATTGGCCGTGCAGAGTCAGGAAGAACTTTTCCGTTTTGGCCGCAGCAAGGGTGTCAAGGTGCGTTCTGTCTACGGTGGCTCCAGCATCGAAAAGCAAATCAAAGCCCTCAAATCCGGTGCTCATATCGTCGTAGGAACACCTGGCCGTCTCTTGGACTTGATCAAACGCAAGGCGCTTAAGCTGAATCAGATTGAAACCTTAATCTTGGACGAAGCGGATGAAATGCTTAACATGGGTTTTTTGGAAGATATTGAGTCTATCATTTCCCGTGTGCCAGAAGAACGTCAGACCTTGCTCTTTTCAGCGACCATGCCGGATGCTATCAAGCGCATCGGTGTCAAGTTCATGAAGGAGCCTGAGCATGTCAAGATTGCTGCTAAAGAGCTGACGACAGAGCTGGTAGATCAGTATTATATCCGTGTCAAAGAAAATGAAAAATTTGATACCATGACCCGCCTGATGGACGTGGAGCAGCCTGAGCTGTCAATCGTCTTTGGTCGGACCAAGCGCCGGGTGGATGAGCTGACTCGTGGCCTAAAAATCCGCGGTTTCCGCGCAGAGGGTATCCATGGTGATTTGGATCAAGGTAAGCGTCTCCGTGTTCTGCGCGACTTTAAAAACGGCAATCTGGATGTCTTGGTGGCGACAGATGTGGCTGCGCGTGGTTTGGACATTTCTGGTGTGACCCATGTTTACAACTATGATATTCCGCAGGATCCAGAAAGTTATGTTCACCGGATTGGGCGGACTGGTCGTGCTGGTAAGTCAGGTCAGTCTATCACTTTCGTAGCGCCAAATGAAATGGGCTATCTGCAGATCATCGAAAATCTGACCAAGAAGCGTATGAGAGGCCTTAAGCCAGCGACTGCAGAGGAAGCTTTCCAAGCTAAGAAAAAAGTTGCCCTTAAGAAGATTGAACGCGATTTTGCGGATGAAAGCATCCGTTCTAACTTTGAGAAATTTGGCAAGGATGCCCGCAAGCTAGCAGCAGAATTCAGCCCAGAAGAGCTGGCTATGTATATCCTCAGCTTGACGGTGCAGGATCCAGATGCCCTTCCTGAAGTAGAAATTGCCCGTGAAAAACCATTGCCATTTAAACCGTCTGGCGGTGGCTTTGGCGGAAAAGGCAAGGGCAGTCGTGGCGGAAATAGCAACCGTCGCAGCAATGACAATCGCCGTGACCGAGGTGGCCGTCGCGATCAATTTAAGAAAGGTCGCAAAGACGAGCGTTTTGACAAAGAAAATCGCTACCGCAAGGACCATAAGAAGCCACGCAATACTTCTAGCGAGAAGAAAACCGGCTTTGTTATCCGTAACAAGGGTGATAAATAAAGCGGGTTGTTAACTGGAGTTGGCGATAATTTTAGCGCCGAGAGAGAATGCAAGTTCTCTCTTTTTGTTTGTTCGATGAGTCTGCTTATCGTCAGTCCTATAGAAATATATGTCTGAGCCAATGTAGTTTCCTTAATCATGCTGATTGAAGCAGCCCTGTTTTTCAAAGTAAATTATAGCCTCCTTATTTCTGCTGTGAACTGTTTCTGGTGTTTTTGCTATAGAACAGGATTCAAAGTATTTCAACTAATTTCGATATCAAAATTCAACATATCAGCCATTTAAAATAAAAAAATTCACAAATCTTTGTTTATATGCTGGAACTGTTGTATAATAAGGTGAAGGTGAGTCTGTAAGAAATTCAGGAGTAAAAGGAGAATGTAAAATGAAAGAAAGTAGACATAGAATCATTCTGCAAGAACTGGATCAAACAGGTGTGGTTGCTGTTAAAAACCTCAAGGAAATGCTGGGTGTCACGGATATGACCATCCGTCGGGATTTGATTGATTTGGAGAAGCAGGGCATGCTGACCCGTGTTCATGGCGGAGCCCATAAGAAGGTCAAAAATGCTCTCAACGAGATTTCTCACTCAGAAAAGCAAATGCTGAATGTTGAGGAGAAGAAGCAGATTGCCCGTAAATGTGCGGATTTGATTGCTGACGGGGATACAGTCTTTATTGGGTCAGGTACCACAACGGATTTTATAGGAGACTATTTGGATGGCAAAAATATCAGCATCGTCACCAATTCGCTGCCAATTTTTGAAAAGTTAAAAGAAAGAGCCAATTTAGATTTAATTCTGATTGGCGGACGTTATCGGGCTAAGACTCAAACCTTTGTCGGTCAGTTTGCCAATAATCTTTTGAAAGAAATCAAGGTTTCTAAGGCCTTTATTGGGGCGAATGGCATTGACGGTCATAATGTTACGACCAGCAATGAAGAGGAAGGCAATGGCGACGCGATTATTCTTAACAATGCTATCAGCAAATATATTGTAGCTGATAACAGCAAGTTTGACAGCTATTCTTTCTATTCTTTTTACCGGCTGGACAATCTCAGTGCAGTTGTGACGGACGACAATATCGCTCCGAAAGTCAAGGAAAAATACAGCACCTATGTTGAAATTTTGTGATGTCTGACCGGTGAGAGAAACCTGGTTCAAATGAATAATTTATAGAGGCTGTGACTGGGATTTTGTCTAGAAATTCTAGTCGCAGCTTTTTTATATCTTGGTCTATTTTGTAAACAACAGTCTTGACTTTGCTGCGGAATTCCTTATATAATAAAATGTATTATTAAATTTTAGGAGGTCTTATGACAATCAATATAGTGATTTTTGTGGCTGTGTCGCTTTTTCGTTTGGTGTTTTTGAGGAAATCCTCTCAGAATGAGCAGGATATTCTGGCTAAGGGTGGCATGGAGTACGGGGTGAAAAACTCAACTATCATGAAGTACCTGCACATGCTTTTTTATGCGGTTTGCTTTCTGGAATTGCTGCTGAAAAAGCCAGCTTTCGACTTTGTGAGCCTACTGGGAACTATTTTGTTGCTCTTTTCTATGTTTATGCTCTACCTTGTTGCCAAGCTCTTGGGACCAGTTTGGACCATCAAGCTCATGCTGGTTAAGGATCATAAATTTGTTGATCACTGGCTCTTTCGCAATGTCAAACATCCTAATTATTTCCTGAATGTTGTTCCAGAATTGGTGGGCTTGGCTCTGCTCAGTCATGCTTACTTTGCTCTGTTCATCCTCTTCCCGCTCTACTGTATCACCCTCTATGTCCGTATCAAGGAAGAAGAGCAGTTACTCAAGGAAGTTATCATTCCAAATGGCATTGCTGGTGAATAAAGTTAATATAACGCATATCGACTGTAAAAGAAAGGCTAGGACCTTTATGTCCTAGCCTTTTCTTGCATGATTTTTCGTATTTTATCAGCCATTTGCTGGGGTTGGCTGGCTTCAAAGAGTAAGCTATTTGCTTCAGGCTGGTGGGCAGTTTGGCTGAAAGCTAAAACTGGCTTCCCCTTGCTGATAGCCCTTTGGACAATCTGGTCGACTTCTCCCCAGTGATTGATATCCAAGTAAATATCCGCCCTATCAAGCAAATCTTCTATAAAGTCATCCTGGTGGATATTGGTGTAGAGGTTGATATTGGGGTAGTCATTAAAGCTGGCTAAGTAAGGAGAAATATTGGTCTTAGCAGCAATGTGAAATTCCAAGTCTGGCAGATTTTCTGCTAAATAGGTCAATTGTTCCAAGGTATCAGAAGCTGTCAGCGTGAAGGCATGGAAATTGCCCTGTGGACGCTCCTTGATGATAAGCTCTTCCCTGCTCATAGCGATAGAGTTGCTAGGAATATCCTGGAAAATCAAGCTGTTGGCTCCAATGATGACATTATCACCAATGGTCACACCTTTGAGAATCACAGTATTGGCTCCAATCCAGCAGTTAGCTCCAATCTTGACTGGCGCAACACTATAACCAATCTTTTCAATATGGTAATTAGAATACTGATGGTTATGGTCAAAAATTCGGACTCCATCGCCAAACATGGTGTCCTTGCCGATTTCGATAGAGTGCTGACAGCGGACAGTGCAGTGGTCATTGAAGAAAACTCGGGTTCCTAGCTTGAGTTGTGCTCCGCTGGCTACATTGAGGCTGGTAAAAGATTGGAAGATGACATCTTGACCGATATCAAGCTGGCTGTCTGGGGAAATTTCGATATGATGAAAGTCGCCTTTAAACTGGATTTCAGGCATTTTGAGTCCTTTCTTTGATGTAAGCCAGTTTGGCTTGTTTAGTTTTCTTTTTAAAGAGGGCTTCGGCCGACATGGCGGCTGGTTTATTAGGGTGTTCTTCTTGGTAAAGTAAGGCGATAGGCAGCCGAGCGCGGGTGTACTTGGCTCCTTTGCCAGCTTGATGTTTTTTGAGTCGGGCTTGGACATCCGTTGTGTAGCCGGTGTAGAGGGAGCCGTCCCCGCATTCAAGCACGTACATATAGGCTTTATTTTCCATAGTAAATCTCGTGAATCTCCGGAGTGTAGCTGCCGTCCTGATTGTGAATAAAAAGAGGAGGCAGGATTTTAAGACCGTCGCGGGAACCATCTTTAATCGCTTCGATAAGCAGCATATTGGCCTCTTTACCCAACTTTGGATAGACAAACTGAATGCGCTTGGGAGCCAGGTTGTGGGCTTGCATGGTATCTAAAATATCCAGAAAGCGTTCTGGTCGATGAACCATGGCAAGACGACCATTGGATTTGAGGACTCGTTGGGCAATCTTGCAAATCTCTTCCAGATTGGTTGAGATTTCATGGCGGGCTAGAAGGTAGTGCTGGCTTTCGTTTAGATTGGATTGCTTATCAACCTTGAAATATGGAGGATTGCAGAGAATCATGTCAACCTTGCTGCCGGTGATATATTGGCCTAGGTTTTTCAAATCGTCCTGAATAACCTGCATTTGCTTAGTCAAATCATTGAGCTCGATGGAGCGCTCGGCCATGTCTGCCAAACGTTCCTGGATCTCGACTGCGAGAATCTGAGCCTTGGTGCGAGTGCTGGCAAAAAGTCCAACAGCGCCATTTCCAGCACAGAGATCAACGATTAGACCCCGCTGGGGCAGCTTGGGAAAGCGGGAAAGCAGCACGCTGTCTACCGAATAGCTGAAGACCTCACTATTTTGAATAATCTTGACATCCGTCGAAAAGAGCTGGTTGACTCGTTCTCCGTCTTTTAGTTTTGCTTCGTTCATAAGTCAATTATAGCATGATTTAGCAAGGATTCCAAAAGGATATGGGAAGTTTTTGCACAATCAAAAAACATGCGAGGGTTCTCGCATGTTTCCATGAGATTAAATGATAATTCTTTTTTAGCTAGCCCTTAATCAAATTTGTATTTCTGCTTGATGGTGCAGGCAACAAAGACAAGTCCGAAAACGACCATGAGAATCAGATAGACTGGCAAAGTTGCGGCTGTCAGCGTTGCAATTTCCAAAAGGTGCTGCAGGACAAAGGCTGATAGATAGAAGCCAAAGACAGAGAAGATAATAAGCAGGCTGCGCCAGAGGTTGAGTGGCAGGCAGGCCCGAATGACTGACAGGAAGCTGATGCTGCCTAACAAGTAGTAGGTCAGGGTTGCCATTTCTATGTCGCTCCAGCCATGGCTGCTGCCCCAGATACGGACAAATAGCACGCTAAAGACAATCATGAGGGAGCTTGGCAGAGCCAGCTGCAGGGAGCGTTTGAGGAAGTGCTTTTCAACCGGCTTAATATTGCGCTCAAAGGTGAGGACAAAGGGCGGGAAACCTTCGACAAACTGGTCAATCAAGGTGATCTGAATCGGGATGAATGGGAAAATCAAGAGGTATTCAGGTTTTCCGAGCAGAATACTGGCGATACAGATAATAGCCAGGATAAAGGAGTATATGGTCTTGATGAAGAAAATCGGAGCAATCCGGCCGATGTTGTTAACGACTCGGCGGCCTTCAAAAAGAATCTCAGGGACATCGTTAAAGTCGGAGTTAAGAAGGACCAAGTTGGCAATTTGCCGAGTTGCGGGGTCGCCCTCCGCCATGACGATGGAGCAGTCTGCTTCACGCAAGGCCAAAATATCATTAACACCATCTCCCGTCATAGCTGTTGTCCGACCAGCGGCTTTAAGAGTCTGGATCAGCAGCTTCTTCTGATGAGGAGAAACACGACCGAAGATGGCTGTTTCTTCTGCTTGCTCAACCAATTCTTGATCGCTGATTTTAGAGCAGTCGATGTAGCTGTTGTAGTTGGCAAATCCAGCCTGGCTAGCAATATGGGAAACGGTCACTGGATTGTCACCAGAGATGATTTTCAGATCAACATCCTGAGAGCGTAGGTAGTCCAGTGTCTCAGCCGCTCCCTCCCGAATAGGGTCAGTGATTTCCAGAACAGCTAAAGCTGTCATATCTTCAGGCAGTTGGATACTGTGTTTATCTAGCATTTGGTCGCTGTGAGCCAGCACCAAAACCCGCGATCCGCGTTTTTGAGCTTCTCCAACCGCTGCAGGATTGCTGTCCAGCAGCATTTCGGGAGCCCCAAGAAAGATAGTTCCGACACTGGATAAATGCATAGCGCCCCATTTTCGGTCACTAGAAAATGGGATGACATTGTCGCTAGTATAGGCATGGTCCAGATGGCCGTAGCCCTTGCGAATAGCTTGGGCTGTTGGGTTATTATCCTCGCTGGTTTGAATGTAGGCTGCTAAGATTTGATCGACGGTCTCATCAGAAAACTTATCTGACAGGCTATGCAAGGCTTCAACAGTCATCTTACCTTGGGTAATTGTCCCAGTCTTGTCCAAGCAGAGAGTATCCACCCGAGCCAGAGTTTCAACTGAATACATTTCCTGAACAAGCACCTTGCGCATACCTAGCTTGATGACAGCTGTCAGGAGTGACGTGACTGTCAGCAGGGCGATTCCCTTAGGCAGCATACCCAAAAGAGCTGTTGAGCTGGTAATGACAGAGTTTTTGACAGGCAATCCCTTTATCATCAGGGCTTCAAAGAAGAGAGCCATTCCGAAAGGAATGATAATTTTTCCAGTAAAGCGGGAAATTTTCCCAAGATTGTATAGAATACGCGAGTTGATAGGCTTGAGGGTTTTAGCCTCAGTCATGAGCTTGTTGGCATAGTTGTCTGCTCCGACATGGTGCACCTCAGCATAAATCTGCCCACTGGCTAGAAAGCTACCAGACAGCAGCTCAGCGCCTTCTTCCTTGAGCACTAGGTCACTCTCCCCTGTTAACATGGCTTCATTGGCCTCGGCAACACCCTCTACTACACGGGCATCACTGGGAATTTGCTCGCCAGCTGACAGCTTGATCAGGTCACCCAGTACAATTTCTTCTGGCTGAATTTTGACTTCCTGGCCGTTGCGGATGACTGTGACCAGCTCTCGGCTGACCAGATTGAGCTTGTCAATCATGTGTTTGGCTCGCAGCTCTGTGATAATACCAGTGACGGCGTTAAAGCTGATTACTGCGAAGAAGACCAGATTGCTCCAGGCTTGGACAGAGACCAAGGCTAGAGCAATAACAAAGTTAAGGGCATTAAAAAGGGTGAAAACATTCCGCTTAACGATTTGCCAGTTACTAGTACTGGTGTCACTTGTAAAATCGTTGGTCAAGCCCTGCGAAATCTTTTCATCTACTTGGGTTTGGTTTAAACCAATTAATTCTTTCTTGTTCATGAGATTAATGATACCATTTTTTTATGGAAATGGCTATCAGAATCAGCTGTTACAGCCAAAGTTTGGAAAAATATTGCAGACTATAATGGGATAGGGTATAATGGGAAAGGATGTAATAAATTTCAAGTACAATCACAGTTTGAAATAAGGAGAGTTTATGTTTTATACCTATTTGCGAGGTTTAGTGATTTTTATCCTGTGGACCTTGAACGGCAATGCGCATTACCACAATAAAGAAAAGATTCCTTCAAAAGATGAAAATTATATCTTGGTGGCCCCTCACCGGACATGGTGGGATCCAGTTTACATGGCTTTTGCGACCAAGCCCAAGCAGTTCATTTTCATGGCTAAGAAACAGCTCTTTGAAAATCGGGTGTTCGGCTGGTGGATTCGCATGTGTGGTGCCTTTCCCATTGACCGGGAAAATCCTGGTCCGTCAGCTATAAAATACCCTGTCAATATGCTGAAAAAGAGCAATCGCTCTCTGATTATGTTTCCAAGCGGCAGCCGTCATTCTACGGATGTCAAGGGAGGAGTGGCAGTGATTGCTAAGATGGCTAAAGTCCGTATCATGCCAGTAGTCTACGCTGGTCCCATGAGCCTCAAAGGTTTGGCAGCTGGAGAGCGTGTGGATATGAATTTTGGTAATCCAATTGATATTTCAGACATTAAGAAGATGAATGATGAGGGAGTTGAGGAAGTGGCCCGCCGTGTTCATGCGGAATTTGACCGTCTGGATGCTGAAGTAGCACCTTACCAGACACAAAAGAAAGGCAATATTTTCTTACGGATTTTACGTGCCTTTGTCTTTATTCCTGCTATTTTGATTGGAATTTTGACCATCATTTTCAGCTTTTTTGCTAGCTTTGTCTGGGATCCGGATAAGCACAGAAAATAAGAGACTAATCAGCTTCCTGAGCAATCTTGCTTGGGAGCTGATTTTTGTATGTGAGTGAGTTATAATGTAGGTATATTTTATAAGGAGGATGCTATGTCTCTTACTTTTTTATCTTTTGTAACCTTATCACTGTTTATGCTGCACGAGTTTGATGAGATTATCCTGGTTCGGCCTTGGATTTCTCAGAATCAAGACCATCAAGGCTATCAAAAGGAGATGTTCATTGCCAGAAGAGGAAGTTATCTTTCTGCTGAAAGCATTGCTCTGATGATTGCGGAGGAATTTCTGCTAGCTTTTATTCTCTTGCTGCTTGCGATTCTATTTCGCATTCCCGAGCTGGCTCTGGCTATTGGCTTCTGTCATACTCTCCATCTGCTGGGCCATATCATGCAAGTGTTTCGCTTTCGTCGCTGGGTACCGGGCGGCTTCACAGCTTTGACGACTTTTCCTATACTCATCTTAGTCTTTGTCCTTTATCTGAGTCAGCAGTCGATTTCTTGGTCGCTACTTCTGATTCTAAGCGTGTTAGTGATGGCTTTTCTTTTGGCAAATCTGGCTTTTTTACATAGCAGAGCTCAAAAGATAGAAGCTTGGATATACAGGATAAGCAAAGCAAATTGATATTACAGCTTTTATTTTTATCAATGGTCTTTCTATCTACGACTACTTGCAAAATAAAGATTTTAAATATGACAAGCTGAAAATTCTCTCGGTTTGTCATTTTTTTTTGAATATTTTACGAATAAAAAGACAAAGGAGAAAAATATGCTTGAAGAAATCATTGAAAAGTTGAAAGAATACAAGCTCTTTGTTGGTCTAGCAGTAGTTGGCGCTGTGTTAGGTGGTTTTTTTCTCATCAAAGGAAATCACCAGCCGCAAAATCAGGTAACCGCCTTAAGTCAAGAGGTAACTTCCTCATCAAGCTCAGCTGATGAAGAAAGCGAAAAGATTGTCTCTAAGGCTAAGGCGGACGAAGAGGAGAGTGGGCAAGTCACTGTGGATATTAAGGGAGCAGTCAATAATCCTGGCGTCTATGAGCTGAGAGCAGGAGCGAGAGTCCATGAAGCTATTCAAAAAGCTGGCGGATTGACAGCAGACGCCGAGGCTAAGTCCATTAATCAGGCACAAAAATTAACGGATGAAGCAGTAATCTATGTGGCAAAGATTGGTGAAGAAGGAGCTGATGTCACACAGACTGGCCAGCATCAAGCAGGAGCTTCTGATTCTGCTGGTGCTAGCGGTGGAAAGTCGGACAAGGTCAATCTAAATACGGCGACAGAGGCTGAATTGCAGACCATCTCAGGTATTGGACAAAAGCGAGCTTCTGACATCATCGCCTACCGCGAAAGCAGTGGCCGCTTCAAGTCAGTAGATGATCTGAAAAAGGTGTCAGGGATTGGAGATAAGACCTTAGAAAAGCTGAAAGAATATGTCACAGTGGATTAAAAAGTTACCCCTCACCCCTATCTATCTGGCTTTCATCCTTGTATGGGCCTATTTTGCAGTCTATTCTGGAAGTTCTTTGGCTTATTTTGGGCTGGGTGTCCTTCTGCTTCGTCTCTTTTTCAGCTATCCCCTCAAAAAAAGTCTAGCTGCTTTGGCATTCCTGTCCCTTTTTGTCTTCTTTTTCTTGCTTCGTCGGGAAATGGCAGAGCAGGCCTTTAGGCAGGAAGCTTCGTCAACTAGCTCGGTTCAGGTCTTGCCAGATACGATCAAAGTCAATGGAGACTCCCTATCCTTTCGAGGGCGAACCAACGGTCGACTTTATCAGGTCTTCTACAAGATCAAATCAGCCAGTGAAAAGGAAGATTTTCAGCAACTGACAGATTTGGTCGTACTTGATATTGAAGGAGAGTTTGAACAGGCTCAGCAGCAACGAAATTTTTCGGGCTTTGACTATCAGGCTTATTTAAAGAGTCAGGGGATTTACCGTACCTTAAAAATCAATAAGATTAAGTCACTAAGACCAATTTCCAGCCTGAATCCACTGGATTGGCTGTCTGTTTGGCGGAGAAAAGCGCTGGTCTATATTCGAAGTAATTTTCCCAGCCCGATGAGTCATTATATGACTGGACTCTTGTTTGGTGACCTGGATACGGAGTTTGCGGAAATGAGTGACCTCTATTCTAGCTTGGGTATCATCCATTTGTTTGCCTTGTCTGGTATGCAGGTAGGTTTCTTTTTGGATGGTTTTCGCAGAATTCTTCTAAGGTTGGGGATGAAGAGGGAGACAGTAAACGCCTTGCAGCTGCCTTTTTCATTTATCTATGCTGGGCTGACAGGCTTTTCTGTTTCTGTCGTCAGAAGCTTAGTTCAGAAGTTGTTGGCCCAGCAAGGACTGACCAGATTAGATAATTTTGCTCTGACACTGATGGTTCTTTTTATCCTCATGCCCAATTTTCTTCTGACAGCAGGCGGTGTCTTGTCCTGCGCTTATGCCTTTTTTATCTCTATGATGGATTTTGAAAAGTTGCCGCTGATTCGGAAGCTTTTAGCGGAAAGTCTGACTATTTCATTGGGAATTTTGCCTATACTAATCTACTATTTTTCTGAATTTCAGCCCTGGTCCGTACTTCTGACTTTTCTATTTTCACTACTCTTTGACCTGCTGATGCTGCCAGGGTTAACCCTCATTTTTATTTTGTCACCAATGATAAAAATCACTCAAGTCAATTTTTTCTTTCAGATACTTGAAGATGTGATTCGTTGGGTAGCTGATTTTGCTCCGCGCCCTTTGATTTTTGGGAAGCCCAACCTCTGGTTACTGATTGCTCTGCTTTTGGTTTTGGCTTTAATCTATGACTTTCGGAGAAAGAAAAGATGGCTTATGTCTTTTAGTCTAGTTGCTCTTCTCTTATTTTTCCTAACAAAGCATCCTCTGCAAAATGAGGTTACAGTGGTGGATATTGGTCAAGGTGATAGCATTTTTCTCAGGGACTGGCAGGGCAGGACGATTTTGATTGACGTAGGAGGACGAGTTGAGATAGGAAAAAAGGAGGCTTGGCAGGAGCGACAGACTTCATCCAATGCAGAAAAGACATTGATTCCCTATCTCAAAAGTCGTGGTGTTGGTAGTCTGGATGTATTGGTCCTGACTCATACCGATACCGACCACATGGGCGATATGCTGGAGGTAGCCCAACATTTTTCCATCAAGGAAATCTATGTTTCTAAAGGAAGTCTGACTCAGCCTGATTTTGTGCAAAAATTGGAGCAGATAGAAACTTCTGTTCATGTCGTAGAAGTAGGAGATGAGATTCCGGTATTTGACTCAGCTTTGCAGGTCCTCTATCCTAGTGGGACAGGCGACGGTGGAAATGATGATTCGATTGTACTCTACGGGGAGTTCTTTCAGACAAAATTTTTGTTTACAGGTGATTTGGAAAGGCAAGGAGAAACTGAACTGCTGCAGCGATTTCCTCAGCTGAAAGCAGATGTCTTAAAAGCAGGGCATCATGGCTCCAAAGGCTCTTCCAGTCCAGAGTTTTTAGAGCAAATTCAGCCGAAACTGGCCTTGATATCAGCTGGCCAGAATAATCGTTATCGACATCCGCATCAGGAAACTTTGCAAAGATTTGAGAAGTTTAATACAGCCATCTATCGAACTGACCAGCAGGGGGCCATTCGTTTGATTGGTTGGAATTCCTGGAGGATTGAAACGGTTCATTGACAGCCGAGCTAAAGATACCAACTCATGCTTTGTAGACTGCTTAGCTTCAGTCAGGAAGTCATATTGATTTATTTATGCATTTGTGATAAGATAATGGGTATAAAAAAATTATAGAGGAGAATTCTATGTTTGCTGCATATAAAAAATTCTGGACACACTATGCTGATTTTTCAGGTCGTTCTACCCGGTCTGACTACTGGTGGGCATTTTTGTGTCACATGATTATCATTGTACCATTGTTTATCATTATTTGGGTTTCTGCATTAGGAAGTATTTTTTCTGTAGCTCAGGACGCAGCTTATGGATATGAACCAGATCCATCAGCATTCTTGGCTGGGGCAGGATTTGCTGTCATTTTTTGGTTTATCCTACTGATTTATAGTTTAGCTACCTTAGTTCCTTATATGGCAATTATAGTTCGCCGTCTGCGGGATGCTGGTTATCATTGGGCTTTCCTATTTTTGGCTATTGGTCCGTCTATTGCTATTCTTATTCCTGTTCTAAATATTATTGCAGTTCTTGTAGCTCTTCCATGTTTTATTGCTTTGATTGTTTTGCTTTGTCAAGGATCTAAGCCTGAAATGGTTGGGAATTCATACGGTCAGCAATATGGTCAGCAAAACTTCCAAGGTCAGCAGTTTGGTCAACAGTCTTACAATCAAGGCTTGAACTATGAAAAGCAACCACAACAAGGCGGTTTCCAAGGACAACAGTTTGGTCAATCACAACAACCAGTTCAAAATCAACCATTTGGCCAACAGCCGCAACAAGGTGGTTTCCAAGGTCAGCAATTTGGTCAACAACCACAGCAACCTGTCCAAAACCAGTCATTTGGCCAACAACCACAACAACCAGTTCAAAATCAACCATTTGGCCAACAGCCGCAACAAGGTGGTTTCCAAGGACAACAGTTTGGTCAACAACCACAGCAACCTGTCCAAAACCAACCATTTGGTCAACAACCACAGCAAGGTGGCTTCCAAGAACAGCAGTTTGGTCAACAGCCACAACAACCTGTTTCTGATCAAAGTCAAGCGGTGGAGCAAGCAGAACCAGTTCAAAATCCATTTACTGCTGAAACACCTGAGCAGTCAACACCTCAGGATTTTGGAACTCAAGCACCTGTTGAGGATAATCCTTTTGTTTCGTCAGTTCAAGAGGAGCAACCTTCTACTCCAGCTGAAAACAGTGTAGATGATGCAACTGAAAATCAAGAATAAACAAAGAAGAGTTGGAATTTCTCCAGCTCTTTTTGTTCTATCGCTCGCAGAAAAGATTTAACAGAACGAGGCATTGATTGCTTTTCATAACAAAGAAAAATGAAGCCAATGACAGTTCATATTTATATAGCAGATATACTCAAAAATTAGATTTTTCTATCTAACTTTTGGGGTGCGGTTCACTTTCGGCCTCTTTTTTGTTACAATCAATACATGAAAAAAATTGACAAGAAATATAAAGCAAGGGAGACTTTCGGTGTTAGCTATTGAGGAAATTAAAAAAATCACGCCAAGCAATCTTCCTGCTTTGACCATTTTGACTGGGGATGACTTGGGGCAGTTTGAGTTGTTGAAGGAGCAGTTTCTCCGCCAGATTCAGTTTCAAGCGGGTGATTTGAACACTGCTATTTTCGATATGAAAGAAGCAAACTATCAGGATGTGGAGTTGGACTTAGTCAGTCTGCCTTTTTTTGCGGATGAAAAAATCGTGATTTTGGATCATTTTGCTGATTTGACAACAGCCAAGAAGCGGTATCTGACTGATGAAGAACTCAAATCTTTCGAAAATTATTTGGAAAATCCAGCAGATACGACTCGTCTGGTTATCTTAGCAGAAGGCAAATTGGATAGCAAGCGCCGTTTGGTCAAACTGCTGAAACGGGATGGGAAAATTTTTGAGGCTGCAGAACTCAAGGAAGCAGATCTACGGGCTTATTTCAGCAAGGAAGCGCAGGCAGAAGGATTACAATTTGCTCCGACAGCTTTCGATCAGTTGCTGCTGAAATCAGGTTTTCAGTTCAGTGAAGTTAGTAAAAATTTAGCCTTTCTGAAAAGTTATAAAGAGTCTGGTCAGATTGGTTTAGAAGACATTACCGAGGCCATTCCCAAGACTCTTCAGGATAATATCTTTGACCTGACCCAGCTGATTTTGCAGCAGAAGATTGATGAGGCCAGAAGCTTGGTACGAGATTTGACACTTCAAGGTGAGGATGAGATCAAGCTTATTGCCATTATGCTGGGGCAGTTTCGTATCTTTACGCAGGTTAAGGTTTTAGCGGAAAATGGCAGAGCTGAGAGTCAGATTGTGTCTGATTTGTCCGACTATCTAGGCCGCAAGGTCAATCCTTATCAAGTCAAGTTTGCCTTAAAGGATGCTCGCTCACTGAGTTTATCCTTTCTTAAAAAGACTATGGCCTGTTTGATTGAAACGGATTTTCAGATTAAGTCGGGGCTGTATGATAAAGATTACCTGTTTGATTTGGCTCTGCTCAAGATTGCGACGGGTGAGCTACAAGCAAAATAGTTGAAAAATTCTAATGATTGCGTTATCATTTTTATAATCATATAGAAAAAGAGGTCTATCAAATGGCAATTATCTTACCTGATCTTCCTTACGCTTACGATGCTTTGGAGCCTTACATTGATGAAGAAACAATGCACTTGCATCATGACAAGCACCACAATACCTATGTAACGAATGTTAATGCTGCGCTTGAAAAGCATCCTGAAATCGGTGAAGACTTGGAAAAATTATTGGCTGATGTGGAGTCTATCCCAGCTGATATCCGTCAGGCAGTCATCAACAACGGTGGTGGTCATCTTAACCACGCTCTTTTCTGGGAATTGATGACACCAGCAGAAACATCACCATCTGCAGAATTGGCAGCAGATATTGAAGCTACTTTTGGATCATTTGAAGACTTTAAAGCGGCTTTCACTGCAGCGGCTACAACTCGTTTTGGTTCTGGCTGGGCTTGGTTGGTTGTCAATAAAGAAGGCAAGTTGGAAGTGACCTCAACAGCAAATCAGGATACTCCTATTTCAGAAGGTAAAACTCCAATCTTAGGACTGGATGTTTGGGAACATGCTTACTATGTGAAATACCGCAATCTTCGTCCGAATTACATTCAAGCTTTCTTCTCAGTTATTAACTGGAAAAAGGTTGACCAACTTTACGCAGCTGCGAAATAAACAGGCAGTTTCAATATATAAAAAGGTGAATCGTTTAAAGATTTGCCTTTTTTAATGCTTAAAATACCTTTTTTCTGGATTTCACTTGTTATTTTCCTCATAATTTTTTATAATACAAATGCTAGGAGAAATGTTTTGAGTAAAAAAATTGTAACGATTATCGTAGCTGTAGTTTCTTGTATTTGTCTGCTGGGCTTCATCGTCCTTTTTATAACCGAACGAAATAAGGCCATTGAAAAGAAAGCACAAGAGGCTGCCCAACTTGCAAAGTCTGGCGAGCAAGAACAGGAGGAGGAGAAAGTCAAGCCTGATTCCAAACCAGTTGAAGAAAAGCCCAAGCCAGTTGAAGAAAAGCCCAAGCCAGTTGAAAAAAGTCCAGAGGAGAAGCAGAAGGTCATGGAGGCGGACGGCCCGACTATGGATGCTTTAGGACTTCGATTTGACTATGCAAATTTGGATTTGACTCAGGTCATTCAGGCTTATATGACTGAAATGGGAATTGAACCCTCCCAGGTTGCATTTTCATATAAGGATTTGACGACTGGCAAGACCTTTGCAATGAATGATACCCAGCCTATGACTGCGGGATCGACCTACAAGCTCCCTCTCAATATGCTGGTAGTAGATGAGGTTGCTGCTGGCAAACTTTCTATGGACGAGCGGTTTGATATTACCAATACAAACTATGAATATAGGGGCGAGCATGATAACTATGTTGGTGCTTTCAACGGTGCTATGAGAATATCAGACATGCAGGAATATTCCTTGGTTTATTCTGAAAATACTCCAGCGTATGCTTTAGCAGAGCGTTTGGGCGGTATGGAAAAGGCCTATGATATGTTTAGTCGCTACGGTCAGTCCAAGGCTGATATTAAGACGATCAGCCGGGAGAATAATAAGACCACAACGGATTACTATATTCAGGTCCTTGAGTATTTGTCTAAAAATCAGGAAAAGTACAAGGATATCCTTTATTATATAGGCGAATCCTTCCCAGGTGAATACTATAAGCGCTATCTGCGTGACATTACCATCTATCAAAAGCCTGGATATGTTCGTGAGGCGCTCAATGTGGATGCATTAGTTATGGAAGAGAAGCCCTATATTATAGCTCTCTATACGGCTTATTTAGGTGGTAGCACCGAGGCCAGTGATGAGATTAGTGGTGTCGGAATTGAGCAAGTTGGTCAGTTAGCCTACGTCATCAATGAATGGCATCGGGTTAATATGAACTAAGAGCAATCTAGTCTAGACAGGCTAGATTTTTTGATAGCTATTTAGAAAAAAACCAAAATACCTCTTGCTTTTTTGAAAGAGAAGTGTTACAATCTATTTAGAAGATGTTCTAATTACTTCATTCTGCTCTGTTTAATTAGTCACTGAGCAATTTTTTATAAAAGCTATTTAGAAAAAATTCTAAATTTCTCTACTCAAAAAGGAGGAAAAATGAAGAAAGCAAGAAACTCAATCCTACTAACCGTAGTAGGTCTAGTGACGGGTCTATCCATTTGGCTGGCTGTTTTTTCCTGGGTGCTCTATAAAAATAAGGACGACCTGCAAAAAATATCCAATCAAAAACATTTTTAAATACAAAATAGGCAATCTAGTTTTTCTAGACTAGATTTTTTAATCCAGAGTATTTAGAAACAAATCGAAATACCTAAGAAGGATTAGATTGCTTCATTTCGTACTCTTTATTTAGAAAATTTTCTAAATAGATAGATAAAGGAGAAAAGATGAAAAGAGGATTACTTTTATTGCTTATAGGCTTGCTCACGGTTTTATCCGTCTGCTGGGCAATCCCGTCTTGGATCGTTTTCAAAAATAGACGAAAATTGGAAGGAAAAATTAAATGTTGAA
>CAUUZZ010000018.1:0-40553 GCA_963549775.1 Streptococcus sanguinis | reverse complement strand
AAACCAGAGTTATCACAGAAAACTAACACGGAGGAAAACATTATGTTAAAAATGAATCTTGCTAACTTGCAACTATTCGCCCACAAAAAAGGTGGAGGTTCCACATCTAACGGACGTGATTCACAAGCAAAACGTCTGGGAGCTAAAGCAGCTGACGGTCAAACCGTAACAGGTGGTTCTATCCTTTACCGTCAACGCGGCACTCATATCCATGCAGGTGTCAACGTTGGACGCGGCGGAGATGATACTTTGTTCGCAAAAGTTGAAGGCGTAGTACGCTTTGAACGCAAAGGACGCGATAAGAAACAAGTTTCTGTTTACCCAATTGCTAAATAATTAATAAGAAATCCCCATGCTCGGATATTGAGCATGGGGATTTCTTATTAGAGACGGCACGGTAAAGCATTTATTAATTCATGATGATGCTCATCAATTTTAGCATACAAACTCTGATAATATTCTAAAATTTTAATTTTTAGACTAATAAATATTTGAAATCGCTTGCAGTTCCTATTTTTTTATGTTATTCTATATAAAATAGATGCAATCATGTTTCTAAATCTAAAAAGACAAGGAGAAATTATGGAAAAAGAATCATTTAAACTTCCAGGCTTTTCATTGTACAAATTGAAAGTTGGATTAGCATCAGCAACTCTTCTATTTGCCTTTTCACAAGCTTCGCATGTTTTTGCAGACCAGATTGGTACACCACCTTCATCAAGCGGTATAGCAAAAACTGAAGCAGTAAGCTCTCCGATTGAAGCTGCTGGTGCTGAAATTGCTGCTGATACGACGAAACCTGTTGTTGAAGAATCTACAGCGAAACCAGGAGATTTGATCGATGTCTCAAAAAATGTTTCACCTGTTGATGTCAAAGAAAGTCAAGAAGGCAATCAAACAGTCCGTGTAGAAACGGCAACCGTTGATGTTACAAAGACGGAAGTGGCTCCGGAAAAGGTTGATAAGGCGCCAGAGCCAATAACTAGACGTACTGAAAATACTTTATCTGGCACAGATGAAAATGGGAATCCCTATACGCAGTATGAGCGAGTAGATAAGACTACAACCATCACCTACACCTCAACGCCACCAACTGTAACAAAAGCTGGTTCAGCTGATATTGTCTTTGTTGTCGACCGTTCAGGATCCATGGGCGGTACAATTGATATTGTTCGTGCAAATATTAATGAATTTGTGCGAAATATTACTAAAGAGGGGATTACAGCACGTTTTGGCTTGGCAACATTTAGTGATGAAGTCTACGGCCGTAATTCTGGCAGTAAAGATGAAGATACGGTTCTAACACGGTTTGGGTCATCTTATTTTACAACTGATCCTACTGAGCTCGAAAAGGCATTGGCTGCGATTCGTATTGCGAGTGGAGGGGATACTCCAGAAACACCAACGCCTGCCCTGAACCAGATTATTTCGACCTATGATTGGTCTAAGTCATCTAAAAATAAGAAATTCGTCGTTTTATTGACAGATGCTGAAATGAAAGAAGACCCTTCAATTCCAACGGTTGCTGATACACTTGCGGCTCTGAAAGCCGCCGGTATAGAAAGAACCGTAGCGACGGTAAAAGCGATTGAGGGAATTTACAAAAATTTTGCAACAGAAGGCAGAGTGCTTGATATCGAAAATAACTTAGCTGATGCTCTAACAAAAGGAACCACTTCATGGATTGTTGAAAGTGTCAATGAAGCTCGTTACTATAAAATCATAAAAGATAGTTATCAATTCTATCTTGAGCGTCGTACTACAATGCCTACATCTACCGTCTACCATGTTCAGGCACCAACACTTTTGGCTAAATCAGAACAGTCTCTTCCTAAAACAGGAAGTAGCGAAAAGGCAGTCTATAGTGTTGTGGGGCTTGGTTTGCTTCTGGCTGGATTGGGGCTAGATATTAGTGTAAGAAAATCAAAAGAACAATAACCATCTGCTTATAAAAAATGAATTTTCTATTTGAGTGATTTTGAATAAAATAAATACCAGAAACGAAGACATACGTCCTCATTTCTGGTATTTTTCGTTATGGTGTAACTTCTTCATCTTTTATATTAACAACGCCATACCAATTTGCATAATAGGTCTTTCCGTTGTAGTTGACAATAGATTGCCTATAAAGTTCACCGTACTCACCAAAGTAATAATAGTACTTGCCAATCTTATAAAGTCCGTTTTTATAAGGTGTTCCATCTTCTCTAAAGTAATAAGTGTATTCAGAGTAACTAACAAATCTGTTTTTAACCATTTCTCCGTAAGAATCAAAGAAGTATTGCTTGCCGTCTACACTGTAAAGATTGATGACCCTTCGTCCTTTTTCGTCAAAATAATAGACCTTACCTGTTGGGCTAGTATAGAAAGAGTTTTTTAGATTCGTCGGAATTTGTTCTCCTGGATCATCCCGAACTTCGTATATAGATCTAATAGGATCAAGTGCATAGTATTTACCCTTGTAAAGAACGATTCTATTTCTAATCCTTTCACCAGTTTCTTCATCAATAACGCTAGGAAGGTCACGCTTAGGAGCTTCCGGAACCTTGATAGGTCCTGGATCATCAAAGATAGTAGGGTCGTCCTCAATGTCTGGTACACTAGGATCGTAAATACCAACTTCACGTCTAGAAGCCCAGTCAGGGATTGACTTGTTCTCCGCTCGAACTGTTCCAGTGGAAATCAAAGCAGCGGCTAAAGTCGCAGCAGAAGCCAGGGAAAGCCCCAGCCAGTAGCGGCGGTTGAGCATTACTTTAGTCTTCTTTTCTTGTCTCATAGCAAATCCTTTCTATGCAACTGTTAGCACAAGATAAAAGAATCTTGTTTTTAACAGTTAGGTTATGTTTTTTCTATAAAATTATACCTCTGTAACATTTCTATAATATTGTAATACTATTTCATTTTTATAGAGATTGTATTACTAATTGGTGATAAAAACAAACAATCATTAGATAATATGTAAACGTTTACAAACATCGTTTTTTGTGCTATTATTATAGGGATGAAAGGAGAATGCCTATGACGAAAAGGTATAAATTGCTATTGGCACTTGCCTTGTCATTGCTGGTTTTTTGTCCATTGGGAGCCATAAAAGCAGATACGGTTAATCAGCCGCCGGAACCTGCTAACCAGTCTGAACAAGCAAGTGCTGCAGTTGCAACGGACTCTTCTGATAGTAGTGCAGGGGTTAGGGGCACGCCAAGTCAGGATGGTCAGATTGCTGCAAAAGCTCTGCCGGTCTCTGATGTTCCGTCAGTTGCAACTACTGAAGCAGATGATTCAAGTCAAGCTGTTAACACGGGGAATTTGTTAGAAGATTCTACCAAACCAGTGACCGCCGAGTCTGCAGAAGTTTCCTCAGCTGCCAATCAGGCGCAGGGTCAGGCAGCGAGTGATGCACCTTCGGCTTCTAAGAGAGTACAGGAGCTTGTGGCGGATATGACACTTCGTCAGAAAATTACCCAGATGCTGATGCCGGACTTCAGAAAATGGCAGCAAGAGGGCCAAGCCACCCAGTCCGATATGACGGAGCTTAATAAAGAAGTGGCAGAAGCAGTTGATAAATACGACTTTGGTGGTGTCATTCTCTTTGCTGAGAATGTAAAGGGAACTGCTCAAACCTTAGCCTTGACACAGGCCCTGCAGCAAGCAGCTATTAGTAACCAAGCTAATAATGGTAAATTGCCGCTCTTACTCGCGATTGACCAAGAAGGTGGTATCGTCTATCGTTTGGGCAGCGGGACAGCTCTTCCTGGCAACATGGCAGTCGGAGCGACGCGAGATCCAGAATTGGCTAATCAAGCAGGTCAAATTATCGGACGGGAGCTATCAGCTCTAGGTTTGAATGTTAACTTTGCTCCTGTTTTTGATACCAATAATAATCCGCAGAATCCAGTTATTGGTTTGCGTTCCTTCTCTTCAGATCCTAAGGTTGTTGCTCGCTTGGGAACGGCTATGATGGAGGGGATTCAGAAATACAATGTCGCAGTAGCGGCTAAGCATTTTCCTGGGCATGGTGATACGGCGGTGGATTCTCACACTGGTCTGCCTCTGGTAGATAAGTCATATGCTGAGCTTGAAGCTCTGGAGTTGCTGCCTTTCAAGGCTGCCATTGACAAAAATGCTGATATGCTGATGACAGCTCATATTCAATATCCTCAGATTGAAAAAGACACGTTTATATCTAAGCAAACTGGGGAAACCATTTATATCCCTGCCACCTTGTCTGATGACATTATTACCGGCATTGTTCGCAAAAAGTTTGGCTACAAGGGTGTAGTAGTATCTGATGCTATGGGCATGGATGCGATTGCCAAAAACTTCGGAGAATCTGAAGCGGCTATCATGGCTATCAAGTCAGGTGTGGATGTAGTTCTGATGCCAACTGTCTTACGCAGCAAGAGTGATTTGGCCAAGATTGATAAGATTATCAGTGATATTGAGCAGGCAGTTCAGAGGGGAGATATTCCAGTCAGCAGATTGGATGAGTCAGTGACCCGAATCTTGAATCTAAAAGAAAAACGGGGTGTTTTAGACTTTGACCCATCTGAGCGTACCCAAGCCAAGGCTGAAGCAACTGTTGGCTCAGAGTTAAACAGAGATACTGAACGAAAAATCGCTTCTAGTGCAGTGACGGTAGTTAAAAACGACGATACTGTTCTACCCTTTAAAGTCAAATCTGGCGACAGGATTTTGCTGTTAGCAGCCTATGACGATGAAGTGCCTGGACTAGAGCTGGGTGTCAAGCGTTTGATAGCTGACGGAGTGATTCCGGCAGGTGTCACATATGAAGCGCTGAACTACAGCAAGACAACCAAGTTGGAAGATTTAAAAGGAAAGATTGACCAGGCTACTCACCTTGTCCTAATCTCTGAAATTGGTCGTCAATCTCAACTGGCTAGCGATTTCTGGCTGACAAGGGTTCCGACAGAAGTCGTGGACTATGCAAATGCAACTGGAAAGCAAGCAGCTGTCATGAGCATTTCCAAACCTTATGATGTAGCGAATTATCCTAATGCCAAGGCTATAGTAGCGGTTTATGGAAACAAGGGTATGGATCCAACTGAGTCTCTGAAGCCGGACAATGCTTTCGGTCCTAATATCCCGGCTGGAGTGGAAGTGATTTTCAACGGTCAAAAACATGTTGGAACGCTACCAGTGAATGTACCACGTATCAAGGATGGTATCATGTCTGAGACAGAGGTCGCCTATCCTATCGGACACGGCCTCTTTTATACCGATCCAGTTAAGGATATCACAGTCAATGTTCCTACATCAGCTCAGCTAGATCAGCCTTTTACGGCTACTATTACCCTGAGTGGACTAAACGGTCTAGAAAAAAATGACTACCGTCTTGCCCTTAAGATGGATACTCAGCACTTCAGTATTCTCCCTAGTTCAGACTATACCATCTCTGGTGATACTGTTCTGATTTCTAAAAAAGCCAATGATACTAATCCGGTTGAGATTGGCTTGAAAGGCTTAGTAGAAGGTCCGTTCAGTCCGGTACTTTCCCTAACCTTGATTGACAGTCAAGACAGAGAATTCAGCATGGGAGAAGGTTATTACAAGGAGCTTGTTCAGATTACTGCCGCTAGTCAGAACACGATTCTAGGCCAGCAAAGTCCTCCGCAGTTGAGTTTGCGTTCTGTTGAACCTGTAAGTTCTCGTCGGCAACTAAGTCAGCAAGCTACACAGTTTAGCCAGCTTCCTAAAACAGGAGACAACAGCAGTTTGTTCTTAGTCTTGCTGGGTGCCTTATTCATGTTTGGAGTTGTCTATCTGTATGGCTTATCATACCGAAGACTATAAGAAATAAAAAATGAGAATACAGCAGTAATGCTTTCGTAGCTTTACTTATTCTTGATAAAATAACAAAAAGGAAGAATCCAAAGCAACTTTGCAGTAAAAGCGGATTCTTCCTTTTTTATTTAGAAATTTGCAGGAATACAGTAACGGAAAGTTTTGTGAGCTTGCTAAAAGCACCTGCCCTTAAATATTTTCCTCAACTGTCATCGGTTTACTATTTACTTTTTATACGTTTTTTGGTATAATAGTTCATGTTATAAAATATAACATCAAAGGAGGTTCTATCCATGAAAGCATCAAAATGGCTGATTGCGACTGGAGTTGCACTGAGTGCCGGGCTATTGCTGACGGCTTGTAGCCAGTCTTCATCTAGCACAAATAATTATACTTACGTTTATAGTTCAGACCCTGACAGCTTGAACTATCTTGCTACAAACCGTGCAACGACAGGTGATGTCATTTCCAACCTGGTCGATGGACTTTTTGAAAATGACAAGTATGGGAACCTGATTCCCTCTATCGCGAAGTCATGGACAGTTTCTAAGGATGGTCTGACCTATACTTATAAGCTGCGCGATGATGCTAAATGGTACACATCCGATGGTGAAGAATATGCAGAAGTAAAAGCCCAGGACTTTGTGACTGGCTTGAAGTATGCAGCAGATGAAAATTCTGAAGCTATTTATCTAGTTCAGGACTCTGTGAAGGGCTTGGATGCTTATATCAAGGGTGAAGATAAGAATTTTGACAATGTTGGTGTCAAGGCCATTGACGACCATACCCTGCAATACACTCTGGCCCGTCCTGAGCCTTACTGGAACTCTAAAACGACCAGCACGATTCTTTTCCCAGTCAATGAAGAGTTTCTGAAAGCAGAAGGAAGCAACTTTGGCTCTGTCAAGCCATCTAGCATCCTCTATAACGGTCCTTACTTGCTCAAGTCTCTGACTTCTAAGTCTGTGATGGAATTTGTCAAAAACCCAAATTACTATGACAAAGACAATGTCACTCTGGATAGTATCAAGCTGACCTATTATGATGGAAATGATCAAGAAGCACTGATTCGTAACTTCAGCGATGGCGTTTACAGCACAGCTCGTCTCTATCCGAATAGCTCTGGCTTTGCTTCAGTCAAGAAGAAATACGCGGACAATATCGTATACAGCCCGCAGGATTCTACTTCTTATTACTATAATTTCAACTATAACCGTCAGTCTTACAATCATACTTCTAAAACAACAGACGCTCAAAAATCTGCTACTAACGAAGCAATCATGAACAAAGACTTCCGTCAGGCTATCAACTTTGCCTTTGACCGTACGTCTTATGGAGCGCAAGGAAATGGTGAAGATGGAGCGACTAAGGTCTTGAGAAATACCTTGGTACCACCTAGCTTTGTCCAAATTGGCGACAAGGATTTTGGAACTGTTGTTGGGGAAAAATTAGTCAACTATGGCAGCCAATGGCAAGGAATTGACCTCTCTGATGCTCAAGATCCATACTATAATCCTGAAAAAGCTAAGGCGAAATTTGCAGAAGCGAAGCAAGCCTTGCAGGCTAAGGGAGTTGAATTCCCGATTCACTTAGATATGCCGGTGGATCAGTCTAGCACGATTGGCGTTCAATGGGCTAGCTCAACCAAGCAGTCTATCGAATCAGCTCTTGGAGCGGAAAATGTCGTTATTGACCTGCAAAAGATGAGCACAGACGATCTTAATAATATTACTTATTTCGCTAACTCTGCTGCTCAGAAAGACTATGATATGTCTACTGGTGGCTGGACTGGTGACTACCAAGACCCATCTACCTACCTTGATACTCTCAATATCAAGAATGGCGGAAGCTTGCAAAACTTTGGTTTTGAGCCAGGTCAAGACAATGATAAGATTAAAGAACTAGGCTTGGATACTTATACCAAGATGCTGGAAGAAGCCAATGCTGAAACCAACGATGTGCAGCTTCGTTACGAAAAGTATGCAGAAGCGGAAGCCTGGTTGCTAGATAGTGGCTTGATTATCCCGACTGTTTCGCAAGGGGCAACACCGTCTGTTACTAAATCAGTGCCATTTACAAAGGCCTACTCACCAGTTGGTGTCAAGGGTTCAGCCTACAACTTCAAGCTGACCCAGCTTCAGAAGGATGTTGTAACGACCAAAGAATACGAAGCAGCTAAGAAAAAATGGAAAGAAGAAGCTACTGCGGCAAATAAAAAAGCCCAGGAAGAACTTGCAGACCACGTTGAAAAATAAAAAACGATTAACTTAGCGACATTGGGGCTGGATTTTTCCAGCCCCTTTTTGAATGACTAGACAGGGCTATTCGTGGTAGAATAGAAAGAAATACTGGAAAGAAGTGAGACAGATGCAGATAAGAATTTATAGTGCATTGCCTGAGAGAGAAAAACAGGTGTTATTTGAATTAGTTCAAGAGTGTAATAAGACAGATGGAGGCTATCGGCTGCCCTATCTGGATAATAATTATAATGCAGTTCCTGAAATGCCAGCATTCTTCTTGGCTGAAATGGATGGCCGAACCATCGGCTTTTTATCAGTCTATGCGGATGAACCCAGCCAAGCTGAGGTGTCTCTTTATGTTCTGCCGGCGTATCGTCGTCAGGGTGTGGCTAATCAGCTTCTGGCTGCTTTTGAAAAAGAAGCTGATAAGTATGATTTGACCGAGATTGAGTATGTAACAGAGCAGGCCTTTTTGAACGGTCATCCCGATTTTGCTCGGAGATTTGATTACCAAAATGATGAATCAGAAATCTGGTTGGCGCAGCCTGCTCAAACTTTTCCTCTGGAAGAAAAAGAAGGGATAGAGGTCTTGCAGGGAAGTTTGGACTTAGCGGAGGAGATTGCAGACTTTCAGTCCCAGGCTTTTGAGACACCGCTTGATGTTGCCTTGAAATACGCCAGAGAAGCTGTCAGCAGTGCATCCAGCTTGCTCTATATCCTGAAAACAGATGGTCGGGTTGTGGCTTCAGTATCAGTTGATACGGATTTTGGAACCAATTATTTCTTTGGATTGGCGGTTGATCAAGATTTTCAGGGGCAGGGGTTAGGAAGCTATCTCTTACTTGCAAGTATGCGGGATTTGAATAAGCGCAATGGACAGGAGTTTCAGATTGTCGTAGAAAAGCAGAATAGCCGAGCTTTGAAACTTTATAAAAAGCTAGGGTTCAAAGAGATGACAGAGGTTGTTTATCTAAAAGAAAAATAGCAAATTTTTCTCAGATTATTAATTAACTTAAACGAAGAGACCGGCTTCTTACAGCTGGTTTCTTTTGTTCTGCCTTGGTTTATGGTATAATTAGACGATATGTAAAGAAGGAAAATGTTATGAATATTCAACAATTGCGTTATGTGGTCGCCATTGCTAACAGCGGGACCTTTCGAGAAGCCGCGGAAAAAATGTATGTCAGCCAGCCTAGTCTGTCTATCTCTGTCCGTGATCTGGAAAAAGAGCTGGGCTTCAAGATTTTTCGTCGGACCAGCAGCGGTACTTTTCTGACTCGCCGAGGAATGGAGTTCTATGAAAAAGCTCAAGACTTGGTCAAGGGCTTTGATGTTTTTCAAAACCAATATGCCAATCCTGAGGAGGAGAGGGATGAATTTTCTATTGCTAGCCAGCACTATGATTTTTTGCCGCCTTTGATCACGCAATTTTCTCAGACCTATCCAGAATATAAGAACTTCCGGATTTTTGAGTCGACAACTGTGCAGATTCTGGATGAAGTAGCGCAAGGACATAGTGAAATCGGCATTATCTACCTCAATAATCAGAATACCAAGGGCATTATGCAGCGGGTGGAAAAGCTAGGCTTGGAAGTAGTAGAGCTGATTCCTTTTCAGACTCACATTTATCTGCGGGAGGATCATCCTCTGACACAAAAGGAAGAGCTGGTCATGGAAGATTTGGCAGCTTTGCCGACTGTTCGCTTCACTCAGGAAAAGGACGAGTATCTCTATTATTCAGAGAACTTTGTTGATACCAGTGCCAGTTCCCAAATGTTTAATGTGACTGACCGAGCGACTTTGAATGGAATTTTGGAGCGTACCGATGCTTATGCGACTGGATCTGGCTTTTTAGATAGCAACAGTGTGAATGGTATTACTGTCATCAAGCTTCGTGACAACTTGGACAACCACATGGTCTATGTCAAGCGAGAAGATGTGGAGTTGACTCAGGTCGGAGAAGACTTCGTATCAGTTATGAAAGAGTATTTTGCACAGAAAAAATAAAGTATGAAAAGAAAAATTATTATTCCTTTTGCAGTCTTGGTTCTTATTGCTTTGGACCAGCTTGTCAAGTTATATATTGTCAGCGATTTTAAGCTGGGGCAGGTCAAGAGTTTCATTCCGCATCTGGTGAGTCTGACCTATCTCCAGAATACCGGCGCAGCCTTCTCAATGCTGGAAAATCAGCAATGGCTCTTTACTTTGGTGACATTTTTGGTCATCGGCGGAGCTGTTTATTATCTCATCAAGCATCTCCATGCTTCAAAGTGGATGCTGTCCGGGCTGAGCTTGGTAATTGCAGGCGGTTTGGGGAACTTTATTGACCGAATACGTCAAGGTTTTGTCGTGGACATGTTTCAGTTAGATTTTATTAATTTTGCTATTTTCAATGTGGCAGATATGTATCTGACCTTTGGTGTAGCTATTTTATTGCTGATGATTTTGAAGGAAGAAAAAGATGGAAGTAAGAATTGAGGCCTCGGTAGCTGATCAGCGATTGGACAAGGCGGTGGCAGAGCTGACAGACTTATCGCGGAGTTTGGCTAATGAGCAAATCAAGGACGGCAGGATTTTGGTCAATGGACAAGTCAAAAAAGCCAAATATGCGGTCAAAGAAGGCGATGTCATCTTTTATGAGCTGCCTGAGCCGGAAGTGGTTGACTATGTAGCTGAGGATATTCCGCTAGAAATTGTCTATCAAGATGAAGATGTAGCAGTCGTCAATAAACCGCAGGGAATGGTTGTCCATCCTTCTGCAGGCCATACCAGCGGCACACTAGTCAATGCCCTTATGTACCACATCAAGGACCTTTCTAGCATCAACGGAGTACTCCGGCCGGGCATTGTCCATCGGATTGACAAGGACACTTCAGGACTTCTGATGATAGCAAAAAATGACCAAGCCCATGTGGCTCTGGCTGATGAGCTCAAGGATAAGAAATCCCTACGTAAGTATTGGGCTATTGTTCATGGAAATCTGCCAAATGACCGTGGAGTGATTGAGGCCCCGATTGGCCGCAGTGAAAAAGACCGCAAGAAGCAGGCTGTAACGGCTAAAGGCAAGTCAGCTCTGACGCGTTTCCAAGTCTTGGAACGTTTTGGTGACTACAGCTTGGTTGAGCTTCAGCTGGAAACGGGACGGACTCATCAAATCCGCGTTCACATGGCCTACATCGGACACCCTGTGGCTGGAGATGAAGTCTATGGACCGCGTAAGACTTTAAAAGGACACGGCCAGTTTCTGCACGCGCGAACGCTGGGCTTCACCCATCCTCGAACTGGTGAAGTGCTGGAATTTACAGCTGAAGCGCCAGCCATTTTTCAAGAAACTTTGGAAAAGCTGCGACAAGGATAGCAAGTTCATTCATTATTAAAATACAAATTTTCCTCTGACCGCTTCAATTGCGGTCGTTTTTATTTTCCGTAAATCGTGGTATAATAAGACAATCTAGCAGTGAAGGAAAAGGAAATGAAAGCAAAGCGAATCGTATTTAAGGTGGGGACTTCGTCATTAACCAACGCAGATGGCAGTCTGTCACGCGCCAAAGTAAAGGAAATTACTCGGCAGTTGGCCCTCTTGCACGAGGCGGGGCATGAGTTGATCCTGGTCTCATCAGGAGCTATTGCGGCAGGTTTTTCTTCTCTGGGCTTTAAAAAAAGACCAACCAAGGTGGCTGATAAACAAGCCTCAGCTGCGGTTGGACAGGGCTTGCTTTTGGAGGAATATACAACCAATCTTCTTTTGAAGCAAATCATTTCTGCTCAGATTCTTTTAACTCAGGATGATTTTGCAGATAAGAGGCGGTACAAGAATGCCCACCAGGCCTTATCTGTCTTGCTGAATCGCGGCGCTATTCCCATCATCAATGAAAATGACACGGTGGCTATTGAGGAGCTCAAAGTCGGGGATAATGATACACTGAGTGCGCAGGTAGCGGCTATGGTTCAGGCGGACCTCTTGGTGCTTTTGACTGATGTAGACGGACTCTACACAGCCAATCCGTCTACCAATCCAGATGCCCAACGGCTTGAAAAGATTGAGAAGATTTCTTCTGAGCTGATTGATATGGCAGGCGGTGCAGGAACGAGCAACGGAACTGGCGGTATGCTGACAAAGATTAAGGCAGCAACGCTTGCGACCATGTCTGGTGTTCCGGTCTATATCTGCTCCTCACTCAAGACGGATGCTCTGCTGGAAGCAGCGCAGGAAACCAAGGATGGCAGTCTCTTTTTGGCCCAAGAAAAAGGTCTAAAAACGCAGAAGCAATGGCTGGCTTTCTATGCTAAAAGTCAAGGGGAAATCTATGTAGACCAAGGAGCAGCCAACGCTCTCAGAAATAAGGGAAAAAGTTTGTTGGTGTCAGGTCTTGTATCTGTATCGGGGAGCTTTACCTATCAGGATACGGTGACAGTTTACGAGGAAGGCAGCGGAGCTATTCTTGGTAAAGGGCGTGTGCGTTTTGGTAAGTCTGCTCTTAAAGATATGCTCAAGTCCAATAAACCTAAAGGTGTTGTCATTCATCGGGATGACTGGATTTCTCTGACACCGGAGCTGAATGATTTATTTGCAGAATTTTAGAAGACGAGGAAAGGAGAAGCGATGACCTCAACACAAGCGATTTTTGAAAAGGTTCAGAAAGTTAAGAAGACGATCAATACGGCCACAACGGCTGAGAAAAATCATGCTTTGGAAGAAATGGCAAAGCAGCTCTGGCTTTTTCGTGCGGATATTTTAGCAGCCAATGAATTGGATATGACCGCAGCAAAAGGTAGGATTTCAGATGTGATGCTGGACCGCCTCTATCTGAATGAGGATCGCATTGCTGCCATGGCAGAGGGTATTCGCCAATTGATTGACTTAGAGGATCCTGTAGGGCAAGTCTTAGAAAGGACCGAGCTTGAGAACGGCCTTGTCATCAGTAAACAGCGTGTGGCTATGGGTGTGATTGGGATTATCTACGAAAGTCGGCCTAACGTCACCTCTGACGCTGCGGCTCTGGCCCTAAAGAGTGGTAGTGCAGTCGTTCTTAGAAGCGGAAAGGAAGCCTATCAGACAGCGCTAGCTATTGTCACAGCTCTGAAAAACGGCTTGGCTCAGACGGAGATTTCGCCGGATTGTATCCAGTTGGTTTCTGATACCAGTCGGGCTTCCGCCCAGGCTATGATGAAGGCCAAAGGATATCTGGATTTGCTCATTCCTCGTGGAGGTGCGGGACTGATTCAGGCGGTCGTGGAGAATGCGACTGTGCCGGTTATTGAGACAGGTACTGGAATCGTCCATGTCTATGTAGATAAGGATGCTGATCAAGATAAGTCTTTGGCCATTATTGAGAATGCCAAGACCAGTCGCCCTTCTGTCTGCAATGCCATGGAAGTACTACTGGTTCACGAAGAGATTGCAGCTGCATTTTTACCACGTTTACAAAAGATTTTGGTAACAGATCGTGATGCTGCGCAAGAAAATCCTGTTGAATTACGTTTGGATGAGAAAGCAGCTCAGTATATCTCGGGCTCGCAAGCTAGACCGGAAGATTTTGACACCGAATTTTTGGACTATATCTTAGCAGTCAAGCTGGTTTCCTCGCTAGAAGAAGCGGTGGAGCATATTGAGGCTCACAGCACCCATCACTCGGATGCCATTGTGACAGAGAAGGCTGCAGCGGCAGCTTACTTCACAGAGCAGGTGGATAGCGCAGCGGTTTATGTCAATGCTTCAACTCGTTTTACAGACGGTGGTCAATTTGGCCTTGGCTGCGAAATGGGGATTTCTACTCAAAAACTGCATGCCAGAGGTCCTATGGGGCTGAAAGAGTTGACCAGCTATAAATACGTCATCCAAGGGACTGGTCAAGTGAGGAAATAATGATGAAAATTGGATTTATCGGTCTGGGAAATATGGGTGGCAGTTTGGCTCGCCTAGTTGCCCAAGATGAAAGATATAGAAGCGGATTACTCCTGGCTAATCGCAGTCGTGACAAGGCTGAAAAGATTGCTGCGGAAGTTGGTGGGCAGCCGGTCAGTAATGAAGAAGTTTTTTCTCAGGCAGAGGTGATTTTTCTGGGAATCAAACCAGCTCAATTTGCTGACTTGCTGGCTGAGTATCAGGAAATTCTTGAAAAACGGGAGTCTATTTTGTTGGTTTCAATGGCTGCTGGTCTGCCTTTGATGCTATTAGAAAAATTAACACCTAGCCACCATCGTTGGATTCGGATCATGCCTAATACACCGGTAGCTGTTGGCGAGGGCATTATTAGCTATGCCTTATCCCAGCAAGCGAATCAAGCAGACGAAGAATTGTTGCGTGAGCTTCTGTCTTCAGCTGGCCTTTTAGTCAAACTAGAGGAAAAACAGCTGGATGCTGCGACAGCTCTTGCTGGCTGTGGACCAGCTTTTGTCTATCTCTTTATAGAAGCCTTAGCCGACGCTGGTGTCCGAGCAGGACTCAGTCGCGACATCTCGCTTGAACTAGCCAATCAGACCCTCTTAGGCGCTGCCAAGCTAAGTCAGGTCAGTGGGCAACATCCTGCCGAGCTCAAAGACCAGGTCTGCAGTCCGGCTGGTTCAACCATTGCCGGGGTAGCCAGTCTGGAAGAAAATGCCTTTCGAGGAACGGTCATGGATGCCGTTCAAGCAGCCTACAAGAGGACACAGGAGTTGGGGAAGAAGTGATTTAGAACTTCAATTTTTTAGATTATAAGAAAGGGTGTGGCTTGCGAGGACAATTTTTGTCTTTACAGGCTCACTCTTTTTTTCTTTGTTTAATAATCAAATAAGTCCTCTCTTTAAAACTGTGGTATAATAAGTACTATGCAAACCAAACCGACTTCTGCTTATATACATATTCCTTTTTGTACTCAGATTTGTTATTACTGCGATTTTTCCAAGGTTTTTATCAAAAATCAGCCGGTGGATAGTTATCTAGAGCATTTGATCGAGGAGTATGATTCTTACGACATCAAAAAGCTCCGCACCCTCTATATCGGTGGCGGGACTCCGACAGCTCTATCTGCGCCTCAGTTGGCTTTTTTACTGGAAAAGCTGACTGATAAGCTTGATTTGTCTTATCTTGAGGAGCTGACCATTGAAGCCAATCCTGGAGACTTAGATCAGGAGAAGATTGCTGTACTCAAAGAATCGCCTGTCAATCGGGTTTCTCTAGGTGTACAGACTTTCAACGACCGCATGCTCAAACAAATAGGTCGCAGTCACACGGAAAAGGACATCTATGAGAATATTTCTAATCTCAAAAAAGCAGGTTTTGACAATATCTCGATTGACCTGATTTATGCCCTGCCCAAGCAGACCATTGAGGATGTGAAAATCAATGTTGCTAAGGCCATTGCCTTAGACATTCCCCACATGAGTTTGTACAGCTTGATTCTGGAAAATCATACGGTCTTTATGAATCGGATGCGGCGAGGGAAGCTGCCCCTGCCCAAGGAAGACTTGGAAGCGGAGATGTTTGAATACATTATAGCTGAGCTGGAAAAGGCGGGTTTTGAGCATTACGAGATTTCTAACTTTTCTAAGCCAGGATTTGAGAGTCGTCACAACCTCATGTACTGGGACAATGCGGAATATTATGGTATTGGAGCGGGAGCGTCTGGCTATGTCGATGGTGTTCGCTATAAAAACCACGGGCCCATTCGTCATTATTTAGAGGCGGTGGAAGCGGGCAATGCTCGTGTTCAGGAAGAAGTGCTGACGCTGAAAGAACAGATGGAAGAAGAGATGTTTCTGGGACTACGCAAGAAGTCGGGGGTATCTAAAAAGCGCTTCGAGGAAAAATTCGGTGTTTCCTTTGAAGACCAGTATGGAGCTGTTGTGTCTGAGCTGACTGAGCAGGGCTTGCTAGTGCCGGACAGAGACATCGTGCGCATGACTAAGCAAGGCCTCTTTTTGGGCGATACGGTTGCTGAGAAATTTATATTGGAGTAAATCATGGGCTTAACTTATCAAATGAAAATGAAAATTCCTTTTGATATGGCGGATATGAATGGCCATATCAAGCTTCCAGATGTCATTTTGCTGTCCTTACAGGTATCGGGGATGCAGTCAATCGAACTTGGTGTCAGTGACAAAGATATACTGGAGCAGTATAATCTAGTCTGGATTATCACGGACTACGATATCGATGTGACTCGTCTGCCACGATTTGCAGAGGAGATCACTATTGAGACAGAAGCTTTGACATACAATCGGCTCTTTTGCTACCGTCGCTTCACGATTTTTGATGAGGCGGGTGAGGCTATTATTCAGATGATGGCTACCTTTGTTCTTATGGATCGGGATAGCCGCAAGGTTCATGCAGTTGAACCTGAGATTGTAGCTCCCTACCAATCAGAGTTTTCTAAGAAACTGTTGCGTGGCCCCAAGTATCCAATCTTGGAAAATCCTGCCAGCAAGGACTATCATGTGCGCTTTTACGACTTGGATATGAATGGTCATGTCAATAATAGCAAGTATTTAGATTGGATTTTTGAGGTCATGGGAGCGGACTTCCTTATGAAGTATATTCCTAAGAAAATCAATCTTAAGTACGTCAAGGAAGTTCGACCAGGTGGTATGATTGCTTCTAGCTATGACCTAGAGGGTTTACAAAGTAATCACCAGATTTCCAGTGATGGTGAAGTGAATGCTCAGGCTTTGGTGACATGGCAGGAGTTTAAACAAGAGAATGAGGAAGAGTAGAAATGGCTTACAAAGGTTATTTGATTGATTTAGACGGGACGATTTATAAGGGCAAGAGCCGGATTCCGGCTGGTGAAGCTTTTGTGCACGAGTTGCAGAAACGCAAGATTCCCTACCTTTTTGTGACCAATAATACCACGCGCACGCCAAAAATGGTTCAGACCATGTTGGAGGAGAATTTCAATATCGAGACGCCTCTTGAAACTATTTACACAGCTACTTTAGCTACCATTGATTATATGCAGGAGAAAAATCTGGGCAAGAAAGTCTATGTCATCGGTGATGTTGGGCTTAAACATGCCATTGAAGAAGCTGGATATATAGAGGATTCAGAAAATCCTGACTATGTGGTAGTGGGTCTGGACTGGGAAGTGGACTATGAGAAGCTGACAATAGCGACGCTGGCTATTCAAAAAGGGGCTCACTTTATCGGGACCAATCCTGATCTCAATATTCCGACTGAGCGAGGTTTGCAGCCAGGAGCGGGTGCTATCAACGCCCTCTTGGAAGCAGCCACTCGAGTTGAGCCAACCTTTATCGGTAAGCCCAATGCCATCATCATGGAAAAAGCCATAGAGCATTTAGGACTGGCGCGTGAAGAAGTGGTCATGGTGGGCGATAACTACCTGACAGATATTCGAGCGGGAATCGACAACGGCATTCCGACCCTCTTGGTTACAACAGGTTTTACTCTGCCAGAAGAAGTGCCTAATCTGCCAATTCAGCCGACACATGTCTTGTCTAGCCTAGCGGAGTGGGACTTTGATGCGTGATAATGTAAGATTTTCAGCCAGCGCCTTGTGCTTGCTGGCAACAGCGATATTGCTAACCATTTATCTAGCCTGGCTCTTATACCCGATGGAGATTTCTTATTTCAACCTACCAGATAAAGTTTATTTAAAAGCTGAGACCATTCAGTATAATTTTAATATTTTGATGAATTACCTGACCAATCCTTTTAGTCAGAAACTGGCGATGCCGGATTTCCGCTCGTCGGCAGCTGGTCTGCATCATTTTCAGGCGGTCAAGTATCTTTTTCACTTGGCGCAAGCTATTTTTCTAGTTACTCTGCCTGCTTTGATTTTCTTTATCAAAAAAGTAGTCAAAAAGAGATTTTTGGGGCTTTACAGACGGGCTTTTCTGGTGATTGGTCTTTTGCCACTTTTCTTTGCTGTACTGGCTTTTATGATTGGCTTTAACAATTTTTTCACACTCTTTCATCAAATTCTCTTTGCCGGAGACAATACCTGGATGTTTGACCCAGCCAAGGATCCAGTCATTTGGATTCTGCCAGAAGAATTTTTCATGCACGCCTTTATTCTTTTTGCTTTGCTTTATGAGGGAATCTTTTTGACCTTGTATTTCCTGAGCAGAAAGGGTAAAGAGCAAACTTAATATAGGAGATTTTATGTATTATATACCTGAACCTTTAAATCCTAAAAAAGATCTAGGACGATTTTCAGCGACTTGTTTCACTTATTTATGGGTCATGGTTGGTTCTGTTTTCATTTATGCATTTGTGGCTTTTTTTGTTATCATGCCTGGGCAAGGTATGGATATCCAAAAGACCCAGGAAGTTCTCACTAAATTTATTGAAAAAGATGGTGGAGCCTATATTCTAGCTTCCTGTCTTGGTGTTCTTACTTTTACAGTGTCTCGGGGCAAGCAGCTCTTCAAATATGACCTTCGTCGTAAAGGACGGAAGATGACTCCTAAAGTTTTCTTTTACATGATTTGCTTTCTTTTATTTGCCCAATTATTCACAGCTGTTGTCAATCAGCTCATGGAGGCTATCATTCATCTCTTCAATCTGAATCTTTCTGGTATGGAATCAGGCAGCGGCGGTTCTGAGACGCTGACTATGCTGATTTATTCATCTTTGATGGCTCCAGTTACGGAGGAAATTATTTTCAGAGGTGCTGGTTTACGAGCGTTAGAGAAGCATGGAAAGATTTTTGCCATTCTTATGACTTCGATTTTATTTGGCCTTTTTCACGAAAATCTATATCAGCTTTATTTTGCTAGTTTTATCGGTTTGGGGCTTGGCTATATCGCTTTTGAGTATTCGATTACCTGGTCTATCGTGTTTCATGCTATTAATAACTTTGTCATAGCAGAAGGTTTAGCTTTTCTTTCAAAAAGAGCTCCGGAGACGATTGTTAACATCTTTTTTTACGGCCTATTAATTGCTGGCAGCACAGTATTTCTTTTGCTCTTAATCTTGAAATGGCCAAAATTTAAGGAATACATTGATGCCAATCGTTCGCTCCCAGGAACCTACCGACAGGCTTTTAAATCAGTCTGGTTCTGGGTTTTGGTTGTGTTTACTTTTCTTGGAACCTTTCTGCCTGTTATGGCAGCCTATATTGTATCGTTAATCAATAATAGCTAATTGCCTTTTATTTGGCAGTTATGCAATGATATGAAAGGGTTGGACATCGTCCAGCTCTTTTTTGTTCGTAAAAAAGATAGAAAATGAAAGTTTTTGACAGAAAATGCTTGACATTGAAAAATAAAGAGGTATAATAATAATCGTAAACGATTCCAAAGGAGGTGCTTTATGCTGAAGTCGGAAAGAAAGCAAGTTATTCTAGAGACAGTCATAAGAGAAAAATTTGTTTCTTTAGACTATCTAGTACATGCTTTAAACACTTCAGAGTCAACTATCAGAAGAGATTTGGATGAACTGGAGAGCGAGCATAAACTGAGACGAGTTCATGGTGGAGCCGAAAGCTTTCATTTTCTGCAGGAAGAGGAGAGTAATCAGGAAAAATCTATCAAAAGCATTCAAGAAAAGACAGCTATCGCTAAGATGGCAGCAAGCTTGATTCAAGAGCATGATGTGATTTTTATTGATGCGGGGACAACCAATGAGCTCTTAGTCAATGAGCTGCATGATCCTAGAGTGACAGTCGTCACCAACTCCATTCACCATGCGACCAAGTTGGTAGAGCGCAATATCCCGACAGTCATTATCGGCGGAAAGGTCAAGCGCTCAACGGATGCCAGCATTGGCGGTGTTGCCCTAAATCAAATCGGTCAGTTGAATTTCGATAAGGCCTTTATTGGAATGAATGGCATTGATGATGGCTTCTTTACCACTCCAGATATGGAGGAAGGAGCTGTCAAAAGAGCGATTTTAGAGAACGCTAAGAAGACTTATGTCTTGGTTGATCTTTCTAAACTAGGACAGTCGTCCTTTGTAAAGGTCGCTCCTCTTGCCAAAGCAAGCATTATTACTAATCAAAATGAATCTGAAGTGATTCAAGCGCTGAAAGAAAAAACGGAGGTGATTGAAGTATGATTTATACTGTCACACTAAACCCTTCCATCGACTATATTGTCCGTCTGGATAAGGTCCTTATAGGAAGCGTCAATCGGATGGACAGTGACGACAAATTCGCTGGAGGAAAGGGAATCAATGTTAGCCGAGTTCTCAAACGTCTAGGTATTGAAAATACAGCGACTGGCTTTATCGGTGGTTTTACTGGCAAGTTCATCACAGATATTCTGGAAGAGGAAGGAATCTCAAGCCATTTTGTAGAAGTTGAGCAGGATACTCGTATCAATGTCAAGATTAAAGCAGATGCTGAGACAGAAATTAACGGACCAGGTCCAGAAATTTCCAGTCAGAAACTAGAAGAACTTGAGAAGTTCCTTTCTTCTCTGACATCAGGGGATACGGTAGTCTTCGCAGGCAGCAGTCCTAAAAATCTAGGAAATGTTGTCTACAAGAAGCTGATTGGCTTAACCAGAAAGACGGGAGCACAAGTTGTTTGTGACTTTGAAGGTCAGACGCTACTGGATTCTTTAGAGTTTGAGCCGCTCTTGGTCAAACCTAATAACCACGAACTAGGTGATATTTTCGGAGTCAAGCTTGAAAGCTTGGATCAGATTGAGAGTTATGCCCGCCAAATCTTAGACAAGGGTGCCCAGCATGTCATCATTTCCATGGCTGGTGACGGTGCTTTACTGGTAACTCGAGATGGTGCCTATTTCGCTAAGCCTATCAAGGGCAATGTGAAAAATTCTGTTGGCGCTGGCGACTCTATGGTGGCTGGATTTACCGGAGAGTTTGTCCGCTCTGGCGATGTTATTCAAGCCTTCAAATGGGGAGTGGCCTGCGGAACAGCAACCACCTTCTCAGATGATTTGGCGACAGCTGATTATATAAAAGAAATCTATGAAAAAGTAGAGGTAGAAAAAATATGAAAATTCAAGACTTACTAAGAAAAGATGTGATGTTGCTAGACTTGCAGGCAACAGAGAAAAAAGCTGTTATTGAAGAAATGATTCAGAGCCTAGTGGATCATGGCTATGTAACAGACTTCGATACTTTCAAAGAAGGGATTTTGGCTCGTGAAGCCTTGACTTCTACAGGCTTGGGTGATGGAATCGCTATGCCTCACAGCAAAAATACTGCAGTGAAAGAAGCGACTGTCCTTTTTGCCAAGTCAAATAAAGGCGTCGATTATGAAAGTTTGGATGGCCAGCCAACTGACCTTTTCTTCATGATTGCAGCTCCAGAAGGTGCTAACGATACTCACTTGGCTGCCTTGGCTGAATTGTCCCAATACCTGATGAAGGATGGTTTTGCGGATAAATTGCGTCAAGTGACTTCGCCTGATCAGGTGATTGAGCTTTTTGACCAAGCTTCAGAAAAAGCGGAAGAACCTGCTGTTGTCGAACCTGCCAATGAGGGGGGAGACTTCCTTGTAGCTGTAACAGCTTGTACGACAGGGATTGCACACACCTACATGGCTCAAGAGGCTTTACAGAAGGTTGCAGCTGAAATGGGTGTCGGCATCAAGGTTGAAACCAACGGTGCTAGTGGTGTTGGGAATAAGCTGACAGCAGAAGATATTAAAAAAGCTAAAGCTGTTATCATCGCGGCAGATAAGGCCGTAGAGATGAATCGCTTTGACGGCAAGCCGTTGATCAATCGTCCAGTTGCAGATGGTATTCGTAAGACAGAAGAACTCATCAATCTGGCCCTTTCTGGAAATGCTGAGATTTACAAGGCTGCCAATGGTGGCGGTACGGCAGAGTCTAGTAATGAAAAACTTAGTCTGGGTGGCGCTTTCTACAAGCACTTGATGAGCGGTGTTTCCCAAATGTTGCCATTCGTTATTGGTGGTGGTATTATGATTGCCATTGCATTCTTGCTGGATCAGATCTTAGGTGTACCAAAAGATCAGCTTTCTAATCTAGGAAGTTATCATGAGATTGCAGCTCAGTTTAAAGCAATTGGTGGAGCAGCCTTTGGCTTCATGTTGCCAGTATTAGCTGGTTATATCGCTTACTCAATCGCTGAAAAGCCAGGTCTGGTTTCTGGTTTCGTAGCTGGTGCAATTGCGAGCAGCGGTGCATCATTTGGTGCTGTTGCCTATGCTGAAGGCGGTCAGAAAACACTTGATTTAGTTGGTGTATCATCTGGTTTCCTTGGAGCTTTGGTAGGCGGCTTCTTAGCTGGTGGTATCATCCTTCTCCTTCGTAAGCTTCTTGCAGGTCTGCCTCGCTCACTTGAAGGTATCCGTTCAATCTTGCTCTTGCCTCTTCTGGGCGTTCTTGTGACTGGATTTGTAATGTTGGCGGTTAATATTCCAATGTCAGCAATCAATACGGCCTTGAACGATTTCTTGGCAAGTCTGAGCGGAAGCTCTGCAGTCCTTCTCGGTCTCTTAGTCGGTGGTATGATGGCTGTCGATATGGGTGGACCGGTCAATAAGGCTGCTTACGTATTTGGTACTAGTACACTGGCAAGCACTGTTTCAACTGGTGGTTCACCTGTAATGGCAGCGGTTATGGCAGCTGGTATGGTTCCGCCTTTGGCAGTCTTTGTAGCAACAATTCTTTTCAAAAATAAATTCACTGAAGAAGAACGCGATTCAGGTTTGACAAACATTGTCATGGGTCTGTCTTTCATCACAGAAGGTGCTATCCCGTTTGGAGCTGCTGACCCAGCTCGTGCTATTCCAAGCTTTATTGTAGGTTCTGCTCTTACAGGTGCTCTTGTAGGATTGTCTGGTATCAAGCTCATGGCTCCTCACGGAGGAATCTTCGTTATTGGTTTGACAAATAATCCAATCCTTTACTTGGTATATGTATTGATTGGTGCAGTAGTCAGCGGTCTTATCTTTGGTTACCTGCGCAAACCACTTGAAAAATAATATTTAAAAGAATCTCGCTTGTCAGTGAGGTTCTTTTTGTGTATTACAGCTTGAAATTTTAGCATGGAAACTTCGCTCGATATATGGTATAATGGGCCTATCGCATATTTTTAGGAGAATAAAAATGAACATACAGCGCGAAAAAGAATTTGTTAGTCAGTACCATTTTGACGCCCGAAATTTTGAATGGGAAAAAGAAAATGGAACACCTGAAACCAAGGTTGATGTGAATTTCCAATTGCTCAAAAGAGATGTTGAAGCTCACACAACTTCATTGATTGTGATTTTGACCTTTATGATTGTTTTTGAGAATTTTGTTATCAGCGGAACTATTTCCCAAGCCAACCACATTCACGGTCGTCTCATTGAGGAACCGAGTGAATTTGACCACGATGAAGTAGAAGAGCTGGCTCGGCCTTGCTTAACCATGCTCAATCGCTTGACTTATGAAGTGACAGAAATTGCTCTGGATTTGCCGGGCATTAATTTGGAGTTTTAATCATGAAGTTAGCGGTTATTACAGATTCATCGGCCTATCTGCCGGCTTCCCTACTGGAGAATGAAAATCTTTTTGTCTTGGATATTCCGGTCGTGATTGCTGGTGAGACTTATGTCGAAGGTAGAAACTTAACAGCCAGTGAATTTTATGAAAAAATGGCTCAGTCAGATGAATTGCCCAAGACCAGTCAGCCTAGTATTGCTGAGTTAGAAGAGATTCTCACCATTCTAGATGGCAAAGACTATACCCATGTTCTGGGGCTCTTTCTATCCAGCGGTATTTCAGGTTTTTATCAAAATATCCAGTATTTGAAAGATGAGTTTCATGGTTTGCAAATTGCTTTTCCGGATACTAAGATTACCAGTGCACCGCTCGGTATCATGGTTCAATCAGCTTTAGAGTGGGCAGAAGAAGGGCTGGAGTTTGACACAATTTTAGCTAATGTCCAGAAGCAGATTGATGACACCGGCGCCTTTATCATGGTGGATGACTTGAACCACTTGGTCAAAGGAGGACGTCTGTCTAACGGTGCAGCTATTCTGGGAAATCTGCTCAGCATCAAGCCTATTCTGTATTTTAACGATCATGGTGTGATAGAGGTTTTTGAAAAGATTCGGACGGAGAAGAAGGCTACCAAGCGTATGCTGGAACTTGTCCAAGAAAGAACAGCAGGCGGTGCTTATCAGATTATGGTTATCCATGGCAATGCGCCAGAAAAAGCAGCTGAGCTTCAGCAAAATCTGCTAGACAGCGGTATTGCTGGCGAAGTTCCTATCGCAACCTTTGGCAGTGTTATCGGGACGCACCTAGGCAGGGGTAGTGTTGCACTTGCTTATATTCCTGTAATTTGATTGTCTGAGTGCCTGAGATTGTCTCTGTAAGGAGGAGAAACATGAGTATCAAAGTTATTATTGCTGGTTTTAAAGGGAAAATGGGTCAAGCAGCCTATAAAATGGTGACAGAAGATCCTGAACTAGAATTAGTTGGACTGCTGGATCCTTTTGCGGACGAAAAAGAAGTGGCTGGTGTTCCTGTCTTCAATGTCAAGGAAGAATTGGCTGGACTGGAAGCCCATGTCTGGGTTGATTTTACAACCCCTAAAGTAGCTTATGACAATACTCGCTTCGCTCTAGAACAGGGATTTTGCCCAGTGGTCGGAACGACAGGTTTTACTCCAGAGCAGTTGCAAGAGTTAATCACACTGTCTAGGGAAAATGAGCTGGGCGGATTGATTGCACCAAACTTTGCCTTGGGAGCTGTTTTGCTGATGCAGTTTGCAGCTCAGGCAGCTAAGTATTTCCCAAATGTAGAAATTATCGAACTGCACCATGACCAGAAAAAGGATGCACCGAGCGGGACGGCTATCAAGACAGCAGAGCTCATCAGCCAAGTCAGACCAAGCAAGCAGCAGGGGGCTACTGATGAGGAAGAGTCTATAGCTGGCGCCCGCGGAGCTGATTTCGACGGCATGCGTATTCATTCGGTCCGCTTGCCAGGCCTAGTTGCCCACCAAGAAGTAATCTTTGGCAGCCAGGGAGAGGGATTAACCCTGCGGCATGATTCCTATGACCGTGCTTCCTTTATGACAGGAGTTAATCTTGCCATAAAAGAAGTTGTCAAACGATCAGAATTAGTCTATGGATTGGAACATTTACTATGAGATTAGAAACTCTGCCTTCTGAATTTCAGGAGGCTTTGCCAGTATTAGAGAAGATAAAAGCGGCTGGCTTTGAAGCTTATTTCGTTGGGGGTTCTGTTCGAGATGCCCTTTTGCAGCGACCTATCCACGATGTGGATATCGCTAGCTCCAGCTATCCTGAGGAAACCAAGCGTATCTTTGACCGTACGGTTGATGTGGGGATTGAGCATGGGACCGTCTTGGTTCTGGAAAATAACCGTGAATACGAAGTGACGACTTTCCGGACCGAGGATGTCTATGTGGACTACCGCAGGCCCAGCAAGGTTTCTTTTGTGCGCTCGTTGGAAGAAGATCTCAAGCGGCGCGATTTCACCATCAATGCTCTAGCTTTGGATGAAAACGGTCAGGTTATTGATCTTTTCCAAGGCTTGGATGACTTAGAAAATCGGATTTTGCGGGCAGTTGGAACTGCTGCAGAGCGCTTTAATGAAGATGCTCTCCGTATCATGCGGGGCTTTCGTTTTCAGGCCGCCTTGGATTTTGACTTGGAGCAAGATACTTTTGTAGCTATGAAGGATTGTGCTCCCTTGCTGGAAAAGATTTCAGTCGAACGAATTTTTATCGAGTTTGACAAACTCTTACTGGCTCCGTTTTGGCGCAAGGGTTTAGAGGCACTCTTGACAAGCGGTGCCATAGAATTTTTGCCAGATTTGAAGGAAAGCAGAGCTAAGTTAGAACAGCTCTTTAAATTGGATTCAGACTTTTGCTTTTCAGCATCTGAACAGGCTTGGACAGCTCTTTTACTGGCCTTGGATGTGCAAAATGTCAAAGGCTTTCTAAAAAAATGGAAGACCTCTCGTGAATTTGCCAAGAAAGTAGAAGATTTGGTTGAGATTGCGGCCATCCGCTCAGAACGAGACTTGACCAAGCGCGACTGTTATGACTATGATATTGACTTATTGCAACAAGCAGAGGAACTTCGAAAAGCGCAAGGTTTGGCAGTGGATTTCTCTGCGATTAAAAGTCTTGATGCCAGTCTGACTATTCACAACAAGCAGGAAATGGTGGTCAATGGCGGTATGCTGATGCGGGAGTTCGGCTTTGAGCCAGGACCAAAACTTGGCCAAATGTTGAAAGAGTTAGAATACGCTATTGTAGACGGCCACTTACCTAATGAGCTAGAGGCCATTTACGCTTATATCAAGGAGAAGAAATGAGCGATTTTATCGTTGACAAGCTAACCAAATCAGTAGGAGATAAGACTGTTTTTCGGGATATTTCCTTTATCATTCATGACCTGGATCGGATTGGTCTGATTGGTGTCAATGGAACAGGAAAGACAACGTTGCTGGATGTCTTGTCGGGCAAGTCGGGCTTTGACGGAGATGTCAGCCCCTTTTCTGCTAAGACAGGCTATAAGATTGCTTACCTGACTCAGGAGCCTGATTTCGATGAAGAGCAGACAGTGCTTGACACTGTTTTGTCCAGTGATTTACGGGAAATGCAGTTGATCCGAGAGTATGAGCTGCTCCTGACGGCTTATGATGAGAGTCAACAGTCTAGACTAGAAGCGGTTATGGCCGAGATGGACTCGCTCCATGCTTGGGAAATCGAAAGTCAGGTCAAGACGGTCCTGTCCAAGCTTGGTCTGACTAATCTGTCACTTAAGGTTGGTCAGTTATCAGGAGGCCTTCGTCGCCGAGTTCAGCTGGCCCAGGTTCTCTTAGGTGATGCTGATTTGCTTTTGCTGGACGAGCCAACCAACCACCTAGATATTGATACGATTGAATGGCTGACCCATTTCTTGAAGAATTCCAAGAAGACCGTGCTTTTCATCACCCACGACCGCTATTTCTTGGATAATATTTCGACACGGATTTTTGAATTGGATGGCGGTTGCTTGATTGAATACCAGGGAAATTATCAAGACTATGTCCGTCTCAAGGCGGAGCAGGATGAGCGGGATGTGGCCTTGCTTCATAAGAAACAGCAGCTATACAAGCAGGAGCTATCCTGGATGCGGCGGCAGCCTCAGGCTCGGGCAACCAAGCAACAGGCTCGTATCAATCGTTTCCATGACCTCAAGAAAGATTTGGCAGGCCAGACGACTGAGAGCAATCTGGAAATGAACTTTGAAACCAGCCGTATCGGTAAGAAAGTCATCGAGTTTCAAAATGTGGACTTTGCTTATGATCAGAAGCCAATTCTCTCTCAGTTCAGTTTTTTGATCCAGAACAAGGACCGTATTGGAATCGTCGGAGATAACGGTGTCGGCAAGTCGACCTTGCTCAATCTAATTGCCGGTAAACTTCAGCCTCAGGCTGGTCAGCTCATTATTGGAGAGACAGTCCGAGTGGCCTATTTCTCTCAGCAGATTGAGGGCTTGGATGAGTCTAAGCGGGTCATAAATTACCTGCAAGAAGTGGCTGAGGAGGTCAAGATTGGCAGCGGAACGACTTCCATTGCAGAACTCTTGGAGCAGTTTCTTTTTCCTCGTTCAACTCATGGGACTTTAATCGAAAAGCTTTCTGGCGGAGAGAAAAAGCGCCTTTATCTACTTAAGCTTCTCTTGGAAAAGCCCAATGTCTTGCTTCTTGATGAGCCAACCAATGATTTGGATATTGCGACTCTGACGGTATTGGAGAATTTTCTGCAAGGCTTTGCAGGTCCAGTTATTACAGTCAGCCACGACCGTTATTTCCTGGACAAGGTAGCCAGCAAGATTTTGGCTTTTGAAGATGGGGGCATTAGAGAATTTTTCGGTAATTACACGGATTACCTGGATGAAAAAGCCTTTGTAGCAGAAAGCTCTGCTATTTCCCAAAAGACTGAAAAGGAAAAATCGGCCAAAGTGCGCGAGGAGAAAAAGCGTATGACCTACTTTGAAAAGCAGGAGTGGGAGTCTATTGAGGACGATATAGTGGCGCTTGAGGAGCGGATTTCTGAGATTGAAGCGGCCATGCAGGAGAATGGCTCGGACTTTGCTCGCCTGTCTCAATTCCAGCAAGAACTGGATGAGCAGAACGAAAAATTGCTTGAAAAATACGAGCGCTATGAATACCTGAGTGGGTTAGACGGATGAAGGAAGTAGTGTTTAGGCAGAGCTGGTTGAAAATATTCCTTTTAGCTATATCGGCGAGCGCTCTTGCTGTCTTTATGACTGCAGTTCTTGTATTACCATCTAAAAACGGATACCTATTATTCGATTCCAATATTTCTGTGATTGAAAAAATGTTTTTAGTGATAGGTACAATTGTTTTTGATTTTCTGTCTATTTTAGTATGGCTTTGTTTGTTTAGAGATAAACGTTTTCTTCATCTAACGGAACAGGGATTTTACTTCAGACCCCTTCTTTTTAGAGAAGTTTCGTTTTATAGTTGGGAAGAAATCCAGAGTATAGACTATAGAATTGAACGTATTCGACATTATGGGAAGATCCAATTATTCAATAAGAGACATATTTTGACAGTTCATTTCCATTCTGTAAATCTTCCTCTTTTAAAAAGAAGAAGAACTGCTTATAGAAAGAGTAAAAAATTGAAGTTTGGAATCTCTGGGTCGTTAGAAATTACTCTTATGTTACTGAAAAAAGAGAAGCCAAAACATATTTATGAAACGATGATGGATTACCATAATCAATGGCGAGCAAGTCAGAAGGATAATTAAGGTGAAGATATAGTCCGAACAGTTTCATATACTGTTAATCTAAAACCTTTAGAGATGAAACGGAGGCATCTATGAAACTAAGATTAGAAAATACCGACTCAAAGAAAACACATGAACTGGGAAATTTAATCAGGGCCTACAATCAATCTAAGAGAGAACCATCCAAAAGCGAGCCTCTTAATATCTATGTAGAAGATGAACAAGGAAATCTGCTGGCTGGCATGGTGGCCGAAACTTTTGGCAATTGGCTGGAGATAGAGTATTTGTATGTGAGCGAAGATTTACGAGGGCAAGGCATAGGCTCAGAAATACTGTGCAAGGCGGAACAGGAAGCCAGAGAAAGGAAATGCAAATATTCATTTGTAGATACGTATCAGTTTCAAGCCCCAGATTTTTATAAAAAGCACGGCTATACAGAAGTGTTTGCGCTGAAAGACTATCCTTATACTGGTGAAAGATATTATTATACAAAAGACTTGTGAGTTTACTTGGGGAATAAAGAAGGATTTGATTTTTACTTTTCTTTATGCAAACCTTTTCCTTACTGAAAAAATCTGATATAATGATGATAAATAAAACACAGAGGAGAACATCATGTCGAAAAAAATAATCGGAATTGACCTTGGTGGAACATCTATTAAGTTTGCTATTTTGACTTCAGAGGGCGAAATTCAGGAAAAATGGTCCATTAAAACCAATATTTTGGACGAAGGAAGCCACATCGTAGATGATATGATTGAGTCAATCCTGCATCGTTTGGACTTGCTTCAGCTTTCAGCAGAGGATTTTATCGGGATTGGTATGGGCTCGCCAGGAGTAGTTGACCGTGAGAAAGGGACTGTTATCGGTGCTTACAATCTCAATTGGAAGACGCTGCAGCCGGTCAAGGATAAGATTGAAAAAGCGACAGGTATTCCTTTCTATATTGACAACGACGCTAACGTTGCTGCTTTGGGTGAACGTTGGATGGGAGCTGGAGAAAACCAGCCTGATGTAGTCTTTATGACACTGGGTACAGGTGTTGGCGGAGGAATCGTTGCAGAAGGCAAGCTTTTGCACGGACTTGCTGGAGCAGCAGGAGAGTTGGGTCACATCACTGTTGACTTCGATCAGCCGATTCAATGTACTTGTGGCAAGAAGGGCTGCCTAGAGACTGTGGCATCTGCGACTGGTATTGTCAATCTGACTCGCCGCTATGCTGATGAATATGCTGGTGATGCAGAGCTGAAAAAACTGATTGACAATGGTGAGGATGTCAATGCGAAGATTGTCTTTGACTTGGCGAAAGAAGGCGATGAGCTGGCTCTGATTGTCTATCGCAATTTCGCTCGCTATCTAGGAATTGCCTGTGCCAATATCGGCTCTATCCTTAACCCATCTACAATCGTTATCGGTGGTGGCGTATCAGCTGCAGGTGATTTCCTGCTGGATGGCGTACGCAAGGTTTATGACGAGAATAGCTTCCCGCAGGTTCGTACTTCAACCAAGTTGGCCTTGGCTACTCTTGGAAATGATGCTGGTGTTATCGGGGCAGCTTCATTGGTTTTACAATAATTCTACAAGTTTGCTTCATTTGTTCTCCTGCAGAAAGGTCTGTAGGAGAATTTTTATGGAAAATTTGCTATACTAGAAAAAGCTCACTGAACGAAGGAGAAATCATGACGCTAGCAGATACGATTTTCAAAGAGAATATTAAAAAAATTATGGAGCAGGGTGTTTTTTCTGAAAATGCCCGTCCGCGCTACAAGGATGGAAATGTAGCTAACTCTAAATATATCACTGGTTCTTTTGCGGAATATGATTTGAGCAAGGGCGAGTTCCCAATCACGACTCTGCGCCCTATTGCCATCAAGTCTGCCATCAAGGAAGTTCTTTGGATCTATCAAGACCAGTCCAATAGCCTGGAACTGCTCAACGACAAGTATAATGTTCACTACTGGAATGATTGGGAAGTAGGCGATACGGGGACTATCGGGCAGCGCTACGGAGCTGTTGTCAAGAAGCATGATATTATCCATAAAATTCTCCAACAGCTGGAAGCCAATCCTTGGAATCGTCGTAATATCATCTCTCTCTGGGATTATGAAGCTTTTGAAGAGAGTGACGGCCTGCTTCCATGCGCTTTTCAAACCATGTTTGACGTTCGGCGTGTAGATGGAGACATTTATCTGGATGCGACTCTGACTCAGCGGTCAAATGATATGTTAGTTGCTCACCACATCAATGCTATGCAGTATGTAGCTCTGCAGATGATGATTGCCAAGCATTTCGGCTGGAAGGTCGGCAAGTTCTTTTACTTTATCAATAACTTGCACATCTATGACAATCAGTTCGAGCAGGCGGAGGAGCTATTGCGTCGGGAACCTAGCGACTGTCAACCTCGACTCGTTTTAAATGTGCCAGATGGGACCAATTTCTTTGATATCAAAGCAGAAGATTTTGAGTTGCTGGACTATGATCCCGTTAAACCTCAGCTGAAGTTCGATTTGGCTATTTAACGATTTTGATATGTGTACGTGAAAACTGACTGTCTCTGCAAAAGTTCTGCTTGAATCATACTTTAAACATGCCTTTTTACAGCAAATTTGATAAAATAGAGTTACTAATACAAAGGATAAAAGGATGAAAAAGAAGATTATTGCCATTTGGGCTCAGGCTGAGGATGGTCTGATTGGAAAAGACAAGGTCATGCCCTGGCATCTCCCAGCAGAATTGCAGCATTTTAAGGCAACGACGACTGGACATGCTATTTTAATGGGGCGTGTGACCTTTGATGGTCTGCAGCGTCGCGTTTTGCCAAATCGAATCAGTTTGATTTTGAGCAAGGACAAGAACTATCAAGTTGACAATGAAAATGTCTTGCTGTTCAACAATGTGGAAGATGTCTTGGAGTGGTACCACAAGCAGGACAGAAAATTGTATATTATCGGTGGAGCGCAAATTATCAGGGCTTTTGAACCGTATTTGGAAGAATTGATTCAGACTCAGATTGCTGCTAAGTTGGAAGGAGATACCTATTTCCCTGAGACATTTGACTGGGCTCCTTATCAGGAAGTTAGCAGTGAATTTCATGCCAAAGATGAAAAGAATCCTTATGATTTCACTATAAAAAGATACCAAAGGAAGGACTCGTAAGAATGGAACGTAGTATTTTTGGTTTTTTTACGGCCTTTTTATGTGTCATTTGTCTTATTTGCGCGGTTCAAACCTTTCGGAAAAAGCGGTTTGGACTGGCAGCTTTATTTTTGCTGAATGCTTTTACAAACTTGGTAAATTCTATTCATGCTTTTTATATGACACTCTTTTAACATGTACGAAAGAAAATAAATAGATTTAGAATTTTAGAATTGGAGTAAACAATGCCTACAAGTCGTAATGATGATATGATGGTTTTTTGTTCTTTCTGTGGGAAGAACCAAGATGAGGTGCAGAAGATTATAGCTGGTAATAATGCCTTTATCTGTAATGAATGTGTGGAACTGGCACAGGAGATCATCCGTGAAGAGCTAGCTGAGGAAGTGCTGGCAGATCTGTCTGAGGTACCAAAACCTCAGGAGTTGCTTAATATCTTGAACCACTATGTTATCGGGCAAGACCGAGCTAAGCGTGCCTTAGCAGTAGCGGTCTATAATCACTACAAGCGTATTAACTACCACGACAGCCGTGAAGAAGAAGATGTGGAACTGCAAAAGTCAAATATTTTGATGATTGGCCCGACCGGGTCAGGTAAGACCTTCCTGGCGCAGACTCTTGCTCGCAGTCTCAATGTGCCTTTTGCCATTGCGGACGCAACTGCTCTGACTGAAGCTGGTTATGTCGGTGAAGATGTGGAAAATATCCTCCTCAAGCTTTTGCAGGCAGCTGACTTTAATATTGAACGTGCAGAACGCGGCATTATCTATGTTGATGAGATTGACAAGATTGCCAAGAAAGGTGAGAACGTCTCAATTACTCGTGATGTTTCAGGCGAAGGAGTTCAGCAAGCTCTGTTGAAGATTATCGAAGGAACAGTAGCTAGTGTACCGCCGCAGGGTGGACGCAAGCATCCGCAGCAGGAAATGATTCAGGTTGATACCAAGAATATTCTCTTCATTGTTGGCGGTGCATTTGACGGTATAGAAGAAATCGTAAAACAGCGTCTGGGTGAGAAAATCATTGGTTTCGGTCAGAATAACCGGGCGATTGACGAAGATGGATCCTATATGCAGGAAATTATCTCAGAAGACGTTCAAAAGTTTGGAATTATCCCTGAGTTGATTGGCCGTTTGCCTGTCTTTGCCGCACTGGAGCAGCTGACAGTGGATGATTTGGTTCGGATTTTGAAAGAGCCTAGAAACGCCCTTATCAAGCAGTATCAGGCACTTCTATCTTATGATGATGTTAAGCTTGAATTTGACGAAGATGCTCTGCAGGAGATTGCTAATAAAGCTATTGAACGTAAAACTGGTGCGCGCGGTCTTCGTTCTATCATTGAAGAAACTATGATGGATGTCATGTTTGAAGTTCCGAGTCAGGAAAATGTCAAACTTGTCCGCATTACCAAAGAAGCAGTAGATGGAACAGATAAGCCTATTCTAGAAACTGCCTAACGAGGTGCTTATGGAAATCAATACCCACAATGCTGAGATTTTGCTGAGTGCAGCTAATAAATCGCACTACCCTCAAGACGATATTCCAGAGATTGCCTTAGCTGGCCGATCAAACGTAGGAAAGTCCAGCTTCATCAATACACTTCTCAATCGTAAGAATTTAGCGAGAACTTCAGGAAAACCTGGAAAAACTCAGCTGCTAAACTTTTTCAACATTGATGACAAGCTGCGTTTTGTTGATGTGCCAGGTTATGGCTATGCCCGTGTTTCCAAAAAAGAGCGTGAAAAATGGGGGCGGATGATTGAGGAGTATCTGACCAGTCGTGAAAATCTCAGAGCAGTTGTCAGCCTTGTTGATCTTCGGCATGATCCCAGCGCAGATGATGTGCAGATGTATGAATTTCTGAAATATTATGACATTCCGGTTATTCTAGTAGCGACCAAAGCTGATAAAATCCCTCGCGGGAAATGGAATAAGCACGAGTCGGCTATTAAGAAAAAACTGGATTTTGACAAAAATGATGATTTCATTCTTTTTTCCTCAGTCACCAAGGATGGCTTAGATGCTGCTTGGGACGCAATTTTATCAAAAATTTAATAACACGAATTAAATCCAACTCGTTTTTGAGTTGGATTTTTTGAAATAAAACGAAAAATGTCATATACTTGTAAATTATCAATAGTGTTTTTTTAATCTTTAGTATGTTACAATGGTATCATTAACATCTTATTCAGGAGAAGTGCTGTGAAAAAGAGAATTTCAAAAAAAGGTAAGAGAATCCTTTCAGCTTTATTCATCATGACAACAACAATTGCTGTTGGCTTCGTCTTGGCAAAGCATATTAATCCTGCTAGTGCCAATAATAGCGACCAGCAGCCTATGAATCAAACAGACTATTTCATTTCACAAATCGGTGAGCCAGCGCGTCAGTTGGGACAGGACAATGATCTTTATGCCTCTGTTATGATTGCACAGGCTATTTTAGAAAGTGGCTCAGGGCAGTCTGGTCTGTCTGGTGAACCTCATTATAACCTTTTCGGTATCAAAGGTCACTATGATGGCCAATCTGCTAATATGGAGACTTGGGAAGATGATGGAGAGGGAAATGCTTATACTATCAACGACAGTTTCCGTTCATATCCTAGCTATGTAGAGTCTCTGCAAGACTATGTTGCGGTTCTCAAACAAGGGCATTTTGCAGGCGCATGGAAGAGTAATGCGCCAACCTATCAGGATGCAACAGCTGCCCTGACTGGTGTCTATGCGACAGATACTAGCTATAATGCTAAATTGAATTATATTATTGAAAAATACGATTTGACTCGCTTTGATTCACCACTCTATGCGTCTGGTGCTGGCTATATCGTTTACAATCCCTATCGTCAGCAATACACTACTCAAGATATCTTGGATGTCGATACTGCCTGGGCGAATAGATTTTAATGTAGACAACAAAAAAAGAGGGAGACCTCTTTTTTTGGTATATATAGGTTTTCTTTATGACCCAAATAAAAAATATATATGATTCCTTACTTTCCTTTATGATACAATAGATAAATAGCAAAAAAATAAAGGAAGTATTATGGCTAAAAAAGATTCAAAACATGAACATTCTCAAAACCACAACTTTGAGAATGAAGGTGAATTTCAGCGTAAAATGACGAGCAGGCATCTCTTTATGCTGTCGCTTGGCGGTGTTATTGGGACAGGTCTTTTTCTCAGTTCTGGTTATACGATTGCTCAGGCAGGACCTTTGGGGGCCATCTTGTCTTATCTAGTTGGAGCAGTGGTGGTTTATCTGGTTATGCTCTCTTTAGGAGAGCTTGCTGTTGCCATGCCAGTGACCGGTTCCTTCCACACTTATGCCACAAAGTTTATCAGTCCGGGCACAGGTTTTGCGGTTGCTTGGCTCTATTGGCTTTGTTGGACGGTGGCTTTAGGAACAGAGTTCTTGGGTGCAGGTATGCTGATGCAACGATGGTTTCCTAGTGTTCCAGCTTGGTTTTTTGCGGCTTTTTTTGCAGCTATAATTTTTGGGATGAACGCTCTTAGTGTTAGATTGTTTGCAGAAGCAGAATTCTACTTTTCAAGCATCAAGGTCATCACGATTATTGTTTTTATTATCTTGGGAATTGGTGCGATATTTGGTCTGATTCCTATGAGTCACCATCAAAACGCGCCTTTCTTCAGTAACTTGACAGCTCACGGAGCTCTTCCTAAAAGCTGGACAGCTCTTTTGTCTATTATGCTGGCAGTAAACTACGCCTTTTCAGGTACAGAACTCATTGGTATTGCTGCAGGAGAAACGGATAATCCGACAGAAGCTGTGCCTAAAGCTATTAAAACAACGATTGGTCGTTTAGTAATTTTCTTTGTTTTGACAATCATTGTTCTAGCTGCTTTGTTACCAGTCAAGGAAGCAGGAGTGACACAGGCTCCTTTCGTAACTGTTTTTGATAAGATTGGTTTACCTTATGCAGCGGATATCATGAATTTTGTTATCTTGACAGCTATTTTGTCAGCGGGAAATTCTGGGCTATATGCTTCTAGTCGTATGCTATGGTCTTTGGCAAATGAAGGAATGATCAGCCGAAAGGTTGTAAAAATTAATCGACATGGTGTACCAATGAGAGCTCTCTTATTATCTATGTTAGGGGCTGCGTTATCACTTTTTGCAAGTTTTTATGCGGCAGACACAGTTTTCCTAGCTTTGGTTTCGATTGCCGGTTTTGCGGTGGTAGTTGTTTGGTTGTCTATTCCCATTGCTCAAATTCGTTTTCGCAAAGAATGGCTGAAAGAACATAATGAAGAGGAACTAGCTTTCAAAACTCCCTTCAGTCCTTTCTTGCCTTACATTACGATAGTTCTTTTGGTTCTATCTGTCGTCGGGATTGCTTGGGATAAGTCGCAAAGAGCAGGACTTTATTTTGGTCTACCTTTTGTTGGTCTTTGCTATTTGTATTATTACCTTCGTCATCGTAGTTTTTAGGAGTATAGCATGGGAAAATTTAAAGATTTGCTTGACAAGCAAGAAATTATTATTTTAGATGGAGCCTTGGGTACAGAGTTGGAAAGCCGGGGTTATGATGTATCTGGTAAGCTGTGGTCCGCTCAATACCTATTAGACCAGCCTCAGATTATTCAAAATGTGCATGAAAGCTATGTGAGAGCTGGCAGTGATATCATCACTACGTCCAGTTATCAGGCTAGTATTCCAGCATTTATAGAGGCAGGACTAACTCCTGAAAAGGGTTATGATCTTTTAAAAGAGACAGTCTTCTTAGCACAAAAGGCAATCGAAAATATCTGGCAAACATTATCTCCAGAAGAGCAGAAACAGAGACCCGATCCTCTGGTTGCAGGCTCGGTAGGGCCTTATGCTGCTTATTTAGCTGATGGTTCCGAGTATACGGGAAACTACCAGCTGAGTGAGGAAGAATTTCGGGATTTTCACCGTCCGCGTATTCAAGCTTTGTTAGAAGCAGGCTGTGATTTATTCGCTATTGAAACGATTCCAAATGGAGCAGAAGCGGCAGCAATCCTCCGGCTTTTAGCTGAGGAATTTCCACAGGCAGAGGCTTATTTGTCCTTTGTCGCCCAGTCGGAGACAGCTATATCAGATGGAACTAAAATTGAGGAATTGGGAAACTTGGCTCAAGAATGTCCACAAGTCTTGGCAGTTGGTTTTAACTGTACAGCTCCACATTTAATTGCTCCGTTATTAGATGGGCTTGGACAAGTGTGCAACAAACCTTTTCTGACCTATCCAAATTCTGGCGAAACTTATAATGGTTTGACCAAGACTTGGCACGACAATCCAGAGCAGGAGCGGAGCTTGCTAGAAAATAGTAAACTTTGGAAAGAGAAAGGAGTGCGGCTTTTTGGTGGTTGTTGTCGAACAAGACCAGAAGATATTGCTCAGTTAGCAAAAGGATTAAAGGATTGAAAATTTATTTTCAATCTTTTTTAGAAAATTTAAAAAGGTTCTCGAAAACGCTATCAAAAGAAAGAACTTTGTGATATACTATACATAGTTTAAATTAATAGGAGAATTTTTTATGCCTGAATCGACATTTATCCCTAAAATTGAAGCAGCTTGCCGCAAGAAAGAAGCTTTGTTTGATACAAGCAAGGCTAAGTATGCCGTTCGTTCCATCTTTGCTGGAGCTTTCCTAACCTTTAGTACTGGGGCTGGGGCTATTGCGGCAGATTTGACGAACAAGATTGTTCCAGGAACTGGGCGTTTTCTCTTTCCTTTCATCTTTGCTTGGGGATTAGCTTATATTGTCTTTCTAAATGCAGAGTTGGTGACTTCCAATATGATGTTTCTGACTGCTGGTACCTTTTTGAAGAAGATTGACTGGAAAAAAGCCTTGATGATTTTGTTTTATTGTACCTTTTTCAATCTGATTGGTGCCTTGATTGCTGGCTGGCTCTTTGCTAACTCGGCTGCTTATGCAGGGCTTAGCAAAGATAGTTTCATTTCTGGTGTTGTGCAGATGAAGCTTGCTCGATCTAATGAGTTGATTCTACTCGAGGGAGTCTTGGCCAATATCTTTGTTAATATCGCTATTCTTTCCTTTGTTTTGGTCAAGGATAGTACAGCTAAGCTCTTCTTAGTCATATCAGCCATTTATATGTTTGTATTCCTGACTAACGAACACTTGGCTGCTAACTTTGCTTCCTTTGCTATCGTGAAATTCAGCTCAGCAGCAGCGGAAGTGCAAAATTTTGGTATTGGCAATATCCTGCGCCACTGGGGAGTAACCTTTATTGGTAACCTCATCGGTGGTGGCCTACTCATAGGTTTGCCATACGCTTGGTTTAATAAGGAAGAAAGTAATTATGTGGACTGACAAAAAAGGATTTTCGAATCCTTTTTTTGACGTCTCATTAAAATAAATAGAACCCTATGGACAAATTTGATAACCCTTTGACATTGGTAAAACTTTCTAAACACGAACTATAAAATTATAACACAATTAAAAGTTCGTATTTATCTTTAAAATTGATTTACAAAACAATCAAAGTAATCTATAATAGAGTGTAGGTTAATATGTTATAAAAGGAGATTTATGTAAAAAGTATAAAGATTTAGGGGATAGATTTCATATCCGTTACTATATAGAAATAAGTATTTATTTTGTATTAGATAATGATGTTTATACTGATAATGTTAGTATGGTTGCACAGACACATTTTGTAGAATAGTAGCTAACGAAGGGAGATGTTTACATATCACAAAAGTACAGCCAAGAATTCGTGGAACCCCTTGTTCGTTTACATGATTCATGTAAGCTAGTCTCGGAATTAGTCAAAGAGTATGGCATCTCTAATCAGACGATTTATAAATGGATAAAACCCTGTGAAAAACCTGCTGGTCAGGATTCTATCAGTCTTTCCCTGCACCAAGTTCAAGAAATGCTTAAGGAACTGACCAAGATGAAGGAGGAGATAATGGAATAAAATCACAAGGATAAACCATGGTTTTTCAAACAATGGGATGATGGCTAAGGAAAAGGAGAAGGTTATGAAGAAATTTTTAAAAATATTCATTATAATTTTAGGAGGTTTAGTAATTATGACAAATTTGTTCGGTTGTGATAAAAATAGTCGAGCTCATGTGGAAAGTCAGTTTGTGGATTTAGAAAAGATTTATTCTACTGCAAATGTTTTGGACTTGTTTAAATTTTATCCAAAAGGATTTGAAATTATTTATACAGTTTCAAATTTTGACGAGACTGGGAAAGATGTTCAATATTCTATAAATGTTTCAGGGAATCCTATTGATAAATCCATTAAAGGATTTATTGAAAAAAAGACTGGAAGGTTTTTTGAAGATGATACAACTAGTGAGATTGAGTACAAACACAATATTCAATATTCTGCTCAAGGGTGGGAGAGTTTAGATTCAGATTATTTTATGGAGGAAGAAGCGAAAAACATCACTTTTCTCTTTCAATCCAATGTTTTTTCTGAAAAAATATTGGCCGGCTATAAATTGATTAATAGTCGATATACCCCTGAAGTTCCTGCCTATCATTTGGCGTATTATTTGGATGAAGAATTAGCAAAAAAGAATCACTTGGATTCATCTTGGAGAAATCAAAATGAAAATTTTGTTCTTTCGTTTACCAGAAATATCAGTGATGATAGAAAATATGTTCAAGTTAATATGTCTACTTCGCGTTCCCTAAAATCAGAAACTATAATAAATGAATATAGAGAGGTGAATGATAATGAGTAGTGAATTGACAGCATATCTGTTGCGCTTAACTTACCCAGTGGAAAATGCTTAAGTTTGTTAAATTAATTTGGTATATTACGCAATCAAAAGCAAATGTTATGAATAAGATCACCGTTCAGTCGCCAGATGGAAACAAAGTTAAATACTCAAGAGGGGGAATGCGATATAAAAGGAGATAAAGAATTGAGTTTAGGAGGAACTGTGGGAAGTGGGAAAAAGATTTGAGTTTTCGCCGCTTAGAGCTAGAATTTTGATGATGATTGGTCCAGTAATAAGTGCTATCTTCTTTGGTTTATATTCGTGTAGTTTTATTTATTATACATTAAAAGAAGGATTATCATTTTGGCTAGATATGATTCGTGATAATTTTATGTTTATTCTTTTCTTTATTTGGATCCATATGAGTTTAGTCGAGTCTATCTATAGAATGATAAAAAATAATCTTCTGTTAAACAGCAATATTCAGGAATTGAGAGGTTGTTACCCTGAGCTTGAAGATAGCTGGGACTATCTCAACGATGCGGACTACCTTGACAAAGATTTGCAAGTTTTGGTTTATGGCGATCATCTCATTTGTTACAGGACATTTGATATTGTCTACCTACCAGAATGTTCTAAGATAGGTGCATTTATGAAGGCGTCTGTTTTTCGCCTTTCCCGTTTTCGTGAGGTAAGACGAGTTCATTTTTCTGCATGGTACCTTGATGGCAGTGAATCTGAACTCCGGACAGATGAGTTGCGAAAGTTTATTGGAATGAATCAGAAAGCTCATAAAGACGCCTTATTTGATTATATAAGAGAGAACTTTGATTATATTGAACTCGAAACATACGACTAAGGGAAAGAAGTAGATATTAATCAAGTAAGAAATTTGCGGGATAGAAATATTAAATTCAAAAAGATTGCTTAAAAGACTTGCAATCTTTTTTTTCTTTTGCTATAATTATCAATGGTTTGAAAAAACTGCCTAAGACAGTAGGGGAGCTCGACTCATAAAGATCCTACC
>CAUUZZ010000017.1:0-49416 GCA_963549775.1 Streptococcus sanguinis | reverse complement strand
CTTTGTCTTTCGCGACAACTATATTAGTATATCACCTATACCTACCAACTGTCAATACCTTTTTTGAAAAAAATTAAAAAATTATTATTTTTAAATTGGTGGATTGTTTTGCATACCTTCGAGGCTGATAATTGACCTACATTCTTTCTTTTAAAGGCGCAAAAAATGCCCTTTCGGACATTTTTTCTATTCTTGTTCTTGTTTATACTTTTCGAGTTCAGCTTTATTAGCCCAGACATAGTGTCCCGGACGAATCTCTGCCATTTCTGGTTTATCAACAGAATAATCGTGCTGTTCAGGATCATAGACCTTCAACACTTTCTTGCGTTCTAAGATTGGGTCTGGAATTGGAACAGCTGAGAGCAGGGATTGTGTGTAAGGATGGACAGGATGGTTGAACAATTCTTCTGTTTCAGCTACTTCTACAATGACACCTTTGTAAATCACGGCGATACGATCAGAAATAAAACGAACTACCGAAAGGTCATGGGCAATAAAGAGATATGTCAAGCCTAATTCTTTTTGGAATTTTTTCAAAAGATTCAGAACCTGAGCCCGAACAGATACGTCCAAGGCAGAAATTGGCTCATCTGCAATTACGAAATCTGGTTGCATGACCAAAGCGCGAGCAATCCCAATCCGTTGACGCTGTCCGCCAGAGAATTCATGAGGATAGCGAGTTAAATGCTCAGCCAACAAGCCAACTTCATTGATGATATTTTTGACTTTTCTTTGACGGTCTTCTTCGCTATCAAACAAATGATAATTATAGAGACCTTCAGAAAGGATGTAGTCAACAGTTGCACGCTCATTCAGACTGGCAGCTGGGTCTTGGAAAATCATCTGAATCTTACGAATCAAATCCGCTTCTTCTGCTTTTGATTTTTTCCCGTTAATCTTTTTGCCTTCATAGAAGATATCACCGGCACTGGTATCATTAAGTCCGATAATAGCTCGACCAATAGTAGTCTTACCAGAACCTGATTCTCCTACAAGAGAGAAAGTTTCCCCCTTATTGATGAAGAAATTTGCATTTTTTACTGCTACAAATTTCTTACTTCCTTCGCCGAAGGAAATTTCTAAATCTTTAATTTCAACTAATTTTTCAGTCATTTCCTTCCTCCTAAGCTTCTAATTGATTGAAGCCCATTTTTGAACGAATTTTTTCATGTAGGTTTTCGATAATCTCTGGTTTATGAACCTTAGGTGCATCTTCGTGGAGCAACCAGGTCTTAGCCCAATGAGTCTCAGATACATTGAAAGCCGGCGCTGCTTCTTCAAAGTCAATTGACATGGCATAGTCAGATCGCAAAGCAAAGGCATCCCCTTTGATTGGCGAATAAAGAGACGGTGGAGTACCAGGAATCGAGTAAAGTGCACCATTTGCATCTGCCAACTGTGGTAAGCTTGACAGCAGACTCCATGTATAAGGATGTTTTGGCTCATAGAAGATTTCTTCAACTGTACCGTATTCGATAATCTCACCAGCATACATGACTGCAACCTTATCTGCAATACTAGCCACAACACCAAGGTCGTGCGTAATAAAGATGGTTGTGAAATGATATTCTTGCTGCAAGGATTTGAGCAAGTCAATTATTTGCGCTTGAATCGTTACATCAAGGGCTGTTGTCGGCTCATCACAGATAAGAATATCAGGACGGCAAGCCAAGGCAATGGCAATAACAATCCGCTGCCGCATACCACCTGAATATTGGAAAGGATACTCTTCGAAACGTTTTTCCGCATCTGGAATCCCAACCTTGCTCATATAATCGATGGCCATTTTTTTAGCTTCTTTAGCTGATTTTCCTTGGTGCTTGATAATGACTTCTGTAATCTGGCTTCCAATAGTATTAATCGGATCCAAGCTCGTCATAGGGTCTTGGAAGATGGTCGCAATTTTTGCACCGCGAATCGGCTCCCAATCCTTGTTACTCCGAAGAGTTGTCAAATCTTTGCCACGGTAGTCAATGGTTCCTTGAGCTACACGACCATTTTCTTCTAACATACCAGTAAAAGTCTTGGTTAAGACAGACTTTCCTGAACCTGATTCACCAACAATAGCCAGGACTTCGCCTTCAATCAAGTCCAATGAGACACCGCGAATGGCGGTTAAGACACGATCGCGAACATCGAATTCCACGACAATATCGCGAGCAGTCAATATTACATTTTCATTCTTTGTCATATTTACTCCTATCTATGTGTACGTGGATCGCTGGCGTCGGCTAAGTTTTGCCCAACTACGAAGAAAGTGAGGGATACCAAAATCAAGGTTGTAAGTGGAATCCAAAAGAGGTAGGCATTGGTCGTCACGTTTTGTGAATAATCTGAAATCAAGCGTCCCAAACTTGGCACTGTTACAGGAAGCCCTAAGCCAAAGAAGGATAGAAAGGCTTCGTAAGAGATAAAGCTTGGCAGCATCTGTGAAGTGGTAGTCACGATAACAGATACCAACTGCGGCATAATGTTCTTCGTTACAATCTTGAGAGTTGGTGTACCAAGAGTACGAGAGGCAAGGTTGTATTCCAAATCCCGATAGCGCATAATCTGCACACGGATAGTGTAGGCAATACCGACCCAACCAGTAATCGTCATGGCAAAAATAAGATTCCAAAAACCAGCACCGATAGAGTAGGTCAAGACAATAACAATCAAGAGGGCTGGGATATTTGAAATGATATTATAGACTTCCATCATGACGCGGTCAACTGTTTTGGAAATTCCCCAGATACCGCCAATGATAACTCCGATAGCCAGATTAATAACCGTCGCAATAATCGAAATGAGAATAGAGTTACGGGCACCAAACCAAACACCGTCAAAGAGAGACTTACCATTACTATCCGTTCCAAACCAGTATTGACCACTTGGCTTGATATAACGCATGCTAAAATCATTTACCTTGCTCACGTCATTAAAGTCGAAGTTTGAAAACATAGGATAAATGAAGCTCATGAGAATAATGGCAATCAGAATTCCCAGCATGGTAATGGTTGATTTCTTTTTCAGAAATTGACGCATGACTGATTTCCAGTAAGAGTAGGCTGGAGCATCAATCGTTTCAGAGGCAAAATCGTCACGTTTGACAAATTGGAATTTGCTTTTATCAATTGTAGCCATTATTTACCTCCTTTTGATGTTAACTTGATACGTGGGTCCAGTACAGTCATCAGAATGTCACCCAGCAAGAGGGCAAAGATAGACAGACATGTGAAGATGAATACAAGACCAACAACCATAGAGTTATTGGATGCCTTAACGGAATCAATCAACATCTTACCCATACCAGGGAAAGCAAAGACTGTTTCTGTCAAGGTTGCACCCGCAATAACTCCGACAATTGAAGCTGGGATACTAGATACCAGCGGCACCATAGCGTTTTTAAAGATGTGCTTGTTAGAAATTTCTTTTTCTGAGAGACCCTTAGCACGCGCAAAGCGGACAAAGTCCTGAGACTGAAGGTCAATCATATACCGGCGAATCCAAACAGCTGTCCAAGGAGCACTCAAAAGCCCTAGAATAACAGCTGGTAGGACATAAGAACGCCAATCTCCCGCTCCCAAGATTGGGAAGGAATCTGGAAGACCAACGGCAGACCCCGCCAAACGGACAATGTAGACCAAGGCGATGGTTGGCAGTGACATCATAAAGGTCAAACCTGCTGTGGAAATGCTATCAAACCATGTATTCTTGAGTCGAGCCATGTAGGATCCGAGCGGAATAGCAATCAGATAAGACAGGGCCACACCAATCAAACCAATAATGGCTGAGCTAGTAATCATGGAAGGATTTTGATAGTTGCTTTGAGTCGCTGTATAGGCATCTCCCTTACCAAACTTAGCAATGTCCTGTGAATCGGCTTTGCTTGGCGTCTTGTAAGTACGAGAATAAATATTAACAGACGATGTCTTTTTGCCTGTTGGGAATTGAACTTCAGAAGACTTAGTTTGTCCTTGTCCCTGTGTAATAACCTGCAGAACAGGGATATTAGCATAGGTTGGATAAGAATTACCTAAATTAAAGGTAATAAAGTTCTGGTGGACAAATGGGAACTGACCATTAAAGTACAGCAGATACTTATGCTTGGTACCAGAACCCACAAGAGACCAACCAACAGAAGGATCATTTTCAAACCGGATATAACGCTCTAGGTTTGGATTTTCCTCATCTTGAATAACATTTGGATGGTCAATTTGAATCAAATTAGCATAGAACTCAAAGACACGCTCATAAACAGGTACTTCACGTACAGCATAGAATTCTCCGCTCAGTGGAAATTTCTGCAATTTCCAGCCATTGCCAAGTTTATCAATATACTTCTGATAAATCTTCTTGTTTGCTTCTGTAGATTCTGTTGTAACAGAGGAATCTTCCTTGCTGGCTTTCTCCTGCAGTTCCTTAGTATCATAATAGTCAATGTAACCCATCCGCTCAAAGATGGTGTTTTCATAGTTAGCTTTTTTATCTTTATTGGTCGCTATCTTATTATAGTTGGGATCCTGCTTGAAAATCAACCTTCTTGGCACCATGGTATAGATAATGGCATAAGTCAGGGTCGTCACCAAGAAAATCGACACAATTGAGCGTAAGATACGCATAAAAATATATTTTTTCATTTATCGTTTCCTTTAAATTCCAAAAGAACTTTCTCCTCTATTAGAGAAAGTTCTCTTAGCAAGCTTATTTCACGTGGTCTGCTAATTCTTCTTGAGCTTTTTTATTAGATTCCACACGTTCTTTATTCCATTTTTCCTGAGCGCTATTATAATCTTTTGTCGTTACGGTATCATCCTGCAACTTCATGTACTTATAACTTGCTGCTTCACGCGCCTTGGCACCAGACCAAGCAAACGGTGCTGAGAAAGGCACTACCTTAGTCAAGGTTGGACGGCCTGTTCTAGAAGTTACCGGAATCAACAAAGCACTATCAGTCAGCCAAGCCTGAGCAGCCGCATATTTTTCATATCGCTTGTTCAAATCTTGCTTTTCTGCACCCGCTTCGTCAACCAGCTTGGTATATTCATCCAAACCAACTTGTTTCGCCGCGGCATTATCTGTGCCATCAAATCCTAAGAAGGTCTTGGTGTTTTCACCACCAGGTTTGATGACATCTAGATAAGTAGATGGATCTTGATAGTCCGGAGACCAGCCGACATTATCTGAAATATCCCAGTCTTCTTCAGCAGCAGAAGGAGCAAACAAGGTAATGTTAGTCACTTCATCCTTAGACAATTGGTGAACATCAATTACAACATTATCTTTTCCTAAGGTCTTTTCAATAGATTGCTTGAGGGATTGAACACGTTGTACTTTAGAAGTAGCTGTTTGATCAACCGGAATGTCCAGATGAATCGGGAATTCTACGCCATCAGCTTTCAAAGCTTCTTTTGCTTTAGCAAATTCAGCCTTTGCTTTGTTCTCGTTATAGAGACCATCTTGACCATCTGAGAAGTCAACATCTTTCCATTCGTCGCCATAAGTTACTACTTTTTCCTTAACTAGGTCACCGAAGGACTTGTCACCAGCTTGCACAAATGTAGGTGGGATGTAAAGATTGCGAAGAAGTTTGTCTGCTCCGTCCTTACCATTAATCTGAGATGCATAGGACTCACGATTGAAGGCAAAGGTCAAAGCCTGACGGAAGTCCTTGTTAAGCAAGGCTTTCTTAGTTGAAGTCTTTTGAGCTTCTGACGTCTTAGCAGTATGGTTGTAAGACTGACGATCAATGTTTGTACCTACTAAGAAAGTTGAGGCATCTTGAGGTGTATAGACGATATTATCTTTAAAGTCTTTTTCAACCTTTTCATAAGTCGCACTAGTTGGGAAGAGTCTAGCTGTTGTCAGAGCACCTTGACTGAACTGATCAGCTAGTTTCCCTTGATCTTGTCCGTCATAGAAAGAGAGTTTCACTGCATCTACATGAACATTTTCTTTGTCCCAATAATTAGGATTCTTCTCAAATTGAATTTCAGATTTTGAAGTCAATGATTTGAGCAAGAAAGGTCCGTTATAAAGCAAGCTTGTTGGATCAGTTGCTTGAGCGAACTTATCACCTTGTTTTTTCAAAAAGTCTTTGTTTACTGGGTATAGAATTCCCATTGTCGTCTTAGAATTCCAGAAGCTTTCTGGCTCATTAAGAGTATATTCAACGGTATGATCATCAACTGCTTTAATCCCTACTTCTGAGAAATCAATCTTCCCAGAAATATAGTCCTTAAGCCCTTTGACAGAATCCTGAACCAAGTAGATTGTTTCAGATTTATTGTCTGCTGCATACTTGAGACCTGTAACAAAGTCTTCTGCTGTCACATCTGCGTACTCTTCACCTTCGGAAGTATACCACTTAGCATCTTTGCGAAGCTTGTAAGTGTAAGTTTTCCCGTCTGGGGATACAGTCCATTTCTCTGCCATTGAAGGAACTAAGTTTCCATATTGGTCATTTTCTAAAAGACCATCAATGACATTGGCTGTCAAGTCTGTTGTAGCAGCCTTACTTGAAGTGAGATAGTTCAAGTTTTCAGGATCTGTCTCGTAGATATAATTAAAGGTGTTAGAAGAGTCTGAGCTGCCTGACTTTGTGTTTGGCTTAGAGCCTGAGCAAGCAGCAAGAAAGCCAGCTGCAAGAAGAGTGACTCCTGCTAATGCAAGGACTTTACTTTGTTTCATATGGGTTTCTCCATCTTTTAGATTTTTAGATTTAATTAAGATTATAGCATAGATAGTACTAAAAGTAAAATAAATTTTCAGAATATTAAGTTAGCTCACCAACACCCTAAGATGTTTATGCAATTGCTTTTCTCGGATGTTTATTATCTAGGACTAGATAACCTCAACCTCGCCCATTTCGTCTTCAAAATCATCAAAAATCCCACTGTTGCTACAATGGGATTTTCTTGCTTTATTTGATATGTTCTGCGAGTTCTTCTTGAGCTTTCTTGTTGGATTCTTCCTTTTCTTTTGCCCATTTTTCACGCGCTTTTTCATATTCTTTAGTCGTTATTGGTTTATCTTGGATTTCAACATATTTAAAGCTGTATTCACCCTTGTTTCCAGTCCAAGCAAATGGTCCTGAGAACGGAACAACCTTACGGACACTTGGTGTTGCACCAGATGACCATGCTGGCATCAACAAGGCACTGTCTGTCAGCCAAGCCTGAGCTGCAGCATACTTTTCATAACGTTTGTTAATATCCTCGTTTTCTGAAGCAGCGTCTTCCAAGAGCTTGTCATACTCTTCAAAGCCGGCCTCTTTAGCAGCTGCATTATCTGTTCCAGGGTCAAAACCAAAGTAGCTGTCAACATTCTCACCAGTCTTAGAGCCAGTAATTTCCAGATAAGAAGATGGATCGTTATAATCTGGACTCCAGCCGAGATTATTATTCAAGTCCCAATCTTCTTGAGATGCAGAGTTCGCAAAGTAGGTGATGTTATTCAACTCATCATCTGTCATCTGCTGAATATCAATCACTACATTGTCAGATCCAAGATTAGCTTCAATAGACTGCTTCAGTGACTGAACACCCTTAACACCATTGGTATCTGCTGAGCTAACCGGAATATCCAGATGAATAGGGAATTCTACTCCTTCTGCCTGCAGCGCTTCCTTAGCTTTGGCAAATTCTGCCTTGGCTTTTTCTGGATTATAAAGACCATCCTGAGCGTCGTCTAATTTGACTCCCTTCCACTCATCACCGTAGCTAGCCAGATTTTCTTCTACAATGCTGCCGAACTCTTTACCAGTAGCTTGAACAAAGGTTGGCGGAACAAAGGTATTACGAAGCTGCTTGTCTGCTGCTTCTTCGCCATTGGTTTGTGCAGAATAGGCAGTACGGTCAAAGGCAAAAAGCAGAGCCTGACGGAAATCTTTATTGAGGAGTGCTTTCTTAGTAGAAGATTTCTGTGCATCCGTTGTCTTAGAAGTATGCTCGTAAGACTGACGGTCGATATTAGTTGTGACAAAGAAAGTTCCTGAACCTTGAGGGGTGTAGACGATATTGTCGCCATACTGTTTCTTCACACTGGCAAAGTTGGAGCTGTTTGGGAAAAGACGAGCAATGGTGTAGTTGCCATCAGAAAAGCCACGCACCAGAGATTCTGTATCTTGACCATCATAGTAAGAGAATTTGACAGTATCAATTTTCACCTTTTCCTTATCCCAATAGTTAGGATTCTTCTCTAAGCTAATTTGAGATTTGGAAGTAATAGATTTCAAGATAAACGGACCGTTATAGAGAACACTGGTTGGATCTGTCCCCTGAGCAAACTTGTCACCTTTTGATTTCAGAAATTCTTCGTTAATTGGGAAAAGAATTCCCATGGTTGTCTTAGAATTCCAGAAACTTTCTGGCTGATTGAGAGTGTATTGAACAGTAGAATCATCCACCGCCTTGACACCCACTTGAGAGAAATCAGTTATTTTACCATTGACATAGTCGTCCAAGCCTTTAACAGATTTTTGAACGATATAGAGACCATCAGACTTGCTGTCTGCGGCATGCTTCAGACTGGTCACAAAGTCCTTAGCAGTCACATCTGCATATTCTTCACCATCAGAAGTATACCATTTCACTCCCTTACGAAGCTTATAAGTATAGGTCAGACCATCTTTTGAAACCGTCCAATCTTCCGCTAGAGAAGGCACTAAGTTACCATACTTATCGCTTTCCAGCAAACCATCTACTACATTAGCCATAATCTCATTGGTTGCCCGCTTATTGGACACAGTGTAATCCAGTGTATCTGGATCTGCGGTATAAACATAGCTATAGTTTTTCCCAGATGAATTGGAGCCGCCAAACGAACAGGCAGCCAAAACACCTGCAGAGAGAATGACAAGCCCAGCAGCTGCAGCTAACTTAGATGTTTTCATAAACTTCCTCCAGTTTTCATTAAGATTACTTTCATTATAGCACTTCTGCGACAGGATGTAAACGCTTCAACATAATGAAACCAAACATAAAAAAGAGAGAACAAAAATGTTCTCTCCATTAAATCACTTGTTTCAACACTGTCAGCAAAGAGCCGAGCTCTTGCTGTTCTGGATTTTATTTAATGTGTTTTTCTAAGTCTTCTTGGGCTTTTTTGTTGGATGCTTCCTTTTCTTTTTCCCATTTCTTAAGAGCAGCTTCGTAGTCTTTGGCTGTCACAATATCATTTTGGAGTTCCATGTTCTTAAAGACATAGACATCTCCTTTGATTCCGACATAAGAGTATGACTTGGTAAATGGCACAACCTTCTGAACAACTGGTGAACCACCCGCAGAAACACTAGGAATAACAATGGAGCTATCGGTCAGCCAAGCCTGAGCTGCTGCGTATTTGGTATAACGAGCATCAGTATCTTGTTTTTCCTTATCTGCATCATCCAATAACTCTTTGTATTCGTTCAAGCCGACTTTGTTGACGATATCTTGATTTTTCCCTTTTTCTAAGCCTATATTATCCAGAATATCACCAGTTTCTGGATTGAAAATATTCAGATAAGTTGATGGATCTTGATAATCCGCTGACCAGCCAGATATATTGAGGTCGTAGTCTTTCTGAGCTGCTGTTTCTGCAAAGTAAGCTGAATTATCGTAGTCATCTGTGGACATTTGCTGAACATCAATGACGACATTTTCTTGACCAAGCGCTGCTTCAACAGACTGTTTGAAAGAGTTGGTCCGCTGTACTAAGACTTTGTCAGTCTGATCCACAGGAACATCAATATGGATAGGGAATTCAACGCCTTCTGCTTGCAAAGCTTCTTTGGCCTTAGCAAACTCTGCCTTAGCTTTATCAGCATTGTAGATGCTGTCTTGGGCATCTGTCAGCTTAACACCACTCCACTCATCGCCGTATGTAGGAAGTTTGCTCTCTACTTCATATGAAAAGTCTTTGCCATCAACCTGCACGAAGCTAGGAGGAACTAGCAAGCTACGGATGAGTTTAGTCGCTCCATCTTTGCCATTCATCTGAGCTCCAAAAGATGTCCGGTCAAAGGCAAAGTTAATCGCCTGACGGAAATCCTTGTTTTGAATAGCCGCTGTAGTCGCTGTCTTCTGAGCATCTGTCGTCTTAGACGAATGATTATAAGCCTTACGATTCAGGTTGAAGCTAAAGAAATAGCTGGTTGAGTTCTGTGGTGTGTAGATAATATTATCTTTGTACTGCTTTTCAACAGAAGCGTAGTTAGAGCTTGTTGGGTAAAGCCGTGCTTGAGAATAGGCTCCGTCTGAGAAGTTGCGGATCAAGGATTCCTGATCTGAACCATCATAGTAAGTCAGTTTTATATTTTCAACCTTGACATTGTCCTTATCCCAGTAGTTCTGGTTTTTAGCATATTCAATGACAGACTTAGAAGTAAAAGCCTTCAGAATATAAGGACCATTATAAAGAATGGAAGAAGGTTTTACAGTACCAAAATCTTTTCCTTTTGATTCCAAGAATTCTTTGTTAATCGGAAAGAGAATCCCCATAGTCGTCTTAGAATTCCAATAACTTTCTGGCTGGTTAAGAGTATACTCGACCGTATAGTCATCGACAGCCTTGACGCCAACCGTTGAAAAGTCATTTGACTCACCCTTGACATAGACATCCAAGCCTTTGATAGAGCTTTGGACAATTGGAAGGGCTTCCGATTTTTCATCTGCTGCATGCTTCAAACCAGTGACAAAATCTTGGGCTTTGACACTTTCATATTCCTCTCCATCTGAAGTATACCATTTAGCATCTTTACGAAGCTTATAGGTATAGGTCAGACCATCCTTTGAAACAGTCCAGTCTTCCGCAATTGATGGAACCAGATTGCCATACTTGTCATTTTCCAAAAGACCATCGACCAGATTTGAAGCCACATCAGAAGTCGTTGCCCGATTGGAGTTTACATAGTCCAAGGTATCAGGATCAGCAATATAAACATAAGAGTAAGTATTGCTGGCACTAGAGCTTCCACAAGCGGCTAAAATCAGTGCTGACACGACTGTCAGTCCAGTAATGGCCAACCATTTAGATTTTTTCATGAGCATTCTCCTTCTCAACTCAGTATATTGTATTATTATACAATATTTTTTTGAAAAAGCAAACGCTTTATGTAAAAAAGTAATAATTTTCTATTTTTCAGCCCTATAAACTGTGTTTTTTCAAATATTTTTTAATTATTGTCATATTTTTCTATGCTAAACTTTATAAAAATGCGTTCAAAGTCAATACCGACGCCTTTTTACATTTATTCTGTAATATTTTTATTATCCTTCATTTGTAAAAGAAAAGAGAATTTTATGATACAATGGTTATATCTTGTTTTAGGGGAAAGAAATGAAACGATTATTCCTATGTTTACTAGTTCTGGTCGGAATGACCGCCAGCAAGGTTGCAGCAGATGATTACAACATTGCCGCTAAGAGTGCTATGGCTGTGGACGCCACTTCTGGAAAGATTCTCTACGAAAAAGATGCTAATACTCCAATCGAAGTCGGCTCCATCACCAATCTTTTGACCATCTATCTGGTCTATGAAGCCATTGACAGAGGAGATCTGACTGCCGATACCTATGTTGATATTTCAGACTACGCCTACAATCTGACAGCTAATCCAAATATCAGTAATGTCCCTTTGGAAGCCAGACGTTACAAAGTCAAGGATTTGATTGCCGCGTCCTTGATGTCCAGCGCCAACAGTGCCACGATTGCCTTGGCTGAGAAGGTTGGGGGCAGAGAAGAAAATTTCGTCCAAATGATGAAGGCTAAGCTCAAAGAATGGGGAATCAAAGATGCTACTATTGTGAACTCCACAGGGCTAAATACTCTTCTTCTAGAATACGCATCTGAAGAAACTGACTATACTGCCTCAGCTAACACATCTAAAAAAAACAAGGACACTGAAAATAAATTCAGTGCCTACGACTTGGCTGTTATCAGCCGGCATCTGATTATGGACTTCCCTCAAGTGACAGAGATTACTTCCAAGTCCACAGCCAAATTTGCAGGGACAAGTCTGGAAAATTATAACTTCATGCTGGAAAACCAGTCCAACTTCCGATCAGGTGTTGACGGACTCAAAGCCGGCAGTTCGGAGAAGGGAGGCTCTTCCTTTGTTGCAACGACTACAGAAAATGGTATCCGCATGATTACTGTTGTGCTGGACGTTGAGCAAACTGACGGCGACCCCTACGCACGCTTTGTAGCCACAGCGTCTTTGATGAACTATGTTTCGCAAAACTTCACCCAGACGACTATTGTGGCTGAGGGGGAGGCTTACAACAAAAGTAATTCAACCGTTATTGACGGCAAGCAAAAGACCGTTCCAGCCGTCGCCAGCAAGGATTTCACCATCATTGAGCGCATCGCCAATCAGGCAGATCACAAGGTAGAATTTTCAACCAAGGAACAAGGCTTCCAAGCTCCGCTGAAAAAAAATACTGAGCTTGGCACCCTGACCTATACCGACCCTGAACCAATCGGCCAAGGCTATCTGGAAAACAAAGCACCTTCTATCACAATGGTGGCCGGCCAAGAGGTAGAAAAAAGCATTTTCTTCAAGGTCTGGTGGAATGACTTCGTCCGCTATGTCAACGAGAAATTATAAAGAAAAGCCGCGAATCAAATGTTTCGCGGTTGTTTTGTATGTTTTGTAAATGTTGGACTAGAACTAGCAAATTTCTTTGAATATTAACTCGCAATGCGGTTCTTCAAGCAGTGATTTAAAGTTTTACCCAACTGATCCTTCCATTTCATAACTGATCAAGCGGTTAAGCTCAACAGCGTATTCCATAGGCAGTTCTTTGGTGAAAGGCTCGACAAAGCCCATGACAATCATTTCGGTTGCTTCGGATTCGGACAAGCCCCGGCTCATGAGATAGTAGAGCTGCTCTTCTGAAATCTTAGAAACCTTGGCCTCATGCTCCAGAGCAACCTGAGAGTTATGAATTTCATTAAAGGGAATGGTATCTGATGCCGAAATATCATCCATGATAATCGTATCACACTCAATATGGCTGACGGATTTCTGTGAATTCTTTCCAAAGGTCACTTGACCGCGGTAGTCCACTTTACCTCCGCCTTTAGCAATGGACTTAGACACGATAGATGAACTGGTATGCGGAGCATTATGAATCATCTTAGCCCCTGTATCTTGGTGCTGATTGGTATTGGCAAAGGCAATAGACAACATTGTTCCACGTGCTCCAGGTCCATCCAGATAGACAGACGGATATTTCATAGTCGTTTTCGCACCAAGGTTCCCGTCAATCCACTCAACTGTCGCATCTTTCATAGCCCGCGCCCGCTTGGTCACGAGGTTGTAGACATTGTCGGACCAATTTTGAATAGTGGTGTAGCGCATATAGGCACCATCGAGGGCAAAAATTTCAACAATCGCCGCATGCAAGCTATTGCTGGAATAAGTCGGAGCTGTACATCCCTCAACATAATGGACACTTGCTCCCTCGTCAACGATAATCAATGTCCGCTCAAACTGACCCGAATTTTCATTGTTAATCCGGAAATAAGTCTGCAAAGGAACATCTACCTTGACACCTTTTGGCACATAGATGAAGGTACCACCAGACCAGACAGCGGAGTTGAGAGCTGCTAGCTTGTTATCCGTTGGAGGAACCAGCTTAGCAAAATACTGCTTGAAAAGCTCTGGGTATTCCTTAAGAGCTGAGTCGGTATCCGTAAAGACAATTCCTAGCTTTTGGAACTCTTCCTTCATATTGTGGTAGACCACTTCGGACTCATACTGGGCAGCCGCACCAGCCAAGTAAGCTCGCTCTGCTTCTGGGATCCCAATCTTCTCAAAGGTTTCCTTGATCTTCTCAGGCACTTCATCCCAGCTTCTAGCTGGCTTATCAGAGGCCTTTTGGTAATAAATCAAGTCATTAAAATTAATTTCTGACAAATCCGGCCCCCAAGTCTGCATCGGCATCTTCTTGAAAGCCTCGTAGGATTTGAGGCGGAAATCCAGCATCCACTCTGGTTCATCCTTGGCTGCAGAAAGCTCACGAATGACAGCTTCATTCAGCCCTTTTCCTGTCGAGAGAACAGGTTCAACATCGTCATGGAAACCAAACTTGTACTCACCGAGATCAATCGGTTTTGGTTCTACTCTTTCTTCTGACATAATTTCCTTTCATGTTCTTACTTTTTATCTTCTTCAATTGCTCGCTTGAGGGCATTCCAACCCAAGGTCGCACACTTAATTCGCTGCGGGAATTTGGCAACACCAGCTAAAAAAGCGGCATCTCCCAATTCTTTCTGGCGACTGTCTTCTTGGCCCTGAACCATCTGTGAGAAGACTTCTGATAATTCCAGTGCCTGCTCTTTTGTCTTTCCCAGAACCGCATCCGTCATCATGCTGGCCGAAGCCGTTGAGATAGTACAGCCAGAATTTACAAAGGCAATATCCTCAATCTGGTTTTCAGAATTAAACTTCACAGACAGACTGATAACATCCCCACAGGTCGGGTTATTGAGAACTACTTGCTCCACATCTTCCAGTTTCCCATGATGATGGGGGTGAGCCGAGTGATCAGTCACAACCGCCTTATAAAGACTGTCTAACTTAGAAAGCGCCATTGAAAAACTCCTTTGTCTTTTCTAAAGCATCTACCAGCTTGTCACAATCCGCATAGGTATTGTAAACATAAAAGCTGGCTCGAACAGTCGCTGGTACCTGTAGATAGGTAAGCAAAGGCTGGGCACAATGGTGACCCGCCCGAACAGCCACTCCTTCGTAGTCCAGGGCTGTCGCGACATCATGCGGATGGAGACCATCCAGGTTAAAGGCAATCACGCCTGAGCGCTGGGCCAAATCCTGAGAGCCATAAATGGTCAAGCCTTCCACTGCCTGCAGCTTAGGAAATACGTAGGCAATCAAGTCCTGCTCATGCTGTGCAATGGCATCCATGCCCAAGTCTTCCAAATAATCAATGGCCGCCGCAAGACCGATTGCTCCTGCCATATTCGGCGTTCCGGCTTCAAACTTCCACGGAAGCTCCTTCCAGGTCGCTTCCTGCTCATAGACAAAATCAATCATTTCACCGCCGAACTCGACTGGCGACATCTGCTCTAGCAACTCTTCCTTACCATAGAGAACCCCAATACCAGTCGGGCCTGCCATCTTATGTCCCGAAAAGGCGAAGAAGTCCACATCCAAATCCTGCACATCAATCTTCATGTGCGGAATGGATTGAGCCCCATCCACCACCAAAAGCGCTCCTTGCTGATGAACCAGCTGGGCAATCTCCTTGATGGGATTGATGACCCCGAGGACATTGGAAGCATGAGCTAGAGAGACAAACTTGGTTCGCTCATTGAGCTTGGCAAGGAAATCCTCCATATCCAGAACACCATCTTTGAGATAGGCATAGACTAACTTAGCTCCGGTCTTCCTACAAGCTTCCTGCCAGGGAATAACATTGGAATGGTGCTCCATGATAGAAATCAGCACTTCATCACCAGGCTGCAGCCTTTCAGCCGCAAACTGAGCCACCCAGTTTAGTCCTGTCGTGGTTCCTCGTGTAAAGAGAATTTCTCTGCTAGAAGCTGCTTTGATAAAAGAGCGAACTCTTTCTCTGGCTGATTCATAGGCTGCAGTTGCCCGCTCAGCTAGCGTATGCACACCGCGGTGGACGTTGGCATTGTCTCTAAGATAGTATTCCTCAATGGCATCTAGCACCTGCTTGGGCTTCTGGGTTGTCGCCGCATTGTCCAAATAAACCAAAGGCTCATCATTGACAATTTGGTCCAAAATGGGAAAATCTTGCTTGATTGCTTCTGCATTAAATCCAGACATGAAGACTCCTATCTACTTACAAGGGACAAGGCCCAGCTTTTTATCTTTTTGCGAGAATAATATCGATATTTTCAATCATTTCATCACGGACTTCCTTAACAGGGATTTCCACAATCACTGAGCCTAGGAAACCACGCACGACCAAGCGTTCAGCCGTCGCCTTATCAAGACCTCGACTCATGAGATAATACATATCCTCTGGATCCACCTGACCGATAGAAGCAGCGTGACCTGCTGTCACATCATTCTCATCAATCAAGAGGATGGGATTAGCATCTGAGCGAGCTTGGTCAGACAGCATGAGAACCCGGCTTTCCTGCTGGGCATCTGCGCCCTTAGCACCTTTGATAATATGACCGATACCATTGAAGGTCAGGGTTCCTTTTTCCAGGATAACCCCGTGCTGCAGGATATTTCCGATAGAGTTGCAGCCATAGTTAGTTACGCGGGTGTCAATTCCCTGAACCTGCTTACCGCTTGAAAGAGCCACCACTTTCATATCCGCATGGCTACCCTTGCCATAGAGGTCGCTATCAAAGTCAGCCACGACATTGCCTTCGTTCATAACGCCGATGGCCCAGTCAATCATAGCATCGTTGTCCAGCTTACCGCGACGGCTGATATAAGCCGTTACATTTTCGCCCAAGCGGTCAATAGCGGAAAACTTAATCTGAGCTCCAGCCTGAGCAATGACTTCGACAGTGATATTGGCTGTTACCGGAACAGCCCCTTCACCATAAGTTTCCAAGCGTTCCAAGTAGTTAACCTTGGAATGCTTGCCTGCGATAATCAAAATATGCTTGTTAAAAGGAACATCGCTTTCGCTGTCCTGATAAAAAATTCCTTCAATCGGCTGGTCAATCTCAACATTGTCCGGCACATAAAGAACCGCACCGCTGTTGAAATAGGCAGTGTGGTAAGCCGCCAATTTGTCCTCATCGTACTTGACTGCGGACATGAAATGCTTCTCCACCAGCTCTGGAATTTCTTCCAAAGCAGAGTGGAAATCTGTGAAGACCACACCTTGGGCTGCCAAGTCAGCCGGCAATTGCTCCAGAACAGTCTGAGTTCCCACCTGAACGAGCTTGAGATTATCTTCTAGAGCTGTAAAGTCTGGAACACTTGTCAGCGGCTCACTTTCTGAAATACGGCCGTCTCCCAGATTCCAGCGATGAAATTTAACCCGCTCAATACGCGGCAATTCTAACTGGTCAATCTTATCAAAGGCCTGCTGCCGCAGTTGAAAGAGCCAGTTCGGCTCCGCATGTAGCTGTGAAAATTCTTGAATTAATTCTTTAGTCATGTCATTCTCCTATCTTTTATCAAAGTCAAAAGAATGTTTGACTAGGCTTCTTCGGTATAGGTGAAGCCCAACTCTTCAGCCAATTTGGCATAGCCTTCTTTCTCTAAGCGAACTGCCAATTCAGGACCGCCAGAAAGAACGACTTTACCATCCATCATGACATGGACCACATCTGGAGTGATGTAGTTGAGCAAGCGTTGGTAGTGGGTGATAATCATAGCACCAAAGCCTTCACCGCGCATAGCGTTAACTCCTTTGGACACAACTTTAAGAGCATCGATATCCAGACCTGAGTCAATCTCATCCAAGAGGGCAAAAGTTGGCTCTAGCATGAGCAACTGCAGGATTTCATTGCGCTTCTTTTCACCACCAGAGAAACCTTCATTAAGGTAGCGCTCAGCCATTTCTTCTTTCATGTTGAGCAGTTCCATCTTTTCATCCAGCTTCATGATAAAGTCGCGGACAGAGATTTTTTCCTCGTCTTCCTTGCCAGCATTCATAGCAGCACGGAGAAACTCTGCATTAGTAATACCAGGAATTTCACTAGGGTACTGCATAGCCAAGAAGAGTCCCATGCGAGCACGCTCATCCACTTCCAACTCCAAGATATTGACTCCATCAAAAAGCACCTCTCCTTGAGTCACTTCGTAGTTAGGATTGCCCATGATGGCTGCAGACAAGGTGGACTTCCCTGTTCCATTCGGGCCCATAATAGCTGCAACCTCTCCCGTTTTCAGAGTGAGATTCACCCCTTTGAGAATTTTTTTCCCTTCAATTTCAACATGAAGATCTTTGATTTCTAAGACAGACATTTCTTTTTCCTTTCTTTGCTTAGCTGATTTACACACTTTAGTATACCAAAAAAAAGCCCAAAAGGCTTTTATTTTGTTTAGAGCTATTCTTATTTATTCCGCTTTTGACGCCATTTCCGCCGAACTTCCTCTCGGTAGGAGGAGTTCCCAATAAAGCGGAGAATATTGAGCAAAGGAGTACGATTAGGCCCCAACACTCCGACCAGCTCAGCAAAGAGTTCTACTCCCAAAAGCAAGCCGATCATCAAGAGCACGCCACCAATTCGACTGGAAACATTCAACAAGAGAGAAATCATGGCAAAGACCAGCGAAATTCCGTAGATAACCAGCACTGTTCCTCGGTGAGTCAATCCAAGAGACAAGAGCCTATGATGGAGATGGTGCTTGTCAGGTGTGTAAAATTTCTGACCAGATAGGGTACGGCGGATAATCGCCAGAAAAGTATCCGTAATCGGCACTCCTAAGATAATCATAGGAGTCACCACTGCAACAGCTGTCGCATTTTTCAATCCTTGCAAGGACAGAACAGCAATCATAAAGCCGATGAAAAGAGCCCCCGTATCACCAAGATAGATGATAGCTGGGTGGTAATTGTAAGGGAAAAAACCCGCAATTGACAAGACCAAGACGAAAATAGTCAAGGTCAGAAAGAGATTATGCTGGGGCAAAAAGAAGTAAGAAACAATCCCCATCGTCACCAAGGAGATGATGGACACCCCACTCACCAGACCATCCAGACCGTCAATCAAATTAACCGCATTGGTGATAGAAATAATCCATACCACTGTCAAAATATAGGACAGCCAAGGCTCAAAATGCAGGAAAGGTCCGCCAAAAGGAAGCTTAAAATCATCCAATCGGAAATCCGTCAGCCACCAGATTAGACTGGCAGCCAGAACAATTCCACCCATCTTCAGCATAGGCGACAGCTCTTTGATATCATCGACTAGCCCCGTAAAGGCAATAATCAAACCACCTAGTACAACCGGCCAAACATAATCAAAATAGGTCTGTCCAAAAAAATCTACAGCAACAATCTGCGGCATCAAGAACAGAGTAGAGATAGAAAAGGCTGCTACTATCGCCAGCCCGCCACTGCTAGGCATGGGCTTTTTATTGATGCGGCGAGCATTGGGATAATCTACCGCACCAATCTTAAAGGCTAAGACCCGAACCAAGGGCGTCAGAATCACCCCGATAAAAAAAGTTCCCAGCAATACCAAGATAAACTTTAATGGAAAAGTAATCATAGACATTCAACCTTCTGCAGGCCGGAGACGGCATCTGTCACCAAAAGCAGATGACCGTGCTCCTGCAGCACTGCCCGAGTGATATCTGAATCATCTGCAAATTCACGCATTTTGGCCAAGAGCCAAGCTGGATAGCGCTCTGGGAAGCCCTCAACATCCACCAAAATCGTCAAATAATAAGCCGAATCATACTTATAAAGTTCTGATAAGTCAATCTTATAGTCCACCGTCTGGGCAAAGGCCGCAGCAGCCTTGATATCTTCAAAACGCAGGATATAGTATATATAGCGCTCTGCATTTTCTGCTGACTGCTCATCGGCCGCCTCCTGAGAAAGCTGCTCCCCTTCCTCCGCTTCGGCTGTTTCCAAAGATTGAACTGCTTCTATGTCTTCCTTACTCTTTTCAAAAATGCTCTTTTCCAATGTCTTGAGGAATTCATCTGGAGACATATGAGACAGCTCATCCATGTCCGGCAGATCTGCCAAATCCTCAAAACTCAGATTCTTATCCAACTTAGACTTGGTAACAAAAACATCCACCTTATCTGGCTTAGGCGTCACACGGAAACTCAGCATACCGCTGTCCAAAAAATTATCCGGCATTTCCAACTCATCTAAGATGGTATAGAAAAATTCTTCCGTCTTTTCTTGGGGGACCAAGAAATCGGCCATTTCCATGCCGCGCTCTTCCAAATCTTCCAGCTGAATCGTGATTTTTATGGTCGAATCACTAATCTGTTTCATTTCCATATCTCTACCTCATACACTTCTAGTCCTACTATTATACTAAAAAATCCCCCGTATTTCAAAAAATAGCTAGTATTGGTCTGAAAATGGAGGTTGCAAGAAAAAACTCTCAGAAAATTCCGAGAGCTTATTATTTCACTACATGAGAGAGTCAGGGAAACATTAAAATCTCCCCCTTTTATCCCATCAAAGCTTTGATGGCTGCATAAACCAGAAGCACGCCGCCTAGGCCAATCCGATATTTCCCAAAAATTGTAAAGTCATGCTTTTTGACGTAGTCTGTCAGGAAACGAATCACGATTAGACTGACACCGAAGGCCACCCCCATGGCAACTAAGAGCAAGAAGATTTGCCCAAATCCCAGACTGTTCCCATTCTTGATGAACTTGAGAATTTTCCAGCCGCTAGCGCCAAACATAATGGGAATCCCTAGATAGAAAGTGAACTCTGTCACGACAGAACGGCTGACACCATTTAGGAGACCGCCGACAATGGTGGCACCAGAACGGCTAGTCCCAGGAAAGAGAGCTAGAATCTGAAAGAGACCAATCTGCAAGGCAGTCTTGTAAGGAAGAGAGGCCAAATCTGTCACAGCAGGCTCCTCATGCTCGCGCCTTTCCAAATAGATAAAAGCTGCACCATAGACAATCAGCATCACTGACACAGAGACTAGATTGTAGAAATGCGCTTCAAACCAATCATCCAAAAATAGGCCGATAACAGCAGCCGGCAAGGCTGCCACGACCACCTTGGCCCAAAGCTGCCAGGTCTTTTGAACCTGACGTGCTGACTTGCCTGGTTTAAAAGGGTTGAGCTTGTCAAAATAGATGACGACAACCGCCAAAATAGCTCCCAGCTGGATGACGACATTAAACATTTCTATAAAGGCTGGACTTTGATTCTTATACTGGATAAAGTCTTGAATCAAAATCAGGTGACCTGTACTGGAAATCGGCAGCCATTCTGTGATTCCTTCGATGATACCGTAAATAATAGAGATGAAAATTTCAATGATAAACATAGAATACTCCTGAAACAAGGGTTTACTCAAGGAAAGTCATATATAAATTCCCAAAGAGTATTAGGTTTTATTATATCACAATTTCAAGGCTAGGAAAAGCCAGTACTAAGACTTTTCTGGCTAGGAGGGAGCTTATCTATCAGAAAGCTCCACCGCCTCCACCGCCTCCGCCGCCGGAGAACCCACCACCTGAACTTCCGCCAGATGAGACGGAGAAATTGCTGGCCGTGGTCGCTACATGGCCGTAGTTTGAGAAACTGTGCATGCTGCTATAGAAGACATAGTGCAAGTTAGCCTGAACATAGCTGTCCATAGATGGATTTTCCAAGTGAATCTGACGCAGAGCCATGACACGGCTGACACGATCTGCATAGCCAAAGAGGGTTGCATAGACCAAGAGACGGTTCCAGAGGATAATGCCTTCGATTTCCGTCTTGTCCAGATGGGCAATATCTCGTAGCATATTTGAAAAACTTCTCCACAGATAGTAATCATGCGCGCCTTTGTCATTCAGGACGCCATCTCGCCAATAAAGCTGCGCCTTACTAGCAAAAATGCAAATCATAACAAGTCCCACCAGTGCTAAAGGAATATATATCCAGATAAGACTTTCAAAAGCTGCCATATAGACAAACCAAACTCCAAGAGAGAACAACAAAACAGCACTAGCTAAAATAATGGCAGTAATCAGCAATCTCTTTTCCTGAACTTTCAGAGGCCGGTAGTGACCAAAGAGACCCAAACGCTTGCCTTCAGAGCGCACTTCTTTAGATAAGGAGCGCAAACTGTTAGTAAATAAGGACTTGATATTACTACCAATGTTACGGATATAGGACTCATCCGCAGAAGACTTGTGCTTATAAATATCTTCTGAAATTTGATAGGCTGAAAAGAGATCTTTCACACTGGCTTGGGATTGCTTGTCAAAAGCCATGCCCAGAAAACGTCTCTCAAAGTCTGCCAACCCATCATAAGTCGCTATTTGCAGAACAGGATTTTCAGCATCTCCCTGCAGGAGGAGATTGCCCCTATCCAGCAAGTCTAACAAAGTCGCCTGGACCATATTTTCAAAGTTCAGCACTGCCTTGCCGCCCCTAGTCGGATCGACATCCTCCATGTCTACTGCGTAAATATTTTCCGCCAAGACAAGGGGAGCCAAGTCCTGAGGAGCTTCGTATAGACGGGCATTCTTGGGATAAGACTGCTTAGGCTTGATCTTCTTAGCAAAGACAAAATAAAGAATAGCCGCTGCAAGGATGGCACATAGGAGCAGCAAGGGTATATAAATTTCTCCTAGCTGCCGGTAAAAGACCGTCTTGCGGGCAATCTTTTCTTCTTGAGCTTTAAAGGTTGGCAAGTAGTCGCTCTCATCTTCATTCTGGGACACAAGAGAGACCGCTTGTCGATCCCAATAGCCGTGGAGCTCGACATTATCGCCCGAGCCAATTCCATTGAGTTTGACCAGATAGTCGGTGCCATCCTTATCCACGAAAGGCTGAGTACCAAAGTAGCCACTATGAGCAAAAAGCTCACTCTTATCTGGATTGCTCAAGCCAGAAACCGTTAAAACGACCTCCCCTATCCCCTGGTCCCAGTCGCTGATAGGAGTCCAGTTGAGCTCAGCAATATCCCTGTGAAGAAAAAGGAGATTTCTCAGCTGCCAAGTTACAGTGACAACAACTCTGTCACCGTCGTTTCCGGAATTATAGATTTTGACCTCATAGCCATCTCCTAAGTCTCTGACTTGGGGGTTAATGTCCATATCTGGCTCACCATTCGTCAGAACCGAGACCGTCGGATTCCCATCAATGGCAAAGCCATTGGGCATTTTCCCAGCCGATCCTAGCGAAACAATTTGACCGTTATAGTCGTCATTAAACTTGTAGGTTACTTTTTCTGTGTAGGAGGCTGTATTGTCCTCGTGCAAAACCAGATCTCCTTGATAGGATTCAATATCATAGTCAACAGCCGATACAACCTGACCAAAACAAAGACAGAAAAATAAAACCAACAGAAGATAAAAATATCGTTTCATACTCAACCTCTCTTTACAGATATTTTGTTCTATTATATCATTTTTATCAAGTAAGGGCTTACTAGGATTGAAAAGAACGGTAATTTTCGATAGAATAGGAAGAACTATTATTAGATAAGCAGGAGAAACCCATGAAGAAATTATTACTCACTTTATTTACAGCCCTCCTGGTCACCTTAGGAACGGTCCATGTTATTCAGGCCGATGACTATCTGAGAATCGGTATGGAAGCAGCCTACGCCCCCTTCAACTGGACTCAGGATGACGATTCCAACGGTGCTGTAAAAATCGAAGGCACCAACCAATATGCCAATGGATACGATGTACAGATTGCCAAAAAAATCGCTCAAGAGATGGGTAAGGAACCTCTGGTTGTCAAGACTTCCTGGAACGGCTTAATTCCTGCTCTGACTTCCGGCAAAATTGACATGATTATTGCAGGTATGAGTCCAACTGCCGAGCGGAAAAAGGAAATCACCTTTTCCAACAGTTACTACACCAGCGAGCCAGTTCTCCTAGTTCGTAAAGATGGAAAATATGCATCCGCTAAGACTCTAGAAGACTTCAAAGATGCTAAAATCACCTCCCAGCAAGGAGTTTATCTCTACAATCTCATTGACCAGCTGCCTGGCGCCAAAAAAGAAACAGCTATGGGTGATTTTGCTCAGATGCGTCAAGCCTTAGAATCTGGAGTTATTGATGGCTATATCTCTGAGCGGCCAGAAGCCTTGACTGCTGAGACTGCCAACTCCAACTTCAAAATGATTCAATTTGAGAAAGGCTTTGAAGTTGGCGAAGAGGATGCTTCCATTGCTATTGGGATGCGCAAAGATGACGACCGTATCGAGCAAGCTAATACAGCTATCGCTAAGATTTCTACTAATGACCAAGTTAAGCTGATGGATGAGATGATTCAGAAACAGCCTGTTGATACGGATAGTGAAGCAGCTAAGGAATCATTCTTCAGTCAAGTAGCTAAGATTCTGGCTGAAAACTGGCCTCAATTCCTACGCGGAGCTGGTTTGACTCTACTCATTTCGATTACAGGAACCATTGCAGGCCTCATCATCGGACTGCTGATTGGCGTTTATCGGACGGCACCAGCTTCTAAGAATAAACTCCTAGCATCACTGCAAAAAATCTTCGGCTGGTTCTTAAATGTCTATATTGAGATTTTCCGTGGAACTCCAATGATTGTTCAGTCCATGGTTATCTACTACGGAACAGCTCAGGCTTTCGGAATCTCTATCGACCGAACTATCGCTGCTATTTTCATCGTCTCTATCAACACCGGAGCTTATATGAGCGAGATTGTCCGCGGTGGTATCTTTGCCGTTGATAAGGGGCAATTCGAGGCCGCAACAGCACTGGGTATGACACATGGTCAGACCATGCGCAAGATTGTACTGCCTCAGGTTGTCCGCAATATTCTGCCCGCAACTGGTAACGAATTTGTCATCAATATCAAGGATACATCCGTGTTGAACGTTATCTCAGTGGTTGAGCTTTATTTCTCTGGAAATACTATTGCTACCCAGACCTACCAATACTTCCAAACCTTTACCATTATCGCTGTAATCTACTTTGTCCTGACATTCAGCGTGACACGCATCCTGCGCTATGTTGAAAAACGCTTCGACACAGACAACTACACGACAGGTGCCAATCAAATGCAGACAGGAGAAGTAAAATAATGACAGAAACCATTTTAGAAATTAAAAACCTCAAAAAGTCCTACGGTGAAAACGAAGTCCTCAAGGACATCTCCCTCACCGTTCATAAAGGAGAAGTGATTTCCATCATCGGTAGCTCCGGCAGCGGAAAGTCAACCTTCCTGCGCTCCATTAACCTTCTGGAAACACCAACTGGCGGACAGATTTTCTATCGCGGCAAGAATGTCCTGGACGAGAATTACGACTTGACCCATTACCGTGAAAAGCTAGGCATGGTCTTTCAGTCTTTCAATCTATTTGAAAATCTTAATGTCCTGGAAAATACCATCGTCGCTCAGACAACCGTCCTGAAAAAAGACCGAACAGAAGCTGAAAAAATTGCCAAAGAAAACCTCAATAAGGTTGGAATGGGTGAGCAATACTGGCAAGCCAAGCCTAAGCAACTCTCAGGTGGCCAGAAGCAGCGGGTCGCTATTGCACGCGCCCTCTCTATGAATCCTGATGCCATCCTCTTTGATGAGCCGACTTCAGCCCTCGACCCTGAAATGGTTGGTGAAGTTCTGAAAATCATGCAAGATCTTGCTCAGGAAGGGCTGACTATGATTGTCGTGACCCACGAAATGGAATTTGCCCGTGATGTTTCCAGCCGTGTTATCTTTATGGACAAGGGCGTTATTGCTGAATCTGGCAGCCCGCAGGATATCTTCACCAATCCCAAAGAAGAAAGAACCAAAGAATTCCTGCAGCGCTTCCTCAGCTAAATTACTTCTATTTTCAAAAGCAAAAAGGAATCTGGAACTAAGTCCAGATTCCTTTTTTATTTAATGAGCAATATCAGTTGCACGATTTTGAAGTTTAGTCTTCAAATTTTTCATGGTTTTTGTCGTAGAAATCAATCAAGCCAAGAGCTGTTTCAAAAGAGATATTTTTCACTTTTGCACGTCCTTGAGCAAGAGCAATGATAGACATTTCACGTGCGTTTGTTTCTTTACTAATACGGTAACCGGTGATCTTCTTATCACGTACCCAACTAACAACAGATTCTACTTTCTCGAAATTAGATTTAGCCATTTCTTACTCCTCTCTATTCTAGCTACATCAACTACTATAATTGTTTTTATACAGTTTGTCAACTTAAACAAACCAAATTCGAACAAATTAAATAATTCTGAATTTTCTTTACTTTGCTTTGAGAGCTGAAAGTATCTGAGTCCGAATACTTTCGACTCCTTCTGGATTTGCTGGAAGGAAGATAGTATTATTACCCGAACTATCTGCAAAATTATTCAGCGTATCCAGGTACTGGTTGGTCAAAAGAATGGACATAATCTGCTCTTCTGTCAACTCAATATTGGCTCCCTTCAATTCCTTGATGGAGTCTGCCAAACCATCCACAATGGCCTTACGCTGCTCGGCAATACCAACCCCATGAAGACGGTCTTTCTCAGCCTCCGCAGAGGCAGCAGTGACAATCTTAATCTTGTCGGCCTCTGCCAATTCCTGAGCAGCCACGCGCTTACGCTGCGCCGCATTGATTTCGTTCATAGACTGTTTAACTTCAGCATCAGGCTCAACCTTGGTAATCAGAGTTTTGACAATAATGTAACCATAGGTCGACATTTCTTCTGCCACTTGCTTTTGGACTTCTAGGGCAATTTCGTCCTTCTTTTCAAAGAGCTCATCCAAGGTCAGTTTTGGAACGGAGGAACGAAGGGCATCTTCGATATAGGACTTAATCTGTGCTTCAGGACGCATAAGTTTGTAATAAGCGTCAATCACGTTATTTTCATTTACACGATACTGGGTCGCAACATTCATGGTTACAAAAACATTATCCTGTGTCTTAGTTTCAACGATAATCTCGCTCTGCAGCAAACGCAGCTGAACGCGAGCCGCTATCTTGTCAATCCCTAAAGGAAGACGGAAATTGATACCGCTGCTGCTGGTTTTGTGGTAGCGTCCAAAACGTTCAATGATTGCCACAGATTGCTGACGAACCACATAGACTGCACTAAGCATCAAGAATACAAAGATTATAATCAATATGATAAAGAAGAGTGGAATAAAAAACATGTTCAAGCCTCCTTGATTCACTATAGTATATTCTAACATATTTAATTTGCAGTTTCAAACGAAAGCATACAAATTAGGCTAAAATATCTTTAGAATTAGACAAGCATATTGTAGAGTGTTTCATTTCCGTTCAGATTGATAAAAGAGGGATCGAACTGCTCAACACGGTTAATCAAAGAAGCATAATCATGCTTATCTGCCAGAGCAATACCAATCAGGACGGGACCCGTTCCCTTACTGGCCCGTTTGATATATTCAAAACGAGTGATGTCGTCATTAGGCCCTAAAATATCATTCACAAACTCACGCAAGGCACCAGGACGCTGCGGGAAGTTAACTACGAAATAGTGCTTAATACCATCATAAATAAGCGCCCGCTCTTCCATCTCTGGCATGCGGTTGATGTCATTGTTACCACCTGAGATAATGCAGCAGATAGTCTTCCCCTTGATAAACTCGCTCAGGACTTCCAAAGCTGCGACACTAGCAGCACCAGCTGGCTCTGCGACAATCCCTTGCTTAGAGTATAGGTCAATGATGGTCTCTGAAATAAGCCCTTCGTCTACACCGATAAGATTTTGAACATTCTTTTGTGTTACCTCATAGGTTGATGCACCGACTTTTTGGACTGCGATACCGTCCGCAAATTTATCGATTTCTTTAAGCTTGACTGGACCACCTGCTTCAAAGGCTGCTTTCATACTGCGGGCACCGTTGGCTTCCACACCAATAACTTCGATAGCTGGCTGACTTTCTTTGATATAGGTTGAAACTCCTGATATCAGGCCGCCGCCTCCAACTGGTACCAAAACTGCATCAAAAGTAATAGCTTCTCTCTTGGCCTCATCTAAGATTTCATAGGCTACAGTCCCTTGACCCGCTTGGACATCTTCATTATCAAAAGGATCGATAAAGGTGCGGTTTTCAGATTTAGTATAGTCAAGCGCTGCCTTGGCCGAAGCATCAAAGGTATCTCCAACCAATTTAATTTCCACAAATTCACCGCCAAAGAAGCGAACCTGACTAATCTTCTGCTGAGGGGTCGTGATTGGCATAAAAATGGTTGCTGGAATTTTCATTTCCTTACATGTATAGGCCACTCCTTGGGCGTGATTGCCCGCAGAAGCACAGACAACCCCACGCTGGCGCTCCTCTTCGCTAAGTTGAGAAATAGCGTAATAAGCCCCTCGGAGTTTAAAAGAGCGCACCCGCTGCATATTTTCTTTCTTCAGGTAAATTTTAGCCTGGTACTTCTCTGACAAATAGTGATCGTAGTCAAGCGGTGTATTGACAACCACATCTTTTAACACTTTATGAGCATGCGTGATATCTTTTGCTCTGAGCATATTTCTTCCTTCCCTGTTTTTTCAGTTTATTCTCTATCAAGCAAAACAAGGGGCTGGGAATTCGCATTCCAACCCCTAATTTCTTATCTGCTCTTTATCTTAATTATAAATCTTGAAGGCATCGTCGTCGTTTTTACCAACGAATGGCATTGCTTTACGCAATTCTGCACCGACTTTTTCAATCTCCAGATTAGCAGCTTGCTCACGGTAAGCAGTCAGTTTCGGACGGCCAGCTTTATAGTCGTCAACGAAGTCGTTCGCAAATTTACCGTTTTGGATATCAGCCAAGACCGCCTTCATGTTTTCTTTGACTTGCTCAGTAATCACGCGCGGACCAGATACATAGTCACCATATTCAGCTGTATTTGAGATAGATTGGCGCATTTTCTTGAAACCACCTTCATAGATCAAGTCTACAATCAGTTTCATTTCGTGCAGCACTTCAAAGTAAGCCAATTCTGGTGCATAACCTGCTTCAGTCAGAACTTCAAATCCTGCTTCAATCAGGGCAGTCAAACCACCGCAGAGAACAGCTTGTTCACCAAAGAGATCTTCTTCTGTTTCTTCTTTATAAGTTGTTTCAAGAAGTCCAACACGAGCTGAACCAACACCTTTACACCAGTCCATTGCGATGTCTTTGGCATTTCCAGTAGCGTCTTGGTAAACTGCATAGAGAGCTGGCACACCAAAGCCTTCTTCGAAAGTACGGCGAACCAAGTGACCAGGGCCTTTCGGTGCACACATGAAGACATCTACATCGGCAGGAACTTTGATAAACTCAAAATGGATGTTGAAACCATGAGCAAAACCAACAGCATTGCCAGCTTCCAGATTTGGAGCGATTTCTGCTTCATACAAATCTCTTTGGATTTCATCTGGAGCCAAAATCATGATGACATCAGCCAACTTAGCAGCTTCTGCTACTGTATAAGTATCAAAGCCATCTTCTTTAGCCTTGTCAAATGACTTACCAAGACGAACACCGATAATCACATCGTGGCCTGTGTCACGCAGATTTTGCGCATGGGCATGACCTTGTGAACCATAGCCGATTACGGCAATTTTCTTACCGTCAAGTGCTGCTACTTTTACATCTTTTTCGTATTCCATTGTTACTGCCATAAGTTTTACTCTCTTTTCTATTTTTATTGCCTATTAGGCGGTTTTAACAAATTAAAGGTTTGGCTTAATCACGGGTAAAGCCTGTCGCTCCAGTCCGAGCAATATTTTTGATACCATACGGGCGAATGACCCGAAGCAGGGCTTCGCTCTTCTCGGCATCACCAGTCATCTGAACGGTAATGGAGCTAGGTGCTACATCTACAACTGTCGCCCGGAAGGGTTGGATAATAGACAGAATCTCTGCCCGCTTATCAGCTGGAGCCGAGACCTTAACCAGAATCACTTCACGCTCCAAGTGAGGACGGTCCGTGATATCTCGAACCCGAATCACATCAATCTGACGATTGAGCTGCTTGATAATCTGCTCAACCTCTGCTAAGGAAGCTACATCAATGATGATGGTGATACGGGAGACTTCCGGATTTTCCGTCGTTCCGACTGAGATACTCTCGATATTAACCTGACGTCTGGAAAGGACACCAGTGAAGCGGTTTAGAACACCCGAACGGTTTTGGAGTTTAGCTGTCAACATTCTACGCATGGAACTTCACCCCCAACATCTCATGATTGCTCTTGCCGGCCGGCACCATCGGAAGAACGTGCTCCTTGCGAGAAATATCTACCTCGATAAACATTGGTATATCTTCCTTCAGGACTTCCAAATCCTGGACAATGGTCTCCGGATTGTCAAATTTATAAGCTTTAACACCATAGGCCTGAGCCATGAGCTGGAAATCTGGCAAAGTTTCAAAGACTGACTCAGAGGTACGACCATCATAGAAAGCTTCCTGCCACTGGCGCACCATGCCTAGCGAATGATTATTGAGCATGATGACCTTAATCGGAATCTTATAGATATTGAGAATGGCCATCTCTTGGTTCGTCATCTGATAACCACCATCTCCAACAAAGAGCACCACTTCCTTATCCGGATTGGCAATCTTAGCTCCAATCGCTGCAGGCACACCAAAGCCCATGGTTCCTAGACCACCAGAAGTTACCAGTTGACGCTCGTTCTTATACGGATAATATTGGGCGGCCCACATTTGGTGCTGACCGACGTCTGTTACAACGATGGCATCACCCTTGGTCAACTCACCTACGCGCTCAATGACAGCCTGAGGCTGTACGACACGTTCTTTCTTATCATATGAGCGGACCCGCTCCTTGTCCTGCGTTACTTTTTCAATCCACTTACTGGTATTGTTATGCACCTGCTCTTCATTGAGCAGCATCTGCAGGGCTTTCTTCGCATCTCCTACGATAGGGATGTCCACACTGATAATCTTTCCAATTTCCGCTGGGTCAATATCAATATGTGCTACTTTAGCATTCTTGGCAAAAGTTTTCGGATTACCAGTCAGACGGTCATCAAAGCGGCAGCCGATACTAATCATAAAGTCGGCCTCAGTCATGGCAATATTGGCCGCAAAAGAACCGTGCATCCCACCCATACCTAAGAACAAAGGATGGTCTGTCGCAATAGTTCCCTGACCCAACAAGGTAGTGACTACTGGAATCTGGTACCGCTCCGCCAAAGCAACTAGCTCTGCTGCTGCCTCGGCATAACTAATACCGCCTCCTGAAAGAAGAACCGGCTTTTTAGCCTTAGAAAGCTGCTTGATAATCTTCTTAATCTGCAATTCATTGGGCTCAATAGTTGGCTGATAACTCGGCAGATGCAACTTGCTGTCATAGATAAAGTCCGTCTCCAGAGCGGAGACATCCTTAGGCAAATCAATAACGACCGGTCCAGGACGACCTGTCGTCGCAATGTGAATAGCTTCTGTAATGATGCGCGGAATTTCCGCCGTCTCCCGAACCTGGTAATTGTACTTTGTAATAGGGGTCGTAATACCGACAATATCCGCTTCCTGAAAGGCATCTTTACCGATTCCAGCCTTGGCTACCTGACCAGTAAAGACTAAAAGGGGGACGCTATCACTCATGGCATCAGCAATTCCGGTGATGGCATTGGTCGCTCCTGGACCGCTGGTCACAACCGCAACTCCGATTTTCCCAGTAGACTTAGCATAGCCTTCTGCTTCGTGAACACAGCCTTGCTCATGGCGGCCTAGAATGTGACGGATGCCTTCAAAACTATAAATAGCATCATAAAGCGGTAGTACTGCTCCGCCAGGATAGCCAAAAATCGTATCAACACCAAGACTCTTCAAGGTTTCTAAAACAAGCTCCGAACCTGTCTTAGGAGTTTCTAATTTGATTTTCTCCATTCTTCCCCTTTCATTTATTTACAATTTTCTAAAAATTCAAAAAGCTTTCTACTATGATAACATTTTTGAAAAAAATTGCAAGCCGCTAGTTAATTTTTTTCTTGATTTTTTATCTAAATCCGAATGTTTTTCAAACAAAAGATAAAAAGTCAGAACTATATCTATAGTACTGACCTTTCATTAGAATTATTAGCTCTCAAATGTTCCGTTTATGGGAAAGCTACCGCTCCTCATCTTTTCTACAAAACTGATTCTGCCAGCTATAACCAGCCTTTCTCTTGCCCGATTCGGACGGCTTCTGTTCGATTTTCAGCATCTAGCTTGGTCAAAATAGCAGACATATAGTTACGAACCGTTCCATTTGACAGGAAGAGTTTTTCAGCAATTTCTTTATTGGACAGGCCAGCCGCCGCAGCTTGTAGGACTAGCCTCTCCTGTTGAGAGAGAGGGTTCCTGCTGGTCATCAGTACCTCCATCAGTTCTGGTGAATATTCCTTTTGTCCATCTAGAACAGTGTGGATGGTCTTCATCAAATCCGAAATGCTACGCTCTTTGAGCACATAAGCATCTACATCTGCTTTAAAAGCTCGCTCAAAATAGCCTGGTCTCTTAAAGGTTGTAACGATGATGACCTTGATGTTTGGTCGATTTGCCTTGACCCATTCGAGAACGTCTAGGCCAGTCTTGTTGGGCATTTCCACATCCAAAATAGCTACATCAACAGTTTCTGACTTGAGACAATCGATAGCCTTCTGCCCATCCTCTGCCTGATAGACTTCTTCAACATCTGGCTGCAACTGCAAGAGCTGAGCTAGAGCATCTCTCAGCATACTTTGATCTTCTGCTAACAAAAGTTTCATGCTTCCTTCCCTCCGTATGGTAATTCAATCCGAATCCATGTTGGATCTTGGCTGCTAAGAATCTCAAGCCTTCCTGACAAGGCAGACAGTCGCTCTCGAATACTATGCAACTCCCTACCAGTCAGCTTTTGAAAACCACAACCATCATCCTGAATGTCTAAAATAAGCTTTTCGTCTTTCTTTACCAAAGAAAAATTACTCTTTTTAGCTTGGGCATGCTTGATGATATTGGTCGCTGCCTCCAGCAAGATCATACTGATTGTTGACTGTTGACTTGGTGGGATGCTAGCAACATTGAGTTGGTTATCTATTTTTACCTGAACGCCGCTCATCTCCAGCATGGCTCGAATGGTCACTAGTTCCTCGTCCAGAGTCCGATTCTTTAGATCATTAATAATCCGCCGAACATCAGCCATGGACTTCTTACTGATCTCTTGCACTTCCTGCAGTTCTTTTGCTGCCTTGTCATAGGCTTCCATCTGCAAAAACTGCTGAGCCAGCTCCACTTTAACACTGAGCATAGCAAAGGTGTGTCCCAGACTATCGTGTAAGTCACGGCCAATCCGATTCCGCTCATCTTCTGCCAGGAAAAGATTCAGCTGGGCATTTTGCTTGACCTTTTCTTCCTTGATCTGCTCTGCCGTCTGAATCCGATGGAGACCAAAGGTCACACCATCCGAAAAGAGAAAAGTGACAATAAAGAAGAGTAGTTCTGCTGGACCAACATTACCCATCAAATAATTAGTCAGCACAATAGCAGGCTGCAAATCAATAAAGGTCCAAAAACGCCAGGATTTAAACGAGACATCATCCAGCTCATAAATCAGCAGATTAGATAGATAAAAAATATACCAGGTAAAACCTGTATTTAGCCAGACAGAACCATAGTATATGTAAACAACCAAGAACCACCAAGAAAAAAACTGAATAAGGCGATGGTTACTTAGCAAAACCGCATAGTAAGCCGCAACAAAAATAGCTGTCCCAAGCAAGAGGAAAAGCGGGTATTCCCCGCTGATTACTCCCGCCACTGGAAAGATGATAAAGACCAGCGCAATATGAAACATATAGTGGACTTGTTTAAGTTTTTCCCACATGCTTTTATTTTACCTCAATTCGCTTTTTGAGCTGCAGCACAAGAATGCTGACCAAAACCGTATAAATCAGAACAATCAAAGCTGCCTTGCCATTGAACTGATGGTGTTCTAGATAAGAAGACACAACCTGCATCAGTTGATAACTTGGCGTCAACTTACCGATTGGCTGGAGCCATTTTGGGAACATGGTCAGAGGGAACCATAGACCGCCCAGAACAGCCAGTGCCATATAGACGATATTGCCCACTACAGACATGAGCTGAGCACTTGGCAAGAGACTGACCAATACACCCATGGCAATAAAGACCACACTTCCTACCAGAAGGATTAAGGCAATAAGAAGCCAGTCCACCATTGGCAGATTAACCCCGCGAACAAAATGTCCAATCGAGAAGACTACGATTATGGAAAGCATAAAAGTCAACAAAGTACTGCAAAGTTTTGATATATAATATTTTACCATAGAAATCGGCGAGTGCTGAATCATTTTTTGCCAGTTATTATTTTTATCAGACTGTAAAGTGCTAGGAATGCTAAAGAAAGCACTAGACATGATACTAAAAAGAGTCATAGAGAAGAGGTAACCTCGAAGCACATTTTCAGGCGTATCACTTCCAGACATCATTCCTGAGAAAATCAGGTAAAAGACGCTGGGCAGACCAATAGACAAGAGATAATAAGCAGCCTGCCGTTTCATTAAAATCAACTCAATCTTCATAAGACTTACCATATTTTTCATGATTACTCTCCTATTCTTGTGTCGTTTCAAAAATACTATCCAAGAGGGTACGGTTACGTACTTCAATCTCTTCGATTGTACAGCCGTGTTCCTGCAGAACCTGCCAGACCTGTCCAGCATCTCTAGTAGCAAAAGATAAAGCCTTTTGCTTGATTTCTAAGTCAGTCACATTATCCAGCTTTTCCAGTACAGACTGATAAGTCAGCGGCAAGGTGAAGTGTTTTTCCTGCTCCTCACTGCGCATGGCATAAGGCGTCGTATCCCGAATCAGCTCACCCTTGTGCAGCACCAAAATCCGGTCTGCCGTATGCTCAACTTCTTCGATATAGTGAGAGGAGTAAACGATGGTCACTCCCTGCTGCTTGAGCTGATTAACAATTTCCCAGAAATGCTGACGAGTAGAGGTGTCCATAGCAGAAGTCGGTTCGTCCAAGAACAGAATCTTAGGACGGCCAATCAGACTCAGAACAAAAGAGAAGAGACGCTTTTGTCCACCAGACAGCTTGCTGGCCAACTGATTCTTTTGCTTGTCTGTAAATTGCAGCAAGTCATCAATTTCTTGATTGGATAAACTATTTGGATAAATAGCTTGGAAGAACGCCAAGAGTTCCTTGACCTTCAAATCCTCCACCACTGTATTTTCCTGTGGTAAAATCGCTACCGACTGCTTGAGATGATTGTCAGTTGGTTTGAGCCCCTGAATCCTTGCTTCACCTGCTGTCAGAAACTTATCGCCCAGCAAACAATCCATGAGAGTCGTTTTCCCTGCTCCGTTGGGACCAATCAAGGCCACACAATCACCTTGGGAGATTTCAAATGAAATATCCTTTAAAATCTCCTTACCATGAATGCTTTTTGAAAGCTTCTTTACTTCAATCAGTTCCATTTTACTCCTCCTTTGATTTGATAAACCGTATGTGCATCTTTCCTTTATTTTTCCAAAACCGGAAGAAGAACACAGACCAAATGCTTTTTGAATTCTTACAGCAACCTTTTATCATTTTGTTAACTATATTATAAGGCAAAGAAATTTTTCCTACTAGTTGATTTTGTCACCAGCTGACATGACAAATGTCACTATTCTGCTTTTAGAGCACAAAGCTAGCAAATATTGGAATAATCTGATTATATCCCTTCTGCATGAAGACACAAAAAAGCCGGCTGCCCTCCTTGAGAGGAGCCGACTAGTTGTATGTCTGTTGCAATTTAGTTAGAAACTGGAATTAAAGCAGCCTAATCTAAAAATTTTTTCAATAAACTAGCTACTCAATTTATAAGATGAGAGACCAACCATTTTTATAATTTAGCTCTGGCCCTCTTCTTTGAGACCGTTGAGCTTCAGACTCAGAATAAACATCTCAGGTGTAATATCCTTTATGTCCTTCAGTCCAAAACCTTGGAAGAAACTGTTCTTTTCCACCTCTTCGACATTGACCTTTTGCAAATCAATTTCAATCAAGGTCTGCAGTTTTTTATCCGCTGTAACTGAGTAGTCAATATTGACACCTTCCAAGCTCTTAGCTGCTACATAGTTTGAATCAGACTGCATTCCTTCACGAATGATAGTCGTCATTTCCTCTGGAGTCAAGGTAGCTGAAGCTGCACTGGCTTCTTCTGGTAAGGAAGTAAGCAATTCCATCCGAAGATTCAAGATTTTCTTACCCTGATAGGTAATGGTGTCACGATGGTGAATGCCCTCAATGTCTCCGACTAAAGTTTTAGAGACAATCTCTGTACTTTCAGAGGAAGAACTGGATGACTCGCTGGAGCTAGAGCTGGTTTTAGTCCGCCTAGAAGAAGCAGCTGATTCAGAAGAATGTCTAGGACGATGCTTGCTGAAGTTAGGAAACATGCAGCCTGTCAAGAGTACCGAAGCAGAAATAACAAGAATGAAAAATTTTTTCATAGTTCACCTTTTTTACTTTTTATTTGTTACAGTATAACATAATACCAGTTTCTTGTCTAAGTATTTTCCACAAAATGACAAAAGGCAACCTTTCGATTGCCTTTTTATGCTATTCAACACTAAAAATATATGGATAAACCGGCTGACTGCCCTGATGAATTTCTACTTCGACATCCTCGAATTGTTCCATCAAATCTTGAGCAAGACTGCTAGCCAACTCTTCGCTGCCGTCTTCACCGATATAGATAGAGACAATCTCGCTGTCTTCATTGAGCATTTTGCTGAACGTTTCTTTCAAAGCTGTCAGCATATCTGGATTAGAAACAACAATCTTACCATCCACCATACCGAGGTTGTCATTTTCATGAATTTCCAAGCCATCAATCGTCGTATCACGAACCGCAGTCGTCACGCTGCCGCTGACTACTTCTGCCAAGGCTGCAGTCATACGCTCTTGGTTTTCCTCGATAGTCTTGCTGCCATCAAAAGCTAAGAGACTGGTCAAACCTTGAGGGATTGTGCGAGTCTCAATCACGGCTGCAGGCTGTTCAATCACTTCTGCTGCTGATTGGGCTGCCATGAAGATGTTTTTATTGTTAGGCAAGATAATAATATTACGAGCATTAACTTGCTCCACTGCCTTGATGAAGTCTTCTGTCGATGGGTTCATGGTTTGCCCGCCAGAGATGATGTAGTCAACTCCCTGAGCCTTAAAGATTTCAGCCAAGCCATCACCAGCTACGACAGCGATAATCGCAAATTCTTTTTCTTGAGCCGGCTTAGCTGAGCGTTCTTCCTTTTCAACCTGCGCTTCATGCTGGTTGCGCATATTGTCAACCTTGACCTTGACCAAACTACCATACTTGAGACCTTCCTGCATAACCAGTCCTGGATCTTCAGTATGGACATGGACTTTGACGATTTCATCATCGTTGACTACTAACAGGGAATCTCCCAAATCGTTGAGGTAGTTACGGAATTCATCATAATCAAAGTCTTTTACATAGGTTGGCCCTGTCTTGAGAGCCACCATGATTTCTGTACAGTAGCCGTAAGTGATGTCTTCTGTTGCCACATGGCCAGCTACAGACTTATGATGCTCAGCATTGATCATCTCAGACATGGTCGCAGGTGTCGCCACAAAGTCCTCAGAAGCGATATATTCGCCTGTAAGAGCAGACAAGAAGCCTTCGTAGATAAAGACCAGCCCTTGACCGCCAGAGTCCACAACACCAACTTCTTTCAGAACCGGCAGCATATCCGGTGTCTTAGCCAGAGCAGACTTGGCTCCTTCAAGAGCCGCTTTCATAACTTCTACAGCATCATTAGTGACTTCAGCTTTCTTCTTAGCTCCGATAGCCGCACCGCGGGAAACAGTCAAAATCGTTCCCTCAACTGGCTTCATAACTGCCTTGTAAGCCACTTCTACACCAGACTGAAAGGCCAGAGCTAGGTCTTCACCAGTCAGCTCTTCATTCTCCTTCACACTTTGAGAAAAACCGCGGAAAAGCTGGGAAGTGATAACTCCTGAGTTACCACGCGCGCCCATCAAAAGACCTTTCGCAAAGATACCTGCCGCTTCACCAACTGTTGAAGCAGACTTATCTGACACTTCCTTGGCGCCATTTTCAATGGTCATGCCCATGTTGGTCCCTGTATCTCCATCTGGAACTGGGAAGACATTCAAAGAGTTTACATATTCAGCCTGTTTATTTAAGCGAGTAGATGCTGCTTGCACCATTTCTTGGAATAAACTAGTAGTAATATTTGCCACGATTATTCTCCTACGACTTTAATATTTTGGATATAAACATTCACTGCATGGGCAGTAATTCCGAGCTTGTTTTCCAAACTGAATTTAACACGCTCTTGGATGTTTTTGGAAACTTCGCTGATTTTGACTCCATAGCTTAAGACAGTGTAGACATCAACTGCGATATCACCTTCATCAGTCGCTTTCACAACCACGCCCTTAGCATAGTTTTCTTTTCCTAAAAGGGCTTGAAAATTATCCTTGATTGCATTTTTGCTGGCCATACCAACTACACCAAAAATTTCAGTCGCTGCACCACCGACGATTGTTGCAATCACATCATCAGTCAGCTCAATTTGACCATCTTTTGTATTAATTTTCACAGTCATAATTTGTACCTCAAAAGTATTTTATAGTTTATTCTACCATATTTTATACAGGGTGTAAAAGAGGAAGGGTCTAAATCAACTGTCTAGGCGGAAATTTCCAAGCAAAAAAGGACGGAAAATTTCCATCCTTTTTAAATAAAGATTAAACGCGTTCAACTTTACCTGATTTAAGGGCACGAGCTGAAGCCCAAACTTTTTTAGGTTTACCGTCAATCAAAACAGTAACTTTTTGAAGATTTGGTTTAACAGCGCGTTTTGTTTGGTTCATCGCGTGAGAGCGGTTGTTTCCTGATACAGTCTTACGACCAGTAAAGTAACATACTTTAGCCATTGATACTTATCCTCCTGATTAGTTTAAGGTGTTTTACCACATACTTATAAAGTCTACCATACTTTACCGAGTTTGGCAAGAGCTAGTTCCCAAGTTTTGCAAATAATCACCTTTTTAAAACAAGAAATAATTAGATATAAATCACTTTCAAATGACCGAAAGCCACGCTGCCTTCTAAATAGAGCGTTTTTTCTTTTTCACTGGTATCGCGAACTTGAGAAACACCGCCAAAAGCACAAGCAACCTTGCTGACAACCTGCCAAGAGCTTGGAACAAAGAGAGTGGCATTACCAAAAGCAACTTCCACTTTAAAAGTCGCTGAATCCCCAGCTATCTTAGCGTTGTCAAAGTAAACCTTGGCACTACCAAAAGAGCAAGTCAGCTCATCATAGCTAAAATTGTCCTTATTGACATAACGGGTGCCTGAGCCAAAGACAATGCCTTCGCCACCAATTTCTTCGCCAGAAAAATGTTTAGAAAAATGCCTTAATTTCCATTTTTTGCTAGGTTTGACCAAGAAATTGACACCGATACAGGCTAGAATACCAGCAAAACTAACTGCGCTTGCTGAGATATTGGGCAAGAGGTCGTAAGTGCTATTAGCAATGATAAAAGCGATAATGGCAAAGATAAAACCTAGCGGAATGTTGCCAGAATAGAAGCTCTCCGCTGAAAAATAGACAAAGCCCATAATGACCAACAAAGGCCAAACATTGATGTGAATAACGGGAATCCCGAAATTCCCCTGCAAAAGTACCCAAGCTGCTAGAAGTAAGCAAGCCAGTCCTAATATTGTTTTTCTCATGATGTTACCTCGTTTCGTTTAACTTTTCTTTTAAAATTTGATAATAGTGCCTAGACACATACACTTCCTTATGGGTATCGTAGAAACGGACGCTGCTACTGCCCGAAAAGGATTTTTCCAGCGAGTAAATCGCCTTACTATTGATAATGCTGGATTTGGATATGCGACAAAAATAATAGGGCAGGCGGTCTTCCAACTCATAGAGCTTGTGCTTGACTTCATAAGCATCCTCACGCGTATGAGCAAAAATCTTGCTACCGTCAGTCTCGAAAAAGAGAATATTGTCAATATCCAGAAAATATTCGCTAGCTCCCTTATAAAAAATAATGGGCGGTGCCGTTGCTTGCTCCAGAGCTTGCTGAATTTGCTCGAGCTGAGCATCAAATCGAGCAGCCCTGATGACAATCTCTACTTCCGCTAAATCCGAATCCAGTTCTACTCGAATTTTCATTGCTACCTCCTTTACTTTCTACGTTTATTATATCAGTTTCAAAATGAGAAACAAGGCTTTTTCAGTAAGTGGTAGATTTTGGGCGGTAAGTGGTTTGCTGCTAACATTGACAAGAATCAAACATCAAAAAACCGGGTCTCGTCCCGGTTTTTTGACAATATAAGGAAAAGGAATTAGTTTTTCTTGTTTTTAGAGGCTTTTGATGACGGAGTGGAAGTCTTAGATACAGATTGTTTAGAGTCAGTTTTAGACTTACCAAAATTTCTGATTTTATCTATTGGAGTCGTTAGGGCTTTCCCAGCTTTTTTCGCTCCTCCTGCAGCTCCTTTAAAGTCACCTATATAATCTGTAGTAGTTCTATAAATATCTTTCATCATATTAGCACTCTTAACTGCGTCCCTTTCTTCCCATGCTTTACCAAATTCTGTCATGTATGCTTTGAAAGAATTCCATCGATTAGACATTCGTTCTAACGCTTCATTTTCAACCATCTTGGCTTCTGGACTATAAGGAATGCCTTGTGAGTAGTTAAATCCTGTGCTTAGCAATAGAGCAGCATCTTGAACTTCTTGCTTATCTGCAACTTTGGTAATAGCTCTTGCAGACTTAGTGACTTGATCTATTGCTTTCTTCCCTCTTGAAGACGCAAATGTTCCTATCGCATAGCCAGCATTTTTAAGCATTTTCATGTTTTCACTGTCTGTTGATTTCTTTTTGGTTGAATTTTCAATAAAAGTGTCTAAGTCTTTTTTCTTACCTTCTACATATTTATTAAACTTCTCTGGATATAAACTAAATCCGCCAACAGCAGTCGTCTCTTTGGCCGCCTTCTTTGCCTCTTTTTCTGACGCTGGGGTTTTAAAGAAGTCTCTTTTAATACCATTTGTCAGTGGATCAAAATAGTCCCCAATTTGCTTCTCGATTTCGTTAGATATTTTACTCAGTTTTTTAGTATCCCTATCTTGAAACGCTTTATAAACTTCTTGTTTTAGTTTATGATAACCTGGACTAGGCTCTGTCTTTTTCTCCTTCTCCGCCATAATAGCAGCCATATCCCTCATATCAACAGCAGTAGGGGGCAAGCCATTTGCAGCATTTAAACCAATACTAAGCATTCTTGAAGTAGAGCCAACTCCTGGTTTGTCTGCAAATTTATTAACATTATTTACTACAGCAGTTGCCCCATCTAATGCGAGATTTCCACCTACCACACCTAAATATGCTAACTCATTAGAAGAGGCTCGAATCGCTGCAAGTCTAGAGGATGAGCTAGCTGCCATGTTATCTATCGCAGCTCCAACATAACCTAAGTCTTTGAAACGTCTATCATCTTTGACTTCAAAATCATTTGTCAAATGCTGTTTAGCAGATTTATTCATAGCATTTCTGTAATTATTTATATCCCTGTTAAACTCGTATTGAAATCTTTCAGATAACGCTTTGGGATCCGAGGTCATTCTGTGGTAAGTAGCACCCGGCCCTGCAAACATCGCACCTGCATGGTAGTAGTCTTCTGGTGTTCGACTAAAAGTTTGAGATAAGCCTAAGTCAACCGTCGTTGGAAGAGTTTGGTTAGTGAGGACGTCCTCTGTAGCCAAAGGATTGTTAAAAAGGGTTGAAGTAGGCTTACTTTCGCTAATCCGTTGCCAATCTCCGTCTAAAAATGAACCTGGCAATTGATTTTTTCCTGTTGCTGTCAGAGAGGATGCATAGTCTAAAGCAAAGCCTGGGAGTCCTTCCTTGCTCGTGGTTGTCTGCTTGAGCCCTGCCCAATCAGCCAAAGCCTCTGACATCGTTGGGGTGTTAACAGTTTTTGATTTCTCAGAGATATCAATCTGCTTCCAATCACCCTCGACTGGATTAAAGCCAGACCATTGATTTACTGGTGACGTGCTAACAAAGTCCTCTGTAGGTTTTGTTGCAGAAAGAGTATATTCACCCTCCAACGGAGAGAGACTTGCTGTTCTTGACGCAACATCCTGAACACTGGCCCAATCACCAAGTGTCAAATCACTTAGAGACTTACTTTTGTTGGAAATCTGGCTTCCAAGCGCATCGGTTACACGAGTCCAGTCTCCTGTTGTAAAATCATCTGTTGCCGTGGTAGCTGACGAAGCCGAATTGTTGAAAGAATCATTGATTCTAGACCAATTATCTGCCTCCAAATCACTATAAGCAGCACTTGTTGAAAATTTATCGCTTGATGAATCAGATACTTTTGACCAACCGCCTGAAGTAAAGTCACTCACTGTCTTGCTGGTTGACGAAGCATTATCAGCCAAGGTATCAGATGTTCGAGACCAATTACCTGTATCAAAATCACTAAAAGAGTCGGAAATCTCGGAAGATTTCTTAGCGGCTGAGTCGTTGGTGCTCGTCCAATTTCCTGCGCTCAAATCTGCAGAACTTGTATTGCTGTCAGAAATGCTAGACCAGCTTCCAGAACTATAATTGTTGCCCGATGAAATAGCATCACCAAAGCTAGAAAAGTCGCTGTTATCCTTAGACGAACTGGCATCTCCAATACTGGACCAGTTTCCAGATCCATTCGACAAGTCGCTGTCGCCAATACTGGACCAATTCCCAGAACTATCTGACGAGCCAAAGCTACTATCTGAAGTAGAGGTTCCAAGACTATCATTATCTGAAGTAGAATAGCCACCGAAACTGTTAGAATCAGAAGATCCGAAACTTCCAGAATCTGAGAAACCTAGACTATCACTATTTGAAGCAGAGGAGCCATAACTACCAGAATCCGAGGAGCTTGAACCGAAACTGTCGGAATCTGAGGAACCTGAACCAAAGCTTCCAGAGTTTGAAGAGTTTGAATCTAAACTGCCGGAATCCGAAGTACTGGAATCAAAGCTTCCAGAGTCTGAAGAGTTTGAATCTAAACTGCCGGAATCCGAAGTACTGGAACCAAAGCTACCAGAGTCTGAAGAGTTTGAATCTAAACTGCCGGAATCCGAAGAACTAGAGCCAAAACCGCCAGAATCCGAAGTACTGGAACCAAAACCGCCGGAATCTGAGGAACCTGAACCGAATCCGCCGGAATCCGAAGAATCTGAACCGAATCCACCGGAGTCCGAAGAATCTGAACCGAATCCACCGGAGTCCGAAGAATCTGAACCGAATCCACCGGAGTCCGAGGTACTGGAGCCAGAATCTGAGGAACCTGAACCACCATCATAAGCCTGGACCTGCCCAACGTGGACAAACACAGCGCTCAACAAAATCAAAAGCATTAGTCTTTTCTTCACAAATGCTCCTCCTTTCTTTTTTTACTATTCTAATATACCATAATTTTATTATAGGCTACTGAGTTTTTTGCCATGTAAAAATATTTTAAAGTCCTTGAAATATTATGTCATATATAATTGACACCTTGTCCAGTAAAAAAGAAACCTTGCTTTTACAAGATTTCTAAGACCTATTTATACCCCCTGCAGGGAATTTTCTTATTAACCCAAATTTGTGTTATATAGTGCTGCTCTTAAATTTGTGATAAAAATAATATCAAGCAGTACCTAAAAATTCCTGGTAAAGATACATATTGGGTTTCGAACCATAAAAAACCTAAGCGTGTATCACTCCAACTGTCTAAAAATAAGCTTAATGCTTCTAACTTCTTCTTAAGTAGGTTATAAAAAAATTATCTTTCGCTTGATGAACTAGAAAAAGCTACTATAGTCTATAGTGTTTGCTACAAAAAACGAATTAAAAGGACCGAATCCTGTTCAATATAGAATTCAATCCTTTCAATAATTATTGGTTCAGCTTTGAAATCTTAGTATAGAAACCTAGTCTTTCGATAAGATGTCAAAGAAGATTATTTTCCCTGACTATTACTAGCTCCTTCGGAGCCCTCCTTTTGTCCCCCTCTCATTCCTTGAATTATTCCAAATAGCGAGGGAATGCGATCTTCTTTTTCTCCAGTAATGGGATTATAACCTGTCGTACCGATAACAACATCTAAAGGCTCTACATCTGTTTTAGATCCAACAATATTATTTGCAATAATAGCAATTCGACCAACAGATTCAGGCAGAGGAGAACTATCAGGAACAGCATCAGTTCCTGATAAAGTCTCTCCAGTAAGTCCAATGTAGACATTATTTGCTACATTATGAGTTAAATTATCAGCAATTATACCGATGTATCGTGCACCCGTTTCGCTTGTTCTAATCACCCCTGTTCCAAGAACCGGAGAAGTTCCTTGTGCTATATTATAATTTAAAGATCCGATAGGGGTTAGAACTTCTTCAGGCACTGGCTGAGGATCAGGAGTCACGTATGTTCCCAACTCAGTAAACGTCACTCCAGCCAATTTTCCAAATGTGCCATCAAATACATCATAAACTTCTTCTCCAACAATACCCAAAAGACTCGTTGGAGTAGAAAAAGGCTTGCCAGTTTCTGTCCCCCACATATTAGGGTTCCTTCTTTCTTCTGCATTTGTTGTATTTGTTGCAGAGACAGTGTAATCAGCCTCCAAGGGAGAGTAATTACCCCAAGCATCGTTTCCCAAAACATTGAAAGTTTCATTTGAATCAACTGCCAAACCGCTACCAAGGTCAACAGAAGATTCGGATCCAGTTGTATCGGCTGGTTTATCCGAAACGAAATTGCCTAAGTTATCAGAATTAGCTGTCAAACCATTGCCTGCGGAAGCCGCAGTGTTTGATTCAGTTGCCGAATCTGTCAAATTAGGCTTGTCAGATCCTGCCGAGCCTACTGGCTCAGTTGTAGAATCTGATTCTGAGATAAAACTACCTAGACTATCTGCATCTGCAGTCAAGCCACTGCCCAGGTCGGTAGAAGATTCGGATCCAGTTGTATCGGCTGGTTTATCCGAAACGAAACTGCCTAAGCTGTCCGGATTAGCTGTCAAACCATTGCCTGCGGAAGCCGCAGTGTTTGATTCAGTTGCCGAATCTGTCAAATTAGGCTTGTCAGAGCCTGCCGAGCCTACTGGCTCAGTTGTTGGATTAGCTGAATCTATAGGAGTCGAGGAAGCCGTCGTTTCATCTGTAGTAGTGACAGAATTAGTTGCATCCGTAAGGGGTGTGGGAGCGGTCGCTACTGCTGCATCTGGTGTGCCCGCCATTATATCATCTGTGCTCGTTGTTGGATTGCTTGATTCTGTAGAAACTGGGGCAGAAATATTCCCCAGATTAGTCAAATTATCACCATCATTTGCTGACGCATCCAAAGAATCAATAGTTGGAATATCTGAAGCGAAGTCACCTAAACTATCCGGATTAACGGTCAAACCGCTGCCCAAATCAGAGGAACCATCATCATCAGATGTGTCATCGTCAGAATCCGAAGAGAAGTGACCTAAATCATCTGCATCAGCAGATAAGCCACTGCCCAAATCAGAGGAAGCATCATCATCAGATGTGTCATCGTCAGAATCCGAAGAGAAGTGACCTAAATCATCTGCATCAGCAGATAAGCCACTGCCCAAATCAGAGGAAGCATCATCGTCAGATGTGTTATCGTCAGAATCCGAAGAGAAGTGACCTAAATCGTCTGCATCAGCAGACAAGCCACTGCCCAAATCAGAGGAAGAATCATCGTCAGAATCTGAATCATTAGATGAACTAAAGCTACTAGAATCTGAAAAACTATCAGAGTCACTGCTATCAGCACGAACTTGTCCTATACCAATAAATATGGAAATTAATAAAATTAAAAAAAATAGCAATCGTTTTTTCATAAACACCTGCTCCTTTCTTTTTATACTAATTCACTGTATCATATTTCTCTTTGATTTTCTTGATTTTTCCACCATGTAAAGATATTTTAACCTCTTTGCATTCGAACTTTTATAATTGACACCTTGTTCAGTAAAAAAGAAACCTTGCTTTTACAAGATTTCTAAAACTTATTTATGCCGATTGCAGGGATCGAACCTGTGACCTACGCGTTACGAGTGCGTTGCTCTACCAACTGAGCTAAATCGGCGCCTTTTCCCCTTTATTTTAGCATCTTGAGTTTTTTTGTCAAGGGAAAATTTCACAACTTTTTAACCCAAATCAAACAAGGGTTGCTTTTATCCCAAAGTTCAGGAAAGATTTCTAACTTTTTAAAGCCCTGAGCCTGATAAAAAGCATTCGTCCTGTCGTAAGTAGGATAATGACTTGATGCTACCGTTTTTACTTGCAGATAGGATGCTTTTTGACGAGCAGTACTTTCCAAAGCTCCTAGAAGCTGACTGCCAATCCCGCTCTATGATAGCATTTCTTAACAGCTAGGCAGTCAATCTCAGCACAATCTTCACTAGAGTATGATAAGCTTACAAATCCAGCAAAATCACTCTCCTGATAGGCAGCCCAAACTTGCAAATCCGCGGCTCCTTAAATGTAAGCTTGTGTGCTTTCAGGTATTCCAAACCATTCTGGTAGATCCTTCAAAACTTTGCTAACCACTAGCATCTTTTGTTTTTCTTCCTTCACTTCTTCAATTACTATCATCTTAAAATCCTTTCTTGATTTAAGCTTTAGGGCTAATCATATTTTCTATCTTACGATCCTGCACTTTCGTAGGCGTCTAAGCCCCTGTCCCATAGTTTCAAAGAAATGAAAAAGAAGACAAGAGAAATCAGAATCAAACCACCGATATTAAAGAGTCCATTCTTTTCCTGCAAGAAATAGCTAGCTGGATAGTAGGCCGTAAAGGCGAAAGGCACAATGAAACTAATCAACCAACGGATAAGCGAATGGTAAATCGAAATCGGATACTTGGCAAAATCATTGAACATATAGAAAATATAAATCATAGCACCTGATTGCTTGGTCCAAAAAGCGATACTCGCTGTCGCTATTTTTAAGGAAGTATAAATCAAGGTCGCAAAAGGAATACAAACTAGGAAAAGCAAGAATTTGGGAAGAGTCCAAGTAATGCTTGTCACTGTTGTTCCAAGTAGGATTCCACCAACCAAGAGTTCGCCCAAAGCATCAATCTGAAAGGTCTCGACTAGGATGTGAAAGAGAGGATTGATAGGACGAGTCAGGTATTTGTCAAACTCTCCTTTTCGAACCAAGCGTTGCCCCAGTGCCCAGAGATTGTCAAAAAAGAGATGGTCCAATCCCTTGGGAATTAAGGAAAAGCCATAGATAAAGGCAATCTCTTGGAATGTCCAGCCTTCCAAGGAAGGGATGTGTTGGAAGAGCACGTTGAGAAACAAGAGGTTCAAACCTTGGGTCAGAAATACTCCCAGCACACCAACCACAAAATCAACCTTGTATTCCATGATTTGCTTGATGTATTGTCTGATAAAAATCAGATGCATGCGTTGATATTTTTTCATACTAACCTCCTTGAATGGTGATAAATGACTGGACTCGTTTCCAAATCAACTGAGACAAACCCACCATCACTAAAAGCCAAAACAACTGCAGGAAAAGAGCCTGTAGAATCTGACTAGTATCGTATTTCCCAACGATAATCATAACCGGAGTATAAATCAAGGATGAAAAAGGCAAGAAGGACAGAATATTTGAAACAATCTTAGGAAAGAAAGCCAAGGGAATCAAACTCCCCGACATAAAGGCAATCAGAGAATTCTTGAGCAGATTAGAGCCCCATAAATTTTTAAACACAAAGGCTGAAAATCCAAAGCAGATATTAAAGAAAAAGTTAATCAGGTAGGCTAGCGTTAAGCTAAAGAGATATAGGACGGTTAATCCCAGCACTTCTAAAATGCCTTGCCCAGATAAGATTTTCATCAAAACAATCACACTTAAGAAAGGAAGTCCTACACTGACAAAAATCAACCACTTGGAACCAAGCTCGGTGAAGAGATAAGAAGCCGCAAAATGCACTGGTCTTAACAAGCGCATGATAATGGAGCCATCCTTGACCTCCTCTCCAATCATAAAGGAACTATCAGACCGAGTCAAAAGATTAGTCACAAAACTCATGATGATATAGAGGGTGATATCCGCCATACTGAAGCCCTGAATCAAAGTCTCTTGCGACGAATCGAAGACTGCCTTCCAGAGATAGAAAGCAACAAAGGCCCCCATGACATCACCAATCCGATAGAGAATAAAGTTGACCCGATAGGTAATCAACTCCTGAATCCCTGCATTGATAAAGGGTTTATAACGTCTCCACAATTTGACCATCTTAGAGCTCCTTCCGGTAGAAGCGACGGATAATATCCTCAATATCCGTATCTACCATCTTCAAATCACGGACTTCAAAATCAGACAGGGTTTGTTTGATAATATCAGCTGATTGGTAGCGGGAACTATCAAACTCAATAGTCAGGTTATTTCCTTGTCTATCAATGGATATATCAGACAAGCCTTCATAATGAGAGACGAGATGACTTTGACCTGGCGTCAGCTCAAAGGAAAGTGTCTTCATCTTACCAAAGGTTTCCTTGAGCTGGCTCACCGTTCCATCAAAAATCTCCTGCCCCTTGTCAATCATAAAAATCCGATCACAAAGTTGCTCAATATCACTCAAGTCATGAGTGGTCAAGAGAATGGTTGTTTCTTCTTCCTGATTAATCTGGGTGATGGCCCGGCGAATGTTATCCTTGACCGAAACATCCAGACCAATGGTCGGCTCATCTAAAAAGAGAACCTTGGGATTATGAAGCAAGGAAGCCGCAATGTCCGCCCGCATCCGTTGACCAAGTGAAAGAGTCCGCACTGGGTCTTTGATAAATTCCTTCAAATCCAAGACTTCATTCAAAAAATCCATGCGCTTATGAAAGAGCGAGTCTGGCACATCGTAAATCTCTTTCAAGACCGTGTAGGTCTCTTGCAGAGCCAAATCCCACCATAGCTGGGTGCGTTGTCCAAAAACAACCCCAATATCCTTGACATAGTCTTGGCGATTGTCCTGCGGAATCTTGCCATTAATCCGACAAAATCCTGATGTCGGTTTCAAAATCCCTGTCAGCATTTTGATGGTTGTCGACTTTCCAGCACCATTGGCCCCGATAAATCCTAAAATCTGGCCCTTGGGCACCTCAAAAGTTAAATCCTTGACCGCTTCAAAGGTCTGCTTTTCAGGATGAATAAAGGAGCGCAAAGCTCCCTTCAAGCCTGGTTCCTTGACAGTCTTTACAAAATTTTTCTGAAGATGCTCTACTTCTATCATTGCCATACTTTCTCAATATCCTATCATTCAATTCATGTTACAGACCTTTTTCCTACCTAACTCAGGCAAATAGAATCTTATCTCCTCACTATACTACCACTTTTGCTTCCAAACGAACATAGGAAATTCAAAAATAATTATCATATTTTATCACACACCAAAAAACCCACCCTTACGGGCAGGTTTCTGTTTTGTAGTCTTCAGCTAGATTAAGCTTTACCTTCTGAACCGAATACGTCGATACGTTCTTCAACTGATGCTTGGATAGCTTTTACACCGTCAGCCAAGAATTTACGTGGGTCGAAGAGTTTCTTCTTGTCGTATTCTGCTTCGTTTGCTTCGTAGTCACGAGCAAATTTACGAGTTGCGTTAGCGAATGCGATTTGGCATTCAGTGTTAACGTTAACTTTAGCAACACCAAGTTTGATAGCTGCTTGGATTTGGTCATCAGGAATACCTGAACCACCGTGCAATACGATTGGGAATCCTGGAAGAGCTTCTGTCAATTTCTTCAAGTGGTCAAGGTCAAGACCTTCCCAGTTTGCTGGGTAAGGACCGTGGATGTTA
>CAUUZZ010000016.1:0-53852 GCA_963549775.1 Streptococcus sanguinis | reverse complement strand
GTCCTGCGCGTCTGCCAATTCCGCCATCCCCGCGATTGAGTACCTTACTAGTATAACAGGACAGCTAAGGCTTGTCAAGAATATTTTTTAGTTTATTTCAAAAAATCAACTTTCTACTCAATCAGCAAAATTGGGAAAACTAAACGAAAATGAAGCCAAGGCAGGAACACAGAAAACTCAGTGCTGCTGAATCGCAACAAAGACAGCCACCGTTTGGTCGGGATCGTATTTTTCGAAGTCAAAAGTGTAGTCCCGATGAAGCTCACCTGTTTCTTCTGCCTGCCAAATCCTCTGCCAAGCATGAAGAACAGCTTGAGGATCCTCCTTATCTGCTTCAAAGACTTGATAGGTCTGCTCGGATGTGTCAAAATCATAGACTTCCTCATCTGTCAAACGGCAGATAGAGAGGCTGTAGTCTCCTTTGTAATCACTGGCATAGTCATGATAGACGGCATAAACCGGCTCCCCCTCAGCAAAAGCTTCTTTCACAGCTCTCTCTTGTTCCTGCCAGAGAGCTTGGATTTTTTCTATACAATGCTCATCTTGAAAATTATTAGTATGAATACTAGCTAAAATGTTTAGAAACATCTTCTTACCTCCTTTTACTTTTCATTATAACATTTCTCTAGAAAAATCGCTTATCCTAGAAAAAGCAAGTCTATCTCTTCGAGCACTTTTCTACCGCTGCTGTGACAAAAGCCCTATAAAGACCTTCAGGTCGGTTCGGACGGCTAGAAAGCTCTGGGTGGTATTGACAGGCCACGAAGAATTTATTTTCTGGGATTTCCACTATTTCGACCAAGCGATTGTCTGGTGAAACTCCTGAAAATATAAATCCAGCCGCCTCAAACTGCTCGCGGAAAGCATTGTTGAACTCATAGCGATGACGGTGACGGCGCTGCACGACTTCTTGATGGTCGTAAGCCGCTGCTGCCTTAGAGCCAGGCTTAAGCTTAGAAGGATAGAGCCCTAACCTCAGCGTTCCACCCAAGTCTTCAACATCAATCTGATCACGCATGAGGTCAATAATCGGATATGGTGTGTCTGGATTGAGCTCCGCTGAGTTGGCATCTGCTAGCCCTAGGACATGACGGGCAAATTCGACACAGGTTAGCTGCATACCCAAACAAATGCCCAGCATAGGCACATCCTGCTCACGCGCATAGCGAATTGCCTGAATCTTACCCTCAGTTCCTCTCTGACCAAAGCCGCCCGGAACGATAATCCCATCCGCACTTCCAAGAAGCTCTGCTGCGTTTTGGGCAGTTACCTGATTCGCATCAATCCAGTTAATCTTAACCTCCGCATCATTGGCATAGCCGGCATGCTTGAGCGCTTCGACAACTGAAATATAGGCATCTGGCAACTCAACATACTTACCGACCAGAGCAATATGGACCTGCTTTTCCAGACTCATCACTTGCTCTACCATAGCTGACCACTCTGTCATATCCGCATCCGGCACATCCAGCTTCAGATGGTCACAGACGATTTGGTCCATCTTTTGGGCCTGCAAATTGAGAGGAATTTGGTAAAGATGCTCCACATCCAACGACTCAATGACCGCCTCCGGCGCCACATCACAGAATTGAGCCAGTTTATTTTTGATATTTTGCCCAGCTGGCTCTTCTGTGCGGATGACCAGCATATTAGGCTGAATCCCCAGACCTCGCAGCTCTTTGACAGAATGCTGAGTTGGCTTGGTCTTCATTTCTCCAGCTGCCTTGAGATAGGGCAGGAGAGTCGTATGGATATACATGACATTGTCTGCTCCGACATCCGCCTTCATCTGGCGCAGAGCTTCTAAGAAAGGAAGAGACTCGATGTCGCCCACTGTACCTCCGACCTCGGTGATAATCACATCCGAGTCCGTCGTCCGTGCAGCCCGCTTGATCTTGTCCTTGAGAGCATCCGTAATATGCGGAATGACTTGAACCGTCGCCCCCAGATACTCACCTTTACGCTCCTTGCGCAGGACTTCGCTATAGATTTTACCAGTGGTGACATTGGAGTATTTATTGAGATTAATGTCAATAAAACGCTCATAATGCCCCAGATCCAGATCCGTCTCGGCTCCATCATCTGTGACAAAAACTTCCCCATGCTGGTAAGGGCTCATGGTGCCGGGATCAATGTTGATATAAGGGTCAAATTTCTGAATCGTAACCTTGAGGCCTCGATTCTTCAAAAGCCGGCCCAAGCTAGCTGCCACAATCCCTTTTCCGATAGAAGATACTACACCGCCGGTGACAAAAATATATTTAATTGACATACGTGCTCCTTTTCATAAAACAATTCATTCCAGCAAGCATCACAGTTGCTGGAAACTTAGCTATAGGAGGATTTTCCATAATCTGTCTGAAAAAGAAAAATAGCTCCCTGAACACAGGAAGCTCTGACCTCTAAAAGAGGTGCCCGAACAGTATGATATCGCAAACCTGAAAAATTGTCAAATGATTTCAGTCGGTTTTCATCCATTTTCACCAATACTAATGACATGTGTTTCAAATTCTACATCGGGCATGCACTCTGCTAAATCGTGTCGGATTCGTTCCAAGGCTTCCAGACGCATTTCGACAGAGGTATTGGCATTCCCCTGAATGATGAAAATGGCATCCTTGGTCTCCTCATCAAACTTATAATACTCGCTGTCACGAACATCCAGCCAAGCCAAAATGCCTTTGGCATCCCGATAGACATAGTCCGTCTTTGCAACATGCTTCTCCTTGGACAAAATAGGCAGAAAGACATCTTCCTTTTGGCTTACGGTGAATTCTATCTGACCTTCAATCTTATCAAAATCATGCCCTCCAATAGCCAGTAGAGAATGCAGGGCTTCAACATTATAAATATCAATAATGCTATTAATATGAGGGAGCGATCCGCGGTGCTGGATATTGCGAATCAGCGCGGGAACAGTCGGAGGATTTTTCTTGACACTGCGACCTACACGCTGGAGTATTTCTATATAACCTTGAACCACTGGCGACTCAAGCACCTCATCCAAGTCGCAGGCTAAAGCCCAGTCTTCCATTTCCTTTTTCTTTTTTAGAAATGAGGGAGACAGTTCTGCCTGAGGATTGACATTCTTGGCAATCCCGATAACGACACTCTTAATGCCTAAATCACCTAGACTCTTATTAATGACAAATTTCATAGCAGCTTACCTCCGTCTTTCCTTTAGTAAATGATACTAGTATTCTACACCCTCCGAACTTATATTTCAAGGAATATTAAAAGAAACAAGGAATTCGTCCCTTGTTTCTTTTGGTTGATTTATTCTTCCTCTTCGGTCTCCGTGTCTTCGTCAGAGTAGTCGTCATCTTCTTCGTTGAGTTCGACTTCTTCACCTAGATCATCCGGAGCGATTTCGTTGATTTCAGCATCATAAGCTTCCACTTCGTTCTTCTCATCGTCTGGATTTTCCTCATCGTATGAGAGAGCTGGATCTGCTTCGTAGCCATCCTCATCTTCTGGATCGTCATCGCTGTAGTCAATGGCATCCTCGTCGCCATCCATAAAGGCATTGACGCGTTTCTTCTTACGTTTCTTAGGTGCGTCGTCCTCATCAGTCTCTTCCAAGGCGATGATTTCTTCATCCACTTCGTCGATAGCATACCATGAACGCAGGCCCCATTTATTATCTCCCAGCGGAATAAAGCTGCCGTCTACATTGAGTTCTGTGTAGAATAATGGCAGAGCATCACGAATCTCACTGTTTGATTTTTCCAGATAGTTTTGAATTTCATTGACCAGATCATTAAAATACATCTCATGGTCGCGGCCGCGGGCTTCCAAAATGGCACGCGCCACTTCAATCATAGAAAGCTCACTTTTTTCCTGTCCAGCAAATACTTCTAATTCCAAAGTTGATCTCCTTTAAGATTAAGTAAAGGCTTGTCGCCCTCTTGCAATTTTTCGCTACTTTCTATTGTACGATAAATTTCTATTTTCGTCAAAAGAAAATCCAGGAAAAATCACGGAACAAGTACAAAAAGAAACTAGTGCATCTGTACACTAGTTTCAAATGATCTCATTTTGAATGATGAAACTTATTTCACTTTCGCAGTGCTTGTAATCACTTCAACAGCTTTCTTGATAGCGATGTCGTGTTTCAGCATATCTTCTGACAGTAATTGACGAACACGTTCTACTTCCATGTTGTAGTCTGTAGCCAATGAAGTTACTTCTGCTTCGATTTCTTCTGCGCTAGCTTCAAAACCTTCTGCCTTAGCAACAGCTTCTACGACAAGGTTTGTCTTAGTGCGTGACTCAGCATCTGCTTCGTATTGCTTGTGCAGGTCTTCCTGACTAGTACCAGTGATTTGGAAGTACATGTCAGGTGAGATTCCTTGGCGCTGCATATTGCCCAAGAATTCATTAACAGCGCGGTGTACTTCTTCGTGAACCATTTCTGCTGGCAAGTCAACGATTTCAGCGTTTGCTACTGCTTGATCAATAGCTGCTGCTTCTACCGCATCGTTATAAGCTGTTTCCTTAGCTTCTGACAATTCTTTGCGGTACTTTTCTTTCAGCTCGTCAAGAGTTTCCACTTCTTCGTCAATATCTTTTGCAAGTTCATCGTCCAATGCCGGAACTTCTTTTTCTTTAACTTCGTGAATAGTTGTCACAAATTTAGCTTCCTTACCTGCCAAGTCTTCTGCTTGATAGTCTTCTGGGAAGGTTACGACAACGTCCACTGTTTCACCTGCACTGTGGCCAACCAACTGCTCTTCAAATCCTGGGATGAATTGACCGCTGCCCAGTCCAAGTGAGAAGTTATCGCCCTTGCCGCCGTCAAATTCAACGCCGTCAACAGAGCCAACAAAGTCAATCACAACTGTATCACCGTCAGCTGCTGGACCTTCTTTGAGAACCAACTCAGCCAAGTTGTTGCGCTCACGCTCAATGCGCTCATCTACTTCGGCGTCAGTCACTTCTTTGCTAGCTTCAACAGTTACTTCCAAGTCTTTGTAAGCACCCAGCTTAACTTCTGGCTTAGTGACTACTTCAGCTTTGATGACCCAGTCTTGACCTTTTTCCATAGACTCGACATCAAACTGAGGCTGAGCAACTACTTCGATACCTGCTTCTTTGACAGCAGCTTCGTATGCTTCTGGAAGAAGAGCGTTCAAAGCATCTTGGTAGAGGGCTTCTTCACCAAAACGTTGGTTGAAGATAGCACGTGGAAGGCGACCTTTACGGAAACCTGGTACAGCAATATCTTTTTTTACTGAGTTAAATACACGGTCCAAGGCAGGCTTGATTTTCTCTTGACTGATGCTAAAAGTCAAAAGGCCGCGATTTGTTTCTTTGTTTTCAAATGATACAGACATTCTGTCATTTCTCCTTAAAATTTATTGAATACAACCCATTATAGCATAATTAGAGTTTTTTTCAAAATTATTTTTCCTTTTGTCCCTTCCTGATTTTATCCTCTATATAGGCCGCTCTGACGCCGCCAATTAGCTTGGGACGGCTGGCTAAAGCCGTGACATGAGCAGCTCCCAACTCCTTGAGAATCGGTCGGATAGGAATCTGCACGTGCTTGACATGCATGCCGATAGCAGTATCGCCAATATCCAGCCCCGCCTGAGCCACAATAAACTCCACCTCAACAGGATCCTTCATGTATTGGAAAGCAGCTAGCTGGCCGCTGCCTCCAGCATGAAGAGTAGGCAGAACATTGACAATTTCCAAATCCTTCTTGTTCGCCAAGGCTCTTTCGACTACGAGGGCGCGATTAAGATGTTCACATCCCTGAACTGCAAGAAAGATACCTTTCTCTTCTAAGATATCCAATATGGTTTTGACAATGACCTGTCCAACTTCCAGACTGGAATTCTGACCAATATGGCCTCCGACAACCTCACTAGAGGATAGACCCAGAACAAAAATATCTCCCTTGACCAAGGCAGCCTTGTCCAAAACATCTAGAAGAATCTGACGAGTTTCCGCTCCAATCTTAGCTAAGTCCATGTCTCACCTCACTTATTTCACTGTGACTGTCTTTTTCAAACTCTCTGGGAAGGCCTTGTAAAGGGCAAAACCGACTGCTAAACCAAATGCATTCTGCATAAAATTGCCCAAGATTTCGGCTAGGGCAGCCCCGACACCATTCATGATACTACCAAAGAGGGCATAGCCACCGACCATAGCCACTGCGGCCAAGGCCAGCCCAAGGTAGCGTTTCTTGCCCTCAAAGCCAGCAAAGAAACCTTGAAGCCCGTGGCAAATCAGACTGAAAATCATCCACTGAGGATAGCCGGCAATCATATCAACCAAAAAGCCTGAAAGTCCTCCAACAATAGCCGCTTCCTTGCGGCCAAAGTAGAAGGCTGTAAAATAAATCCCTGCATCCAGCAGCGTTAAGAATCCTGTCGCCGTTGGGATTTTCACAAAATTCCCCAAAACCACAGATAGAGCTGTGATGAAAGCTAAGATAACTAATTTTTTAACTTGATGATTTCTCATACTGAACTACCCCATATTGATCTGAGCGCTGAATCGCTCGGTAAACAAAATCTTTAGACAATTGAACTGCTGCAAGCGGAGACTTGCCGAGAAGCAGCTGACTGGCAATGCTGGAAGCAAATGTGCAGCCTGCCCCGGTATTGTTGCCGGCCAGCACTGGCGATTCCATGACCTCAAAATCGCGTCCGTCATAGTAAACATCCACCGCTCGCTCCTTGCTCAAGCGATTACCGCCCTTAATCACCACATGCTCGGCTCCCAAATCATGGAGCACCTTGGCTGCAGCCTGCATATCCTCCAGACTTTTGATTTCTTTTTGGGTCAATAGCTGAGCTTCTGCCAGATTTGGCGTAATGATGCTGACATAAGGGAAAAACTTGATGATTTCTTCTCTCAACGCACTGACTTCTAAGTCATGATTTTCCTTGCAGACCAGAACAGGATCCAGCACTACTGGTATATCCGCATGCCGCTTGACAAAAGCCAATGCCTGCTCTGCTATTTCCAGATTGGGTAAAAGTCCTATCTTAATAGCAGAAAAAGGAACATCCTTGAGACTGGCCAACTGCTGGGCAAAAACCTCTTCCTCAACTGGAATGACCTCAAATCCCTTGTCAGTCATAGCCGTCAGGCAAGTCACAGCTACGAAACCATGCAGGCCATTGACCGTATAGGTAGCCAAATCAGCGTGGAGCCCGCCACCGCTGAAAATATCATTGCCCGAAAGGGCTAAAATCAACTTATTCTTCATAACGAATCTCCTTTAGATAGAGGCCGTTTGGACCGGCTGTTGGCCCTGCCAGATGGCGGTCTTTCTCCGCTAAAATCCTCTGAATCTGCTCCACCGGCATGCGCTTATTGCCAATCTTGAGCAGGGTCCCGACCATATTGCGGATTTGCTTGTAGAGAAAGCCATTGCCTGAAAAAGTAAAGACCAGAAAATTCCGCTCTCCATCATAGCGAACCTTGGCCTTGGTGATGGTCCGAACCTTGTCTTCCACACTGGTCCCCGAAGCAGTAAATCCAGTAAAATCATGCGTCCCTTCAAGATGAGCAATGGCTTCTTCTATCAGACCCAGCTCCAAAGGATATGGATAATGCGTGGCATAATGGCGCATCATAGGATTTTTAGGGCGGCCGATGTCCACCAAAAATTCATAGGTCTTGCTGTGCTTATTGTAGCGAGAATGAAAATCGTTCGACACCTGCTCCACACTAATAAAATCAATATCTTCCGGCGTCTGGGTATCCAAGGCAAAACGCAATTTCTCTTCATCCCGCTCTTCTGGTAAATCAAAATGCAGCACCTGGCCCAGAGCATGGACACCGCTGTCGGTCCGGCCCGCCCCATGAATCACCACAGGCTGGCCTTTATTGATACGGGTCAGGGTCTTTTCAATCTCTTCCTGAACACTTCTGGCATGAGGCTGTCGCTGAAAACCAGCAAAGTTATAACCATCATAGGAAATAATAGCTTTATAACGTGTCATGTGTTTATTTTAGCAGGAAAAAAAGCCCCCAGCAAGCCCTAAAAGCAGGAACTGTCTGGGGACAGATTTTTTTGAAAAATATCGTTTAAGAATCAGGTTTTTTTCTGTTCCGGCTTGCCATCATGCAACAAAATAACCCATCTGAATCAGACTGTCAGTGACGACACAAACAGAACAAATTCAAATGGGTTATTTATCGCATATTTCTAAAGGTCATTATTTGCAGTTACACGTGCAGCAAATCTAACACTTTTTCTTAGGAACCCCAAATGGAGTTTTCATCCATAAAGCTGTTGGTGTTCTTGAGCAACTGCGTAAAGACAGCATACTTGAAGTCCTTGGTTGCACGTTCATCAACACGAGCCTTCTTCAGATCCTTGTCAACAGCTTCTGCAAAGCCAGCTTTCAGCTCTTCATAAGTAGTATAGACTTTTCCGTTGACAGTCACTGGCTTAATACCTGAGGTTTGTGCTTTATCCACAACTTTTCTGAAGTAAGCTTTCTTGAAGGCTTCCATGGTTTCAAATTCGCCTTCAGAAATTTGCTTGATGATAAAGTTGTCGCTCAAACCAGTCACACCTTGTTCATTGGCTGTCTTACGGTGTTTATTAGAAGCATAGCTTACAAAGCCTTTTTCATAGCCATAGTAACCCCAGATTCTGAAGGTATTATGCTTAAACATCAAGGCGCCTGGCGCTCCAGTATTGTTTTGGCCGCCGCCATAGATGCCTGTCATGAAGTCGATAGCAATGTAACTAGAGTCATAGTCAGCAGGATTATAGGTTCGATTGTCAACCGCACGGTTAGACAGCAAGCCTTGATCAACCAAGTCATCTACAGATGAAACTGACATCGCAGCTTTCTCCTCTGCCGTCAACTCTCTTACGACGTCGTATTGAGTCCGAGCATCTACAACTTTCGGTTCAACCTTCTTGAACCATTTGGCTGCTGCTTCATTTCCTTTATCTACAACCGCTTGGCCTTCAAGGTAATCCAGCAGCATGAGGGTATCATTATATCCCTTCATGTAATGGTCGATGTCTGCTCGGTTCTTGAAGAGACTTGGGGAGCTATTGAAAATGAGGCTGCCATTATTTGGACGATCAAAGGCCATATTGAGACCCAAAGCACCCCAGCCCGGCTGATCAGGAACAGGTGACTGGAGCATACCTTGGGCATACCCTTCTGGTCCGATACCTTGTCGTCTGCCGTAACCGCCCAGATAAATATCTCTGTCATTGACGTGGGTGAGTTCGTGAGTGAAGACGGACACACCATATTCCGTCAAGAGGTCAAAGGCCTCGAAGTTCACACGGATTGAACCAGCAGCATGGGCACCGTAGCCATTTGACTTGTACCAGCCACCAGCTCTGCCGCCAACTAGGTTAAAGAACTCGCGGGATGGTGCATAAGGATTGCCCTTATTATCATTTCCGTTGACATCAATCCAGCCACGCCCTTCTACATCGAAACCATCCCATACAGCCGTTACATTTTCCTTGACCATTCTTGGCTTGATATTATCTGAGAGCAGTTTGTACCAAGTGTCTACGTGATTTCGATGCTGGGTCGCTACTTCCTTGATGCGCGCATTAAATCGTTCATCAGACCATGACCGGCGCTTGTCTCTGTTGACAAAGGCCATCGTGCTATAGTTTGACAGAATGGCTAAGCGCGTATTCTTCAAGGTTAGCAGCGGAAGGATATAGTTGCTGAAATATTCAGAATTGAGGTTATCAAAGACGCGATACTTAGCAGACTTAATCTCCTCGACTTCTGACTGGCGTTCTTCAAACTGAATAAATCCTCGGGTTGCATCCTTGAACCAAGAATCCATATCCGCAAAGTCAGTCAAAAGACGACGGTTGTAATCCAAGTAAGCCACCAAATCAGTAGACTTGGACTCAGCCTTCAACTGACGTGCAAACATATTGACATTGTCCGCCCCTTTCAGTTGATTTTCTGTCGAACGACCAATCTTAATCAAGCGATCTAGCAATGGTACTTTTTCACCATAGAAGTCTGGTTTGAAGAGCACCAGCTCCTTGAGGTTATAGTCGCCAAACTTGAGATCGTAATAACGGTTGAGGTAGGTCAGACCGAGCATGATAGCGGTCTTGTTCTCTTCGATTTTAGCTTTCAGAGCTTGGTTAGCTGCTGGATTGTCAGCATGGAATCTTGTCCATTCATTAGCCAAGAGCTTACCAAGCATATCCTGCAAGTTGGCTTTCACTTCAGCCAGAGATTCATCTAGGAAGAGGCGCTTGACTTTGTTGACCTTGTCATTATCATTAGGCAGACCAACAGAACGATAGACTTCATCACTGTATAGTTCAAAACTCTTCAAGCTTTCAGTCAGCTGGGTCAGCAAGTCATCTTTGACAGCCGTTGAGTGATTTGGGGTATAGACCGTACCAAGCTCTGCGATCTGATATTCCGGCAGAGTCGTTTGTTCAAATCGTGCTTGATTTTGAAGATTGTAGATGATCTTGCTTCCGTCTGCAAAATGGACTAAGATCTTATCTGCATCCGTTCCGCCAGCAACAAACTGGTTGCCCTTCAGAGCTTGAACTGCCAAGACTTTCTTAGTCAACAGATCACCTGCCTTACCAGCATCCACCAGCTTGTTAGCCTCATGAATCAAGAACTCTTGGTTGTAGAAAGGCATAAAGCGCTCGAGGTTCTGATAAAGCTGTTCATTTTCTGCTTTGTAACCTTGCTTATCTTGATAAGTATTTGTTCTTAGGATAGAGGCGTTTAATTTTTCAGATGTGACCTCATTTGCGCTGCTTTGGTCAAGGGCAGTAATCTGATAGCTCTTAACTTTTTGCTCAGCTTCCGCTTCTGTCAAGCGACGGAACTTGGCATCTTTTCCTGTCTTGGTTCCAGAGCTTTGTCCCTGAACACCAAAGAGGTTTTGAAGTTTTTGCCCCATCCAAGCATCCGTGATTTCATTATCTGAGCTAAAGAGCTCTTTACCGTTCACTACAGTAGCATAGCTGACAGTGTCATTAATGGTTCCATACGGCCAAATGGAAGCAGCGATACCAGCTGAATTTCTTGATCCTGCATCCTCTAACTTACCTTTGGCAACTGATTGCATCAATCTGCCCCAATTCCCCCAGCCCGAACCTGAATAGTCCGTGAAGTTTTGAGCTACCAGTATACCTGCATTTTGGCCACTCTTGACCCAAATATCGGCTTCGACATAGGCTCGTTTCACCAAGGACATGGCGTTGGTGCCTGCGATACCGGCTGTAACAGAATTTCCACCCTTGGACTTAATACGACCCTTAAAGGAAACATTTTCAACTCGAGATTGGCCTTCTATATTGTTAACTAAACCAGCAATATGGTCTCTTCCTTCCAAGTAGCCTTGGACATTGACATTTTCGATTACTCCTTTATTCTTCAAGCGGGCAGCAATTGTGGCAATTGTATCTCCCGCTTGCGAATCTGGATAAACCATATTGACTCGCTTAAAGTCAATATCCTTGACCGTTCCGCCAGTAATCGTATCAAATAGAGGGTGTGCTAAGTCTAAAATCGCATGGCGCTCACCATTTTGCCCACCAATCAGCTGACCTTTGAATTCACCTTGCAGATAAGACTTGCTGTTGGCAGGTTTGTCAATCAGCTTGGCACTGATACTGCGGCCCAAAATAAAGGTTCCAGAAGGATTTTCCTTGATGCCGTCCAAAAGGTCTTGGAAGTCATAATATACATTTCCTTCACGCTTCTTAGCCTTTTCCAGATAGAAATCAAAGCTATTTTGAAGACCAGTTGCGCTTCTTTGCAGCAAGTCTGGCAGCTGAGCCTGAATCTTGAAGACAGGCTGGTTATCAACGACCACTTCCTCGATAGAAGTAACTGGGAGAACAGTATCCTTGAACTGGTCGGATGTAAAGTGCAGGTAATATTGATCCAGATTTGCTGGTTTCTCAGCCAGAGTAGGCATCAATTTTGTCTGACCATTCTCAACCTTCATCAAGGAGACATTAGTGATGGACTTGAGCTCCACCTTCTTCAGGTCAAGCTGGACTGTCTCTTGAGCTAACTCCTGATTTTCAGGGCCATTTCCTAAGTCATAGGACAGAGTCGTCTCAATCTTATACGGTGTATAGTAGTCCAAACCACTGAAGCTAGCAGTCAGCTGGCCTGCCGCCAAATTCTGTTCAGCTATCAGCTGGCCATCTTTCTTCAAGCGAACACTTGCGCTTGTAAAGGCTTGGTCCCTGTCCACCAGCTGGTATTGAATTTGCGCAGATTTCTGCAATTCATCCTTCTTAACCGCTGAAACAGTCAGAGTCGGCGCTGCTTTAAGGGCCAATAAGTCAGCCAAAGCCTGCTTGAGTTGGTTGACACCCGCATCTACTTCATCTTGACTAGACGAAGTTTGATAAACCGTCGCAGCCATATTCTTAATTGCCTGCAGCTGCTGATAGGATTGATTGGTGTAAACTGCTGGATCCACAGCTGCTGCTAAAGCTAGCTGCTTGCTCAATTCTTCTTTATTGATGCGAGCCTTGCTACCTCGAGTGACCACTGTATCAACTGCTTCATGCAAGATTCTTTCAGTTGTTTGTGGCTCTGATATGCGATTACCATCTAAGGTTTCATAGCTGGTTACAATTTCTTTTTGTCCTGGAGTTCCATCGACAGTGGTCTCTTCATCAAGATACTTGCTATCATCTGTCTTGTGAACAACTTGAGGCTCAATCGTTTCTAGCTTGATGTCCGTATGGAGACTAGGCAGTTCTGGCTGAACTGTCGATTCGCCGTTAACGCCACCTGTGTATTCTGGGAGGGCGGGCTCGACCGGTGCTATGTCTCCTGCTGTACCTACCGGAGAAGTGTAGGCTGGAAGTTCTTCTTGAACTGCTGATTCCCCATTAACACCACCTGTATATTCTGGTAGAGTGGGCTCGACCGGTGCTGTATCGCTAACTACACTTATCGGGGCCGTATAGACCGGATTTTCTGCTTGAACTGTCGATTCGCCGTTAACGCCGCCCATGTATTCTGGCAAAGCTGGCTCGAATGGAGCTGTATCACCCGCTGTCCCTACTGGGGCTGTGTAGACTGGGTTGTCCGCTTGAACTAGCGATTCGCCGTTGACACCACCCATGTATTCTGGCAAAGCTGGCTCAACCGGGGCTGTATCTCCTGCCGTTCCTTCCGAAATTGTATAGCTAGGATTTTCTGCTTGCACAATTGATTGGCCATTAACGCCACCGCTGTACTCTGGCAAGGCAGGCTCTTGTAAGCTTTCCCCTTTTGCCGTCTCTATAGTTGGATTTGATGGCTGAGAAGCTGGAAGCTTCCCTGACTGCCCTGAATCATTTGCAGCAGGGTTCAGCTGATATAGCAACCCTGACTGAGCAGCTCGATCAATAGAATCAGAGTCCTCTTTTGAAGCTTCGGATAATTCTGCTTGCCCTCGAGCTTCTTGACCAGCTGGCAGGGAGGCCGGCTTGGTCCCTGTCAAGGTCCGCAAATCAGAAGCGGTAAAGTAACCGATATAGTTATAACCTGCAATGGTCAGATCCGCTTCAGAAACTGTTGACGAAACCGCAACTTGACGGTTATGAGAAAGCAATTCTCGATTTTCCAGCGCAAACGCTTGAGGAGACTGTAATAGAGTCTGTCCCAAGCTGCCTAGCAAAAGCACTCCTAATAATTTGCCAGATTTCTTTCGTGAAAATACCAAGACAGCCAAAATAGCCGTTCCCGCAAATAAGCTGAGAAGCGGCTGAACATTATGTCCTGTATTTGGCAAGATGGCTTGCTTATCCTGCCTCCGATAAATCAGGTAATAATTTTCTCCCGTTTGCAAATCCTTAGGCAGACCATGCTTAATCAGGCCTTTTTCCTGCTCTGTTAGCTCTTGCTCTTCAACATAAGTATAGTGAGCAGTCGCACCGCCTCCTACTTCATCCGCAGCAACAGTCGAACTGGACAAAGAGCTCCCAAAAATCAGAGCTGCAATGGCAACCGAGCCCACACCGACAGACAATTTGCGAATTGAATATTTCTGAATTCGCTCCTGCACTTTTTCAAAACGTTTCACTTTATAAATCCCCTTTTTCCTAAAATGTATAAAGCTAATCTCCCAATATCTCCCTGGCCAACTCCCCAGCAGGCTAAAAAGATACTTTTTATACACTTAGTATTATCATATATCTTTTAGGAAATTTTTACAATAGATTTTACTTAAAAAATCATTTATTTTTGTAAAAGAAGAGATTAAAAAATCGCTTCACCTTTTCTAGCGAATTTATTTTAAAGAAAAGGCGTTTAGACGGACTGGCTTCTTCAGCTAAATTATGTTTTTTATCCGAGTAAACATAAAAAAAGCAGCATTAGGCTGCTCCTTTTTATATAATTACAAATCTTCCAAGGCATCTTTCATTTTGTCGAAGAAACCTTTTTTCTTAGGATTGACCGAGATGTTGCCAGCTTCCGCAAATTCTTTGAGGGCTGCTTTTTGACGGTCGTTGAGGCCAGTCGGCGTCACAACATTGACAGTAACATACTGGTCGCCCATACTTCCACCGCGCAGACTCGGTGCTCCCTTACCACGCAGACGGAAGCGTTTGCCAGTCTGTGTTCCTTCTGGAACATTCAGCTCGACATCTCCGTGAACAGTTGGAATATCCACGCTGTCACCAAGAGCTGCTTGGACAAAGTTGAGATTGAGTTTGTAGTAAATGGTAGAGCCATCTCGCTCAAACTTATCACTCGGCTCAACTTGGACCACGACATAAAGATCACCATAAGGACCGCCATTAAAGCCTGCTTCACCTTGACCAGACAGACGGACCTGCTGACCAGTTTCCACTCCTGCAGGGATTTTCACCTTGACGCTGTGAGCCTGCTTTTCATGCCCCGTTCCGTGACAGGTTTCACAAGGACTTTTGATTTCTTTTCCTCGACCGTGACAGACATCACAGGTCACTTGCCGACGCATCATGCCAAGCGGTGTCTGGGTATCAACATTGATGACACCTGAGCCATGACAGCGGCCACAGGTAACAGGACTAGTCCCTGGCTTGGCACCAGACCCAGCACAGGTATGACAAGTCGCTTCACGGTTATACTTGATTTCCTTCTCAGCTCCGAAAATGGCTTCTTCAAAGCGAAGATTTACACGATACTGAAGATCGTCCCCTTGGCGCGGAGCATTAGGATTACGCGAAGCACCGCCACCAAAGAAGCTAGAGAAGATGTCTTCGAAGCCGCCAAAACCGGAGCCATCAAAGCCACTGAAGCCGCCTGCACCGCCGCCAAAGCCACCATTAGCTCCCGCTGCGCCGTATTGATCATAGGCTGCCCGCTTTTGCTCGTCGCTCAGCGTTTCATAAGCCTCTTGGACTTCTTTGTATTTGTCCTCCGCCCCAGCTTCCTTATTAATATCGGGGTGGTACTTTTTAGATAATTTCCGATAAGCTCTCTTGATCTCATCCTGAGAAGCATTCTTAGAGACACCTAGACGGTCATAATATTCTGTATTGTTCATGTAAGATACCAAGACCGTAAAATTCGACTGAAAAATAGGAAATCAGGTAACGGAGCAATGCTCCTAGGCTGATTTCTCTTTTTTCCAAGAATTTGGGTCGGGTTCAGTTCCTTTCTTTTATATTGAGTCAGAATTTTTGGAACCCGTGTTCAGTTGTGAACACCCATGTTCCTTTCTTTAAATTTTAGAAAATATTGATCAGAGGGTATTTTCAAATTCATGCTTCATTTCAGCAAACTCTTCTTCTGATAAAGTGAATATCAAGTCCTCTTCCGAATATTGATTCCGTTCTTTAAAATAGTTGTCAGCATTATCTACCAAACCTAGACTAAGAAGCACTTTTCTCGCAAACGCTTGATGTGCAAAGCCAACAGCCGTAATGATGTTCTTATTTTGCAGGACCGCTTTAGCTTTGAAATTCTCCCGTGGAAGAAATTCAAAATAGTCAAAGAAGTTTTGCCAAATCCCACCAGTAAATTTAGTGTCCTTCAATAAACCTGCTTTCGCCAATAAAATGGGCGCTGAGGAAATAGCTGCAATTAAAACTTCTTGCTGCTTCAAACTTCTTAGGAAAGAAATCAATTTTTCATCATGCAGAGTAGGGACAATATTTATCATTCCTGGCAAAATGACACAAGAATAGTCTTCGATAACTACTTCATCCAGTGTTCCAGTAGGTTGACAGGGAAGTCCATCTTCCGATCTTATAACATTTCTATCTGTACCAACATAATCAACCTCAACACCAAAAGATAGAGCTAAAGTACTGGTCAGACCAACTACTTCATAAAGTGAAAAATTAGGATAAATTAAACAGAGCACTTTCTTCATAAGCGTCACCCTCTAGTTTATCGAAAAACAGAGGCTGGGTTGCAACCTCTGGATTTCTTCCTATCATTACGACGTTCTAAAACAAAGTCGTTTATACTTTGTTTTAGAACTAGTAAGGCGTTTAGGCAAATCGCCATAGCGATTGCCGTAGAATGACATTCACTTTAGTGATTAGTCATTCTTAACTACCTCGCTCTCCTGATTTTCAAGCTCGGGATAAAATAGTCCACTGGACTATTTTATTTTTCCGTAAACTCTCCGTCTACGACGTCGTCGCCTGAGTTATCTGCTGTTTGTGCACCTTCTGCTCCTGCTTGAGCTTGTTGTGCTGCTGCAGCTTGTTCGTAAAGTTTAACTGCAAGAGCTTGAGCTTTTTCGTTAAGAGCTTCCAATTTAGCCTTCATGTCATCAAGATTGCCTGATTCTTGAGCTTTCTTAAGGTCATCAAGAGCTGATTGAGCTGCGTCACGTTCTGCATCAAAGCCTTTGCCTTCAGTTTCTTTGATGGTTTTTTCAGTCGCAAAGATAGCTTGGTCAACTTCGTTACGAAGATCTACTTCTTCTTTACGTTTTGCATCTGCTTCAGCATTTGCTTCAGCATCTTTCATCATCTTTTCAATTTCTTCGTCTGTCAAACCAGAGTTAGATTGGATGACAATTGTTTGTTCTTTTTGAGTTCCAAGGTCTTTAGCTTTAACAGATACGATACCGTTCTTATCAATATCGAAAGTAACTTCGATTTGTGGAATACCACGAGGTGCAGCTGGGATATCAGTCAATTGGAAGCGTCCAAGAGTCTTGTTATCTGCTGCCATTGGGCGTTCACCTTGAAGAACGTGGATATCAACGGCTGGTTGATTATCTGCTGCAGTTGAGAAGACTTGTGATTTAGATGTTGGAATTGTTGTGTTGCGGTCGATGAGTTTTGTGAAGACTCCACCCATTGTTTCGATACCAAGTGACAATGGTGTTACGTCAAGAAGGACAACGTCTTTGACATCACCAGTGATCACACCACCTTGGATAGCGGCACCCATCGCAACTACTTCGTCAGGGTTTACTGATTTGTTTGGTTCTTTACCTGTTTCAGCCTTAACAGCTTCAACAACGGCAGGGATACGAGTTGAACCACCAACAAGGATAACTTCGTCGATTTCTGACAAGCTCAAACCTGCATCTGAAAGGGCTTGGCGAACTGGAACTTTTGTACGTTCTACAAGGTCACGAGTCAAATCATCGAATTTCGCACGAGTCAAGGTCATTTCCAAGTGAAGAGGTCCAGCTTCACCAGCAGTGATGAATGGCAAGCTGATTTGAGTTGAAGTGACACCAGAAAGGTCTTTCTTAGCTTTTTCAGCTGCGTCTTTCAAACGTTGAAGAGCCATCTTGTCTGTTGACAAGTCGATGCCATTTTCTTTCTTGAATTCTTCAACCATGTAGTCGATGATTTTTTGGTCAAAGTCATCACCACCGAGTTTGTTATCCCCTGCAGTTGCCAATACATCAAAGACACCATCACCGAGTTCAAGGATAGATACGTCAAATGTACCACCACCAAGGTCAAATACCAAGATTTTTTCTTCTTTGTCAGTCTTGTCCAAACCATAAGCAAGAGCTGCTGCAGTTGGTTCGTTGACGATACGTTCTACTTCAAGACCAGCGATTTTACCAGCGTCTTTAGTTGCTTGACGTTGAGCATCGTTAAAGTAAGCTGGAACGGTGATAACAGCCTTGGTTACTTTTTCACCAAGGTATTCTTCAGCGTAACCTTTCAAGTATTGAAGAATCATAGCTGAGATTTCTTGTGGAGTGTATTCTTTTCCATTTGCAGAAACTTTTTCAGAAGTTCCCATCTTAGATTTGATAGAGATAACTGTATCTGGGTTTGTAACTGCTTGACGTTTTGCAGCATCACCAACGATGATTTCACCATTTTTGAATGAGACTACAGATGGAGTTGTGCGGTTTCCTTCTGGGTTTGCGATGATTTTGCTTTCAGTTCCTTCAAGAACTGCAACTGCTGAGTTTGTTGTACCTAAGTCAATACCGATAATTTTGCTCATTATATTTTCCTCTTCAATAAATTTTATTTTCTTTTTGATATTTTCCTTATGTGGTGAGGACGCAAGCGACCGACTTCGTCGTTCCATTGCTTATTTTTGAGCCTATTGTCTCAAAAATCCCTTCATTCCAATAGCATAAGCTACTGGAACTTCCACCACGGCGGAAAATATTAGTTTTTGCAAACCTTTGGCTTGCTTTTTATCATTTTTCATAGTTTATTGTCTTTTCGGACAAGTTTTCTATTATGTAAGTTATGACACGAGAAGTCGAAATTATACGCAGTAGCTGATTGGCAGTTCACTTCGCAAACGCTCGTGACCAGCCTAATCACCCTTGCGGGGGTGCGTCAACGAAATCAAAGATTTCTGACTTACCTCCTAGTTATATACTACCACCATAGCAGGTCTAAGGATACGGTCATGAAGTTTGTAGCCTTTTTGGAAGACCTGGGCGATAGTGTCAGCTGGATGCTCATCATCAGCTGGAACTGTTTGAATAGCCATGTGATAGTTATGGTCAAAAGCTCCGTCAGCTGGAATTTCTTCGATACCCTCTTCTTTGAGAGCATGAATCAAGCTTTCCTGCACCATTTCCAGTCCTTTTTTGACATCATCTGTCAGCCCTTCAACGGCAAGTGCGCGCTCCAGATTATCTATCGAAGGCAAAATAGCTTTTGCCAAGTCCTGGCTGCGGTATCTTTGCAGCTGCTGGCGTTCTTCATTTGCTCGGCGCTGGATGTTCTGCATTTCTGCATGAGCGCGGAGATATTTGTTTTCAAAATCTTCTGCCCGCTCATTAGCTAGTTCTAATTCTGATTTTTCAGGGCTTGCTGATTCAGCTTGATCAGCTGTTTCTACAGCTTCCTCTTTAACTTCTACATCTTCTGGATGTTCTTCTTGTTTATGCTTTGCCACAAGGCACCTCCTCTTTAGGAATATTTATACTATATTTAATGGACTTCATAGTGATTGCTGCTCAGATAGCGATAGAAGTCGGTCAGTTTCATGGTCAGTACGCGGTTGACGACATTCATCTGACTGACTAGCCGCTGGTAGTCAAGATTGACCGGACCGACAACTGACAGCACTCCAAATCCTCGATAAGGAATCAGGAATTTGCTGGAAATTAGTGTCAAATCAGCCAAACAGCTTTCTCTACTGTCTGCCACGCGCACGCTTTGCATCTGATCTTCAGCCAAACTGTCGCGAATTTCAAAGGCTACTTTCTGCGGGTCATCAAAAAACTGATAGGCCGTCAGATCTGAGAATTCCAAGAGCTGAACCTTGCCAGACAGAATCACATTTTCCTTGAAAATATCACCAAAGATATGCTCAAAGAGCTGGATGACATTGTCCGTCGTGGTGAAATAGCGCTGGATAATCTGCGGAATTTCCGTCCGAATCTTGTAATGGATGTCCAGCACTGTCTGTCCCAAGAACCGCTCCCTTACCAAGCCTTTAAGCCTATCCAGGTCTTCTCTTAGGAAGTTGCGCGGAATCATAAACTGACTAGTGATGGTATTGGACTCATCCAGAGTGAAGACCGCCAGAGCCGTATGCTGACTGAGCACAACGATGTCAAAAGCTGTCAAACGCTGCCGACTGGGTTCTACATCCAGTGCAACAACCGTGCATCCACTGAGCTTGGTTAAAAGGTCTGCTGCCTGTTGAAGAATGTCCTCCAAGTTGAAAAACTCATGGTCAAAGGCCTTGATAACCTCATAAAGTTCATTCTCAGCGAGACGATCAAAGGACAGAGAATGCTTGACGAAGTACTGAAAACCAGCCACGCTAGGCTTACGGCCGCTAGACGTATGCGCCTTTTCCAGAAGCCCCTGCTTTTCCAAAGCCGCCATATCGTTTCGGATAGTAGCACTACTGGAATTGATGGAATCCTGCAGGGCTTTGGATCCGACCGGCTCGTGAGTCTTGGTAAAGATATCAATAATCAAATTCAAAATCTCATTTTGACGCTCCGTGACCACGGCATCACCTCCAATCAAGATTCTGCTGTCGATTAGCACTCAATCACCCCGAGTGCTAACTCATGATTCTATTATACACTCTTCTACTCCAAAGTCAAGACAAAAACTCAAAAAATTAGCACTCTTTTTACAAGAGTGCTAAAAATCAGTCTAGCGACCTAGATTAGTCGTCCAAGATTTGCAAACGGCGCATCAAATAGAAAGAAATTCCTGCAAAAAGAAGCAACCAAACTACAAGAGCCAAAAATTCTTCGCTCCATAAATGGAAATGAGACCAATCTTTCATATAGCTAGTAAAGAGGCCCATAAAACTATAACGCAGCACCTTAAATAAATCCTCGCTCATATTTGAAAACATAGGAATAAATGCCGCCAAGAGCATAGCCGGAACACTAAGGGATTGTGCCATGACCTGATTTTTACAAAACAGACCAACCATTAAAAAGAAGAAAATTAAGACCAGCATGGTCAATAAGAGAACCAAACTATAGCTGAACAGATGATGAGAGAGCTTGGCTCCCACCAAAATTGGGGTAATAACGATATAAAAAATCCCAATAATCGCAGGCCAGATTAAAGCAGAGAGAATGTATTGACCCGCTGTCACACCAGCCAAGCGCAAACTTTGCAAATTACGTTTTTCCCTTTCCTCAGCTAAGATTATAATAATGGGTGTTCCAACAGACATGGCTAGAGAGAAAGGCAGAGAGATTGTAAGCAACATAGTAGCTAGTTTATCCGCTCCAATTTCCTTACCCGCTCCATTCAGTGAAAAAATAAATTTATAGAGAAAAATGAGGAAAATTGGCATGAAAACCTGCAATAGAATACTTTTATTAGCTAGCGTCACTTGACCTCTCAGCCAAATCATACCTTTTAATTTATTAGACATTTAAGGTACCTCCTGTCAAAGTGATGAAAACATCTTCCAAAGTTGGTTCGCAGGAATGAATACTGATAACATTGGACAAATCCAAGCCTCCTTGCAGTTCCTCAAAGGCCACTGTCTTCGTCGTCAAATTTTCATATTCTAAACGAACCTTCTTATCCGTATTGTACTTTTGGATTATCTCATGCGGACTGCCAACTTCGACTAATTTTCCTTTACTTAGCAAGGCCAAGCGATCACACAAGAGGGTAGCTTCCTGCATATCATGGGTTGTCAGAAAAATAGTCGTCCCCTGCGCTTTTAGTTCCAGTAGCAATTCGTGAATGGTGCGAGAGGTTGACGGATCCAAACCACTGGTCGGCTCATCCAAGAAGAGCAGTTTAGGTCGATTAATCAAGGCACGCACCAATAACATCCGCTGCTTCATACCGGTAGATAATTTTTCCGCCACCTTGTTGCAACTATCATAGAGGCCCACTTTTTGAAGAAGTTCATCGACTTCTGCCATCTTAACACCAAAGAGCATAGCATAAGCCTTGAGATTCTTATAAAGTGACATCTTTTCATAAAAACCACTGCCATCGCTGACAATCCCTATCTGCTCCAGGACTTCTGCCTTTAAATCCTCAACCGGTGCAGACAGCACATGAGCTGATCCAGCATCTGCAGACAACTGACCAGTCAAGATATTGATGGTCGTGGTTTTACCAGATCCAGAAGGCCCTAGGAAGCCGAAAATCTCTCCCTCTTGGATGGAAAAATCGATTCCTGCCAAGGCTTCTTGTTCCTTGAATTTCTTTTTCAAGCCTTGCACTTCAATAATGGTCTTTTTCATTGTTTTCCTCGCTTTCACAACAGTATTTAACAAAACTGCAATCAGTCTTTCAGTTCCTGCCTCATTTTCCAAAAACGCAAGGCGATATGAACTAGTTGACAAAATAGGATAAGCAATATGACACAGTCTATTGCTAAGATTGATTTGAATAATAGACTTGCTTTCAAACTCATCTGGAAAATATCTAGAATGAGATAGGTAGTGACACACAAAACTACGATGGCTGGTAAAAACCTCCATACAAGCAAACGCTTGACCATTTCTAGCTTAGACCAAGCGTCATTATAGATTTCAAGATCGCTGTCTCCATCAATCTGAGAAACTGGCTTGCGGAAATAAGAAAATTGATTAAAGTTTGTAATATGCTCCCAGCCACAATCCTCAAACAGTTGATAATAGGATTCTTGCTCCGCCTTCTTTATAGGGCGAAAATCTAATTGATAGGCCACTTCCTGAGGCGGACAAGCTTCAAAAGTATAACGAACCGCAACAAGAAAGGGAGAATAACTTACTTTTTTCAATTTCCAGCCTTGGCTATGCATTTTTTTAAAATAAGCTGCTTCTCTGTCATAATCTGCAATGGTAAAGATTTTATAGACAATTTTCTCTTCCATCAAACTTCCTCCTTACTGTTGCGGTAAAGGCGCTCAATCCGCTGGATTTCCAACTCCAAAATCTCTTTCCCAAGTTCCGTGATAGCATAAAGTTTTCTCTTTTCTTCCTCACGAACAAAGGTAATCAGACCATCCTTTTCCATCTTTGCCAAGGTTCCGTACATGGTTCCCGGGCTGATGGATAGCTGTCCTTCTGTCAGTTCCTTGACTTTTTGAGTAATACTGTAACCGTGCCTCTCCTTCTGAAGACAGAAGAGGATATAAAAACCTGTCTCTGTCATTGGCACATAGACTCTCCTAAGCTTTTCTGTCAATCCACTCATCTTTTCATCTCACTTTCATCTCGATATATCGAACCTTGATATAAAAATTATATCGCAGTCCGATATAGTTGTCAAGGTTTTATAAATATTTTTGACAAAAAGTGATTCCTTTTTATCTTTCCATACTTGTAGTTGATTTAATCTGAAGCTAAAAGGATTAGAGAGCTACATTCTGATAAATTAGCATAAAAAAAGCCAGGGACACCTGACTTAGTTGTTTATTTTCCAGCTGCCTTAAGCAGGGCGATATATTCTTCTAGAACCAGATTATGCTTCTGCATATACTGGGCATTCTCCACACCGACATAGCGGTAATGCCAGTTCTCAAAATCAACTCCAGTAACGTCACTCTTGCCATCCGGATAGCGAAGGACAAAGCCATATTGCGGAGCTAGCTCAGCAATCTTGGCTGCCAGTTCATCCTCCTGACCTTCTGGGACACTCATATCAATAGCCAAGCCCGTTTGATGTTCGCTGGCTCCTGGAAGCTGCACCTGCTTCAGCACGATGCTGACTGCTTCTTCATTTGACAAGCCTTTGGCGACTTCCCCAGCAACTTTTTCGTTATAGAGTTCCTCCTGCTCCGCTCGGCTGCGATAGCCAGAGATGAGAGTTTCTTCAGGAGCTATCGCCTGGGCTGCTGCTAGGAATTGCCGAGTATTTTCAGCAATGCGGCTGTCCACTTGAACCTCACCAATCTGAGTCAGATCAGGTGTTTTTTCATCTTGCTGATTGTCACGATTGACCAAAATCAAATTCCAGTCAGTAGAAGACACCTTGGGCAAATCAGACTGCGAACTCTCTGAGCTAGAAGTGCCCTTCGTAGCAGAACTACTAGACGAACCCGAAAACTGAATCTTTGCAAGCAGATCTTGTAACAAGGTCGGACGGAAATAAATTGCCGTTCCTCCAGCTGCCAGACACAAGACGATTAACAACAAAAACGTTAATCCAATCTTCTTGGACTTCGATTTTCTCTTTTCTTTGCGATGTTTAGCGCGCTTCAACTTCTTCCTCCATTACTTTGGCACCAGTCTCACGATAAGACATGTCTCCGATGCAAGCTACTGTGAATTTACCGTCTTCATAGTCTACAACCGTCACACTACCATTGTCCAAACCATGAGGCTGAGTTCGGTTGATTAGATAGACAAAGGTTCCGATAGTCATTCCATGGCTGACTACAAGAGCATTGCCGCCGCCAGCAGCTTCCAGCTCCTCAGCTATGGCTGAAAAACCTTCCCAGATTCGGCCACTGAGCTTTTCCCAGTTTTCTGCCCAGCCTGCTGTATCGACTTCTACAAGACCTTCTGCCAACTCAGCATAGCTGAGCTGATGGACATGCTCAATATTGAAAACCCGAGGCATCACACCCATAAAGAGCTCTCCATCATAACCACCATCAAAACTGCCAAAGCACCATTCGCGAATCCGTTTGTCAAAGGTATAAGGAATCTGTCCTGTCAAACCCAGCTCCTCTAGAATAATGCCCATGGTCTGAATAGTCCGGCCGCTGTCGCTGGAACGGGCCATTTTGAAATCAAGCCCAGCTTCTCTCAAGCCAAGGCCCAACTCATGAATGCCACGTTCCCCAACTTCAGTCAATGGTGTATCAGACCAGCCTTGAGCCCGACCGATAGTATTAAACATGGTTTTGCCATGACGAACCAAGTATAATCTTGTTTTTGCCATTTCATTTCCTCCGTTATTCTTTTCATATTATACCATTTTATAAAGAAATTGGCGCCATCTGGCTTTCAAAGCAAAAAGCAGGAGTCTCAAAACTCCCGCTCATTCTTGATTTTCTCGGTCCAATATAGCTGCTCCGATCTGACGGTAAGACACATCGCCCAGAGCTTGAATGCTGAAGCGACCATTTTCATACTCCAACACTGTGACACTGCCATTGTCGACATTAGGATTTTTCGTGATATTCTCATCAACCAGATAAGCCAAAGTACCAATGGTCATGCTGTGGCTGACGACCAGAGCATTACCACCGCCAGAGGACTCCACCTCTCTAGCAATGGCTTCAAAGCCTTCTAAAATCCGACCGCTAAGCTTGTTCCAAGGCTCAGCCCAGCCAGCTGTATCCACTTCTACCAGACCATTCGCCAAATCCGGCCAACTGAGCTCTTTGTAATTATCTGTCTTAAGAACTCGTGGGATAACGCCATGAAAGAGCTCACCCCCATAGGCACCATCAAAACTTCCGAAACACCACTCCCGGATGCGCTTGTCATAGCGATAGGGAATCTGGCCAGTCAGACCCAGCTCCTCTAGGATAATCCCCATGGTCTGAATGGTCCGGCCGCTATCACTGGAAAAAGCCTTGATAAAAGGCAAGCCAGACTCTCGCAATCCGATACCCAGCTCACGAATACCGCGCTCGCCTTCGGCAGTCAGCGGCGTATCAGACCAGCCCTGTGCCCGGCCGATAGTATTAAACATGGTCTTGCCATGACGGATAACATAGAGTCTTGTTTTTGACATAGTTTACCTCTTTTATTTTTGTTTGTTATAGTAAATTTTGAAAAAGGCCTTCGAATTCTTTAGGATAAAGAAGAGGAAGAACTCCGTTCTCCGCTATGATAGACAGCGACTCACCGTGAAATCAGCATCTAATCAACTATAGAGACTGAACATGAACTTTTACAGCACTGACACATCCAAGAACAATGAACGGATAATGGAGCCAATAATTAAGACCAAACTGTCCGGATAAAGCGGCTTTATTAATAGCGATAAGGGCTTGCAAAATATTGCCTTCCCCTTGGTAAAAAGAATTGGCATAACCGATTTGAACAGCTAAAAAGCTCATCGTTAAAGTAAAAAAGAAACTTGCCACAATTCCTAAAACAGAAATCCCTTTGACAAACTTTTCATAGCAAGCAATGCTAAATAGCAGTGTAAAACTTGATATGTAGCCCATAGCCAAGGATGCACCTGTCAGGAAGAAGACAAGGCATGCACCAAGCAAGCTAATCAAGAAAGCCCCGACAATCCCCAGGAAATAATGTATTTTCTGCGGACTTTGATGAGGAAGGGAGAGTTTTGTCACCTTATCCTGTGAGATGGAAATCATCCGCTCATAGCTAGATGGCGTGAGAAAGAGCCAATCTCCTTTGAACTGATAAAAGTCTACATCTCCGGTTTCACCGGTTTTCTCACAGGCACTAACCAGCCCTTGCTCCTCAAAGTAGCGGGTGCAGTCTTCGATAGCCTCCTCCAAAATATCCGGCAGCAAATCTCGGTCTTGATTAGCCAAAATCTGACAGGCTAGGCTATAGCCAGCTCTCTCAAAATCAATCAAGACCTCGGAATCGTTGATTAGAGCTTCCAAGGTATCTCGACCGATATAGCCCTGCTCACATCTGACTGAAAAGAAAATAGCAAATTCATCGCCATCTGTTATGGTCTCTAGATAAAAAGCATAATCCCTTCTACGGCCATATATAATGCCGCTCTCTTTATCAAAATCCAAACCTAAATCAAGGGCCAGCTCAGCTAGCTCTCTTTTATTCATAACCTAAACAATCTCCTTATAATCCCCTACATTTCAAATACAGCCAAATGCAATCCCGCAAACTCCTACTGGGAAACTGAATAGCTGTCATTTATAATGCTTTCTTAAAAGCTGTTTCAAATCTAGCTTTTTAATTTTTAAAGCTGTGAATAGGCGCTGGAATCTGACCACCCCGGGCGATAAAGGCTGCTGACGAAGCCTGATTGACCTTCATGACCGGAGCTGTTCCCAAGAGCCCTCCAAATTCAATCATATCGCCTTCCTTGCCCTTCGGAATAATCCGCACAGCTGTCGTCTTTTGATTGATGACGCCAATCGCTGCCTCATCCGCAATCATGGCCGCGATGGTTTCAGCAGGTGTCGCCTCTGGAATGGCAATCATATCCAAACCTACCGAACAGATAGCTGTCATAGCTTCCAACTTTTCTAGATTAAGCGAGCCATTTTGCACAGCCGCAATCATGCCCTCGTCTTCTGACACAGGGATGAAAGCACCAGACAGTCCGCCAACCTGATTGCAGGCCATAACACCGCCTTTTTTGACTTGGTCATTTAGCAGGGCAAGTGCCGCTGTCGTGCCATGAGTGCCGACTGTTTCCAAGCCCATTTCTTCTAAGACACGGGCCACTGAATCCCCAACCGCTGGTGTTGGAGCTAGACTCAAGTCAACAATCCCGAACTTGACGCCCAGACGCTCGCTGGCCATCTGACCGACCAACTGACCAATACGGGTGATTTTGAAGGCCGTTTTCTTGACCGTTTCAGCCACCACATCAAAGCTCTCACCACGGACCTTTTCTAAAGCCCGCTTGACAACACCTGGCCCAGAAACACCGACATTGATGACCACATCTGCTTCACCGACACCATGGAAGGCGCCCGCCATGAAAGGATTGTCCTCTACCGCATTGGCAAAGACGACCAGCTTGGCCGCACCCATGTCAGAAAATTGGGCAGTTTCCTTAATAATCCGCCCCATATCCGCAACTGCCGTCATATTGATGCCAGTCTTGGTTGAGCCGATATTGACAGAGGAGCAGACCTTGTCCGTCTCAGCCAAAGCACGCGGAATGGAATTAATGAGGATTTCATCGCCTTTTTGATAGCCCTTTTGAACCAAGGCCGAGAAGCCACCGATAAAGTCAACACCGATTTCCTTGGCTGCCTTGTCTAAAGCCTTGGCCAAAGGCACGTAGTCAGCGCTGTCTGTCGCTGCCCCAATCAGCGAAATCGGAGTCACTGAGACCCGCTTATTGACGATGGGAATCCCGAGCTCTGCTGCAATTTCATCCCCAACTGCCACCAGATCTTTCGCTTTGGTCGTGATTTTTTGGTAAATCTTCTCCGCCGCCCGATCAATATCTGTGTCGATACAGTCTAAGAGTGAAATGCCCATGGTAATGGTCCGAATATCAAAATTCTGCTCCTCAATCATGGCAATGGTTTCTGTTACTTGTCTAATATCCATCCTTCACTCCTTAGATATTGTACATGGCATCAAAAATGGCTGCGCTTTGAATGTTGATTTTGACGTTGAGCTCTTGGCCGAAAGCTTCAAACTCATTGCGAAGGGCCGTAAAATCTTGCTTTTTATCGCTTGACACCAAGGCCATCATGGTAAAATATTCCTCCAAAACGGTTTGGGAAATATCGTCAATATTCAGCCCCAGCTCCGCAATCTTAGTGGAAACTCCGGCTACAATCCCTGTTTTATCTTTTCCGACAACGGTAATAATTACTTTCATGCTTGGCTCCAATCATTTTTAGTTTGTCTCATTGTAGCATAAATTCGAGGATTTTGTATACAATTTCAGAAAATAAAAGCAGAAGGTTCGGATATTGCAAAAAGCACTTGAAACAAGGAAGTTCCCCCTATGCTCAGCAATTCACCTGAAAAACTATTTTGAATATCTTTGTATGTTTTTTCTATTTTTAATTGAAAGCGCTTTCTATATTTGTTATACTAAATATAGAATATTTTACATAAAGGAGATTTCCTAATGAACGATTCATACAAGAAGCGTCTCTATACTCAGGCCTTGAGTTTATCAGCCGCAGTATTGATGGCTGTCTTAGTTCAGGGCAAGGCCACAGCTGACCAGCAGAACAGCACTGAGTCGCAGCCAGCTGCCAATCAGGTAGAGGCTGTAACTTCTGCAACAGAAACAGCTCAAGCTGCTCCAAATCAGACAGGAGAAAAAGAACAGACTCCTGCTCCTGCAGCGGACAATCCAGCTGTCTCTGCAGCAGCTCAAACAAGAGCAGCTGATTCTGAAGAAGCTAAGACCCAGCTGGCTGATGGCACCGTTTATATGTCTGAGACTGCAGAGCTCAAGGAAACCGTCCAGGGACAGGCTTCTCAGGCGGGCCAGCTGACCTGGACTCTGGACAATAAACCGATTGCCGACTGGAAAACCTGGAACATGGACAGCGGCACCTTTACCGGCCAACCCTTTGTCACAATTGAGGAAAAGGCTGACGGGAACGATCTTCATCTGAATCTGCAGTTTCAAAAACTTTTCGGAGACGATCTCAGCCTGCGCTCTCCCAACAATATCCGCCGGACCTATCGAAACTTCATTGGCAGCCATGAACTGGTTGGTACGAACCAGGACTTGAGCCTGACTATTCGCAAAAATATCGTCTTGCGCCCTTATGAAGACTTCCACAGCCATGAGGAGATGCTGGCATCTATTGAAAAGAGCAGACAGGATGCTAAAACGGACCGCTTGGTTCAGATTGAGAACATCGGAAAGAGCGCTCAGGGGCGTGATATCAAGCTAGGTATCATTAGTTCCGACCAAAAGAGCATTGACGACTACCTCAGCACAACGAATCCGCAGGCCCTGACCAAACCAGCAGAAATGCTAGCAGCTCTCAAAAATGGCAATCTGGACTACAAACTGCCTGTCCTCATCAACAATACCCACGCTGATGAACAGCCTGGGATTGATATTATCACAGGGCTATTTAATACCTTTGCAACTAAAGACCAAGTCAGCTTCAAAACAACCGCTGCTGATGGTTCTGAAAAACTTGTCACTCTCAACATCCAAGATTTACTGAAGAAGTTTATCTTCCTCTTTGACTTTACGGAAAACCCTGACGGCGACGTCCTCAACACACGGGCTCTGGCCAATGGTCTTGACCCTAATCGTGATACCGGCTACCAAGCCAATCCTGAAACCCGTACCGTTGCTGGATTGATTAACAAATGGAATCCGATTGCCCTCTATGATATCCATGGCTTTGTCAAAGAATTCCTGATTGAGCCGGCAACCCCGCCGCATGATCCTAACTTTGAATATGACCTTTTAGCTGACCTCATGCTGGAAAATGCCCATCATATGGGACGGGCCGGTGTTGCCAACTCTGGCTATGATAAATACATCATTCCAAAACTGGACTGGGGAGACGGATGGGACGATTCCTTCTCAGGCTACACAGCTGTTTATGCCATGTACCATGGTATCCTGGGGCATACTATCGAAATCCCAGAGGGCAATCAAGAATCCTACAAGGCTGGATATTATGCAGTTCTAGGAGGCCTTGACTATCTAGCTCAGAACCCCGACAAGCTCATGGAGATGCGTCTCAACTTCTACCTGCGCGGCATCAATAAAGTCGAAGATCCTAAGGCAGAAAATGAACTTGTCGGACCTGATGGTCAGGTCGTAGGCCGGATAAAAAAAGGCCAAGAAAAATTCTTCCCAGACTACTATGTCATCCCAATGGGAGTGGACAAGGACAATGATTCCCAAGAAGCCTTTAATATGATTGACTATTTCAAGCGCAACGGTGTCCTTGTCAAAGAACTCAAGGAAGACAGCGGCAACTATAAAAAAGGTGATTTGGTTGTCGATATGGCGCAGGCCAAGCGTGGCTATGCCAACCATGTCCTCTACAAGGGCTCAAATGAATCCAAGTGGGCAGCCATGTATGCGGAATTGGTCGTCAATTTCCCTGATATGAAAGGCTTCAAAGCTCAGTCAGTCTTTGGTGACAAGCTCTTTGAAGGCAAGCTAGGAGAGGTGACAGCCCTCCGTGCAGCCCGTACTAGCCAGGTTGGCGAGAAAGCGCCTTATTATGTCATTGCCAATACGTCTGAGAGCGCGGTCAAGGCCGTCAACCAAGCTCTTGCTGAAGGTAAGAGGGTCTACCTGACAGATGACGGCTACATCGTTGATACACCGACCTTTACCAGCCTCCTAGATCGTTATGCTATTTACGGTGATGCCCTTTATAAGATTCCACAGGGACCAACTCTGAAGCCTCTCAAGGTCTACGCACCACCGCATCAATTTTCATGGGCAGGCGTGGACGCTCCAGCACATACTGCCTTAGCTCTGAAGAATATGGGCTTTGACATCGTCGATCACCCAGAAGATGCAGATGTCATCGTCCTTGAAAGCAACAACTATGACAAGTCTCTTGTCGGACTTAAGCCAACCATCGTCGTCGGAGGCTCTGCTATGCAGCGCTTGGAAAAACTAGGAATCCTAGACGGCTTTGATGCTGAGCACTTCAAGAACGGCAGTGACTATGAAGGACTGATGAAGGCTGTTATCCGAGACCAAGATCCGCTGACCAGCGGCTACAAGAAGGATGGACTCTTTTACTCCAACTCTGGTAACTGGATTGCCAAGATTCCTACCAACTTTAGGACTCTTGCCAGCATTGCTGGCAGCGACTTCTATATCGCTGGCTGGTGGCCTGGCAATGAACAGCTAGCCAACAAAGTCGTAGCCATTGCTGGTACCTACAATGAGAAGCCTCTCTTTGTCTACGCCGGCAATCCGACTAACCGCCTTCACCCTGTTCATTTCTACCGCTGGATTTCCAATGCTATCTTTGGCAGCCAGTTGGCCGAACTGACAGACCTCCCAAGTCCTGCGACACCTGATCCAACCTATCAAGCGCCAAGTCAGACTGTACTTGACTGGAAGTCTGCTACCGTGAATCCACCGGCTCAAACGGTAGTCCTGACCTACAAGAATCAGACCCTTCCGCAGACCGGCAGCCAAGAAAAAACTGCCAGCTTCGTTCTAGCTGGACTTCTGGTTGCAGGAGCAGCCGGACTCTTCCTCTTAAAGAAGAAGGAAGACTAATACTTAAAAATACACCTCCCAATTGATGCGGGAGGTGTGTTTTTAGTTATAAGCTCTGCTATTTTTCAACATAGGTATGAAGAGGATAGGTCGGATAAGCCAACTCACGCGCTAATTCTGAAGTCACATAACCTGCTGGTGCGTCTAACACAGAAGGGATTCGATTGACAATGGTAGCACAGGTCAAGGCTACAGTATCAGGCTTGCTGACTGAGAAGACTAGATTGGGCTCGCCAGTAATTTCCCAATCACACATATCTCCGTCATTTTCACGATAGACCTTGCCAATACACTCTACTTCTAACTCAATTCCCTGATGGGTATGAATGGTCGTCACAGCTGACATGCCCGTTACTTGCCCCGCTGGAACTGTACGTCCCAGCGTTTCAGAATAAACATCTTCATCCAAAATATAAGGAACACTCTTTTGTGAAATATCCTGAATGGTCCAGTTCATCTTGGAGCAAATAGCTTCAGCAGCATTCCACATATAGGACGGCAGGCTCTCTGCACTGGCAATTTCCTTTTCAAATCGCTCTGAATCATAACCAGCACCATGCGCTTCTGCGAGAGCCAGACCATAGTCTTCTACATTGTAGCTGACAACCCCTTTCACCTTTTGGATACGATTAAGGCCAGCCATAGCCAAGCAAGGCATATTAATCCAGTAAATATCCTGCATGCCAGATCCCATTACAGTGACACCATATTCTTTAGCCAGCTTGTCCAAGCGGTTTGTTTCGGATGGCGATGTCGTCCAAGGGTAGATCGCTTCCTCACAGGTCGTGATGATATTAACTCCATGCTTGATGGCTGTTTCAAAAAAATCATACATTTCCGGCATATAGGAAGCAATGGTGACAATGGCAATGTCTGCGTCACACTGGTCAAACACACTGTCAGCCTTATCAGAAATCAGGACACCAGTCTTATAGCCTAGCTCTGCAAAATCACCAACATCCTGTCCTACTACAGCAGGATTGTTATCAATAGCTCCGACGATTTCTACACCGTGATTCAGTAGGTACTTGAAAATCACTTTAGACATCTTGCCGCAGCCATATTGGACAGCACGAATTTTTGTATTTCTCATGGCAAACCCTCCATTAATTGTTATTGTTTTCACAATTATAGTATAATATCTCTAGTAACTAGAGAGTCAATAGAGGTTTTAAAAAATGAAAAAAATTTTGCGTATCGGAGAGTTTTCCCAAATAAATCAGATTTCCATCCAGACTCTACGATTCTATGACCAAATCGGTCTTTTAAAACCCTATAAAGTCGATCCAGAAACCAACTATCGCTACTACCACATCAATCAGTCTTCTCTGGTTGACTCCATTCAGTACTTGCGTCAACTGAATTTTTCCTTAGAAGACATCAAAGATATCCTATCTGACAAGGATCACTTTCAACTGCATCAGCTTATCGAGGAGCGTTATCAGCGCCTTCTAGAGGAAAAAGAGAATTTAGAAAAACAAATCCAAGAAATCGAAATCTTTCGGTCTGGTGCCCGTATCTATGGCGAAAAACAGAGCGAGCAAGAGCTGGAAATCCTAACTTTTCCTGAGCGGCAGCTGCTTACTTTTGAAATTGATCAAAATATTTATCAAATGAAAAGTGAAGAATACGAACTTGCTCTCCGCTGCTTCAAGCAAGAAATCCTGCGTTACAGTCCTTTTTTCACCCATTTCAGTCGTGTTGGCTCTATTATGAAACAAGAAGATTTCCAAAAAGAAAGATGGACTTCCAAACAACTCTGTCTCTTCCATCATACTCCCAATGAACTCCCTCACTTAAATCGAATATTGTTGCCGGCAGGAAATTATGCTGTTGCTTACTGCTCTTCCTTTGCAGATGAACTTAAAGCCCTGCCGCATTTTTACCAGGCTCTGACCCAAGCTGGATATACTCCTGTGGGCGATTATATCTGCGAGGTGATTCATGAACAGCCACAACTCCAGGAGCAGCACCGCGATATGTTCATCCGGATGCAAGTTCAGATAGAGGATTAAAAAGCAGACAGATGGATGTGGTATAATTTCTTCCCAGATACTGGAGCATGCTCAACTAAAAACTAATCATTTCACAAGCCGTATATATATATCAAAAAGGACGGGAAAACACCCATCCTTTTTATGTGCAAATAACCATTGCTTAGCACCTTAGTCTTCTTGCTTCTTCCTTCCAGCTAGAAGACCCATTCCCAGAAAAGCTAAACCAGCCAGAGGCAGAAACTTATCTTCTTGATTACCAGTCTTAGGCAGAGCTGAGTCGGGAGCTGGCTGCAATCTTGGCGACGAAATAACTTTTCCTTCCTTACCTTGATTGAGAGCTTGAGGCTGGGCTATTGTTGAAGGCTGTTTAGCACTTTCAGCCACCACCTTGCTGCCGACTTCTACTAGTTCGTCAACTGCTAGAGAGAGCACTTCCTGACCGAAGACGGTTCGCTGACCGTTCAAGACTTCTACAAAGACTCGCTTTTGGCCTTTTTGGCCGGCTACAAGTATCCGCCGCTGCCCTTGTTCCAGTTCTGGATTTTCCTGTTCTCGGGTCTGATATGCAATCTCTTCCATTACGACTTCTAAGAACGGCTTTTCTTCCACTAGGTCCTTTATCCCTTCTTCTGGAGTGACCTGATGACTTGGTTTCACAGCCAGAGCAGCAAGAGCTGTCTTCAGATCTTGCTCTGCTCTATCTAAATCTGCCTGCTCCGCTTTTTCATCTGCCAAGAGAGACTGGGCTCGAGCCAAGGCTGACTGGTAAGCCTGAACTGTCTCATCTGTGTAGAGGCTCGGATCTAGACTAGCCGTACTGTCTACCACTTTCTGCAGAGAAGCCTTATTAACTGCTGGGTCATGAAGATTGGTCAAAAAGAAATTGCGCGCTTCCAAATCCCCATCCCAGAGTCCCAGACCGACGTAGGCATCATTATAATAAGGCTCAACCGTATCAAATTGGTGGTTCAGGTATTCTACACCGTCAACAGATACACTGACACTATTTTTAGTTTTCACTAGCTTAACATGGTAGAACTGGCCGTCATTAAGATGCTTGCCATTCATGCTACTTTCTGCAATCGTCTCTCCCATAAAGCGGTAAAGTCGAATCTTATCATTATCACCAAATTGAATAGAATAAGCATTGCGAGGGTCAACATTTTCAGACGCATAGAAAATATTAATCAAGCCTTTTTGATACTTGAGATCCACATCCAAGTTATATTCAGGGAAAGGAATCTTCTGACCTCCCATATAATAATCATTGGCGCTGGTATTATGATTATAGAGACTTTCACAGTCGACATACCACTTACCGGAAACAGCTTTTAAATCTGGAACATTGGTCTTAAAGTCATTACGGCTGATATTGATGGTGAAGACCTTGGAAAGACTTGGATTTTCCTTAGAGGTCGCCGTTACCTTGACCACACCCCTTTGCAGAGCAGTCACTCGCAGCTTATTGCCATCTTCCGTGACAGAGACCAGGTTTGGCTGATCCACACTCCAGCTGACCGCTTGAGAAACACTTGCTGGCATGACATATGCTTTCAAATCCAAGGTATCTCCGACATAAATATTATTTGTTACAGGAGAAGCCTGCACTAGTTCCAGTGGTTTGCTCACTGCCTGTTTGTCTTTCCAGATGCCCTTCAGCGGATAAAGAGCAATGTCAGCCTTAGCAGCACCACCTTCTACAAACACACTAGCCGCAAGGCTATTTGGCGCAGGGAAAATCTGATTGGCACCCGCCACAGTATATCCTTTGGCAAAGACTTCTAGGCTAGAACGATCTACGTAGAGATGCAGATCTATGCTGCCATCCGCATTGCGTTTGACGGACTGACTATCCACCTGAGCAAATTTATTACTGAGAAGAATGCCGGACTGGCTGCGGTCAATAGAGAGAGTTTCCTTTTCTAGATCATAGATAACTCTAGTCACTTCTCCATCTTCAACCCGCAGGTTAAAACCGACTTTCTTAGTCGTTTCACTCGGCCGGAAAGTAGAGACAATTTCATACTGATCACCGGAAAAATCTTTCAACAGCTCATTCTTCTCACTAACTTCCACGTCTTTATACAACACAGCCTTGTCTTCCTGACGCAGAGACTGATAAGCTGTAATTGGCGTCTGAGTCAGCCGATAGCTTCCGTCTTGTTTGATAAGGCCTAATTTGAGATTAAGATTGAAGGTTCCATTGAACTTCTGACCGACTGTATCGGCTACCAGATTGCAGTAGTCCTCCCAGGTATTCATCCAGTTAGACTCGATAATGTCAGGTAGGGTTGGATTGGCCTCGCTGCCAAAGTCCTGAACATAGTAAGTCATGGCTGCATAAGAGTCTTTACCAAAGTTCATGACCTGATCAGCCTGAGCAAACTCAGCATCTGGGACGAAGGTCCACTTGCCCTCCACCTGTCTAAAATCACCGACCTTATAGGAGCGCCCGCCACGAGACAGGACCCATTTTAGGCTACCATCATCTGCCAGTAGAGGATAGAGATCTGGACACTCCGTGTGGAGATCTGCATAAGTTGACTCCACCTTCCAATTACGCAGATTATCAGACGAATAAATTCTCAGTGGTCCGCCTGCGACGACCATAAACCATTTGCCCTCCCAACGGAAGACCTTGGGATCACGAAAATCCTGAGATTGCAGTGGATCATCCGTCCAGTCAGCTACAATTTGATCAAGCTTCGTCCAAGTCCGACCCTCATCCTTACTGTAAGCTAACTTGATGCGCTGACCGTTTCCGTCGGCAGTAATCAGTGCGACTAAACCGCCCTGGTCATTGTCAAACAAACCAGAGGAATTGGTAGTATCTGCTACGATAGAGCCTGAGAACATAGCCCCATTAGCATCCGGATAAAAGGCAATCGGCTGTTCTTCCCAATGAATCAAATCCTTGCTGGTCGCATGGCCCCAGTGCATAGGCCCCCACTTGGTATCGTCGTAAAACTGATAGAAGAAATGATAGACTCCCTTATAATAAACCAGCCCGTTGGGATCATTGGCCCAACCGTCCTTGACCGAATAATGATACTGACCGCGATAGAGCTCATTGTAGTATACTTCATCCGCCTGCCGACGATGGACATTGAGCCGGTAAGTCAGACTGACTTCTTGCCCATCCGCATCCGTCACAGTACTGGTCACCGTCAGATAGTTTGCCCCCACTACCAGCGGAATATTCTTCAAATCACTATAAACCCTACCTGCAGCATCGGTCACGCTTACCTTGGCAGCGGGATTTTTCGCTACGACAGTCAAGTCTACAGTCTCAGCATCATGCTTGACATACTGGATAGTAATAGGGGCAGTAAACTGACCTTTCTGCTCCACTTTCCCAACCGAAGAAGTCACCCTTATATCCTCCAACTCGGGATTAGACTGAGGAGTGATTTCTTTATAAAAGGTATTTTGAAAAAGCAGCTCGCTATTCCAGTTTAGTAAGCCAAAATAGCCTTCTGACAGATAAGTATTCTGCCCCTTGTCATCTCTCTGAAGCGTGTAATCTCCTGAGCTGGCCACTAGAATATCATTGACATAGTAGGATACCCAAGAGCCGATAGAAACGACCTTGAGCCGATATTTATTATCATCCGTTGGCTCGATATGTTTTTCATTGATAAATTGATAGTCACGTCCGCCTTGCCAACACCAAAACTTCACATTGTTACTGCCACCATCAATATTAACTGCATAGCTGCTCTTGTCATCCGGATTATTATTACTGCGGAAAATGAGGGCTGCCGCCCCTTCCTTACTGAGGAAAGTTACATCCGTTGAGTAAACAAAATCCTTGCCCTGACTTTGAGAGTAAAGGAAACTATCACCTTTGCCTCTGGCATCACTATAAAGTCCTTGCTCTCGGACTTCCCAAACTCCATTTTTGTCTCCCTTGGCTTCTGCCAAATTAGTATTGAAGCCTGTCTGCTTATCTACAGTCTCTACGGCAGGGAGTTTTTCCGAAGCAACTTCCTTCGCTACTGGCTGTTCGTCTTCTTCCTGTTTGGTCTCTTTAGCATTTGCTGTGACTTGATCTTCCTTATCAGCCTTTTGATTGGCTGACTCTACTGCTGCATCCTGATCATCTGCTTCCGTCGCTGCAGTCGTAGCAGTCTCTCCAGCTACAGAGTTTTCTGTCTTATCGGCATTCCTTGTAGGAGCGGCTGTTTGCCCGCTCTCACCCTCCAAGACAGCTAAAGAATCCGTCTGCAAGAGCTGAGCAGGAGCTGGATTAGCCTTACCCTCATCTGCATAAACCACTCCGCCGCCATCATCTAACAAGAAAGCTCCAAAAGCCAGCAGTGCACACCCAAAAACCCAACGCTTTCCGTTTTTTCTCATAAACCAATTTTTACACACTTTTTCCTGATGATTTTTCATGACACACCTCAATATTCTAAAAATAAAATCAGACTCCTCACAATCCAAATTACTGCTACATAACGCACTCCTTTCACCTTTTCTTGTTCAAAATGAACACTTTGCTCAGCACCTAACTCCTTTATAAAAAAGGAGCCAATCTCAATAATCTAAATATAACAAATTTTTGTAAGCGCTTCACCTAACGTTTGTCACAAAAACAAAATGACAGATGTCATATTTTAGAAATAATGAAGAAAAAACAAAAAGCCTCCAAAACGGAAAGCTTTTGTCTGTTTTAAATTTGTTCTGGATAGGATGCTGCCAGCTCGTTCTTTAGATATTCTGCCAGATGCTGATGAGCAAAAATTCCTGCTTTTTCTTCTGCTGTCGGATTATAGTTGGTATTGGTGTTCACATCATAGACATAGATCTGACCTGTCTCCGACTCTACCCACTCAATAGCTGCCACATCAATGCCAGACTGAGCTAGAAATGTCTCGTAAGCCTGTCTTTGACTAGCAGGCAGCGGCTCTGTGATTTGAAACTTATCTGAGGTCTCTAGCTGAGCAGGCCTTTGCCCAATCTGACACCCATCTGCCGGACAAAGCTGAAAACCATCTGATGAATCGATGGACACTGTATAAAGAAACTTCTGGTTGATAAACTCCGAACGACGAATCCGGCCATCCGCAGGCTTGATATAGGCCTGAAGCAGGGTAATCCCATCCACAGAAGGCTCAAAAGCAGGACTATCTACATAGGCTTCCAACTCTTTCTCACTATTGAAGAGCTGCACTCCCAAACCTTTCCCAGCCCGATTATGCTTGGTAATCAGGGGATAAATATTCAGTTTTCTAGCTGCCTCCAGAATATTCTCTTGTCCCAAAACGGCTACAGTCTCTGGATAAGCAACCCCAGCTTCAGAAAGCTTCAAATATTGTTTAATTTTGCTGATTTCCAGATTAATAGCTCCACTGCCGTTGATAACCTTACGACCGTGAGCTTCCAGCCAAGCTAGAACTTGTTCTGTAAATTCTGGTGCATAACGGTGTCCACGCGTATGAGAAGAAGCGGACATCCGATTGTAGAAAATTCCTGTTGGAGGCGGACTCTGCAGATCTAGGATCCCACTTGACAAATCCCAAAGTTCATAGGGCACATCTTTTTCCTCCAGCCACTTGACCAAGTGCTGCGTCCACTCCAAATTTTCATGAATAACGTATACTTTTGCTTGACTCATAAGTCTCCTCTCCTTTAGGAATACCGAACAGCCAGCTTGCTGCTTTTCGATTCTTCTACTACATTGCCTTCCGTCTTTTCAATAACACTGACGGCCAAGACTTGACCTAGAACATTGAGGGCAGTTCGACCAGCATTGACAAAGAAATCAACCGCAAAAATCAAGGCAACACCTTCCACCGGCAGGCCTAGCTGAGGCGCAGCTGCCAGCAAGACAACAATCGCTCCTGAAGGCACAGTCGCAGCCGTTTTACCAATCAAAGTCAAAAGCAAAACAGTGAAGAAGAGTCCTGACACAGAAAAAGCAATCCCATAAGCATGCGCAATGAAAATGGTTGCTACAGAGAAATAGACAGCAGCCCCTTCAAGATTAAAAGTATAACCCAAAGGCACAACCAAATCTATGACATGCTCATCATGCCCCTGCTTCTTTAAATCTTTCAACAGTGGCGGCAGGACAACACTGGAACTGCCAGAGACAAAAGCCAAAGTCAGAAGACTCCAAATCCGTTGCAAGCTTGTCAGATAAGGAACTCTGAAAGAAAAAGCAATCAAAGGAAAAATCACTAAAGCTAGAACCCCATAAGCCAGATAAGTCCCTGCTATAAATTGCCCCAAACCGACCAACTTGTCAACTCCTGTCGTGGCTACATCCTTAGCAATAAAGCCAAAAATACCAATTGGCGACAGATTCACAATCACACCGACAATTTTATAAATAGCCTCAATCCAAATCTGCAGCAGCTCAACAGCTTTCTGGGTCTTTTCTTCCTTAAGGCTTCCAAGCCCAAAACCTAAAAATATAGCAAAAACAATAATAGGAAGCAGAGCTCCTTCTGAAAGCGACTTGACAATATTAGAGGGAATGAAGCTAAGCAAAAACTCCTCCAGCTGAATACTTTTGGCAATACCGTCAATGCTGGCTCCCGCCTGACCGATATTGACTCCCTGACCAAAGCCCAGATAATAAGATGCAAAGACAAAAATAAAAGTAATCGCCGTCGTGACCGCAAAGAAATAGAGCAGACTCTTTGACAAAAGCTTCCCGAAAGATTTCTTACCAATCACACCAGCCACAGCTACGACCACAACTGGAAAGACCAGCGGAATAATCACCATATTAATCAGACTGATAAAGGCTTGTCCTAAGAATTGATAAAATGTCGAAAATTGTGGCCAGATAAGAGCAACAAGAACACCCAAAATCAAAGCAATCAACAATTGCAAGCCCAGAGAAACCTTTGACCATAAAGAAACGATTTTCATCCCCAAACTCCTTTAGTCTATTTTGATAGCTATTTTACTATGATTGCACCTATCTGGCTAATATATATTTTCTATGAAAGTAATAGAAGAATTTTATAGGTGAGTTGAATAACGTAAAAAACACTCACGAGGTAAACCTCTTGAGCGCTTGGTAAGATTGATATAATTGTGTTGTTTAACGTTTTGAGAATTGTGACGCTTTACGAGCTTTCTTAAGACCTGGTTTGGAAAGCATGGGTTTTAGTTAGACTAAAAATAGCGTAATATAAAGGCTTTTCAGAACGATATCTACTAACTCATTTCATAAAATTTTAACCAATATATTTTAAGCAGGGGAACTTCTTAATTCAGAACCTTCACTCAGACCATAACCCTACTTATCCTAATAAAGTTTGGAGTATTGGAATAACAATGATAAAGAGCACTGTACTTAGAGTCACCACATTCGTTGAAAACTCAACATCTCCTTTTCCTTGATTGGCAAGGATTGGAAGAACTGCTAGAGCTGGTGTAGCAGACTGAATCATAAAGGTCTTAAATTCTGCTGTTGCCATATTTGGGGCAAAGAACTTCAATACAAGAACCATGATCAGAGGAGCTAGGATAAAGCGTCCAACCAAAGTGACAATTGTATCTTTATCAAAAGCAATAGTTTTCAAGCCTGCCTTTGCAAGAACAATACCGATATAGACAAGAGATAATGGCGTTGTTAAACTACCAATATAAGTCAAGGTACTTTCCGCAAAACTTGGGACAGGAAGACGGAGCACTAAAAATACGAGGGCTACGAGAAATCCCAATAAAGGTGCTGGGAAGAGCTTCTTCCAATTGAATTTTTGAGCTTGCTTTGAAGCCCCTTCTTTGCTATCCGAGGTCATTAGATAGACACCTAATGTCCAAGTAGATACCGTATTTGTAATATAATACACCAAGAAGTAGGGAAGAGCTTGATTTCCAAACAGAGCTATGTTTAAAGGCAAACCAATAAAAATGGTATTGGCATTAACAAAGGTATTAATCATGGTTCCTTGACGGCCTGGGCGCACTTTAAAAAGTTTCACTGCTATAAAGGCCATTAGGTAACCGAGAATGAAGGCGATAAACGTATACAATAAACCGCCAGACAGGCTAATCAATTTATCTAAAGTTAAATATTTAAGAACAGAGGTAAAAATTGCCACTGGCATGGCCACATTCATAATGAGTTTAGATAAATCATTTCCAAAACTCTCTTGAAACCAACCACGGACTTGTAAAAAGTAACCTAGAATGATGATGACGATAATAGGTACAATACTCTGAATTGAAGTTAAAAAGATTCCCATAGTCTCCCTTTCTACATGATATAGCGTATATTTAAAGGCGTACGGAACATCCAGTCATACTCGTACACCCTATTTCCATTCACTTATTTATACGTTGGATACCATTTCAAATCACGAACTGCTTTAGCCATATCAGTTTCTTTAGCACGTGCAAGACCTTGTTCTTGCGCTTTTTTAGCGACTGCTTCTGCTACTTTAATGGAAACATCTGCTACATACTTGAATGGTGGCAAGACAGGAGCTCCTGGTTGACCTGGATTGACAATACCACTCAATGAATGAGCCGCTGCTCCAATCATTTCATCTGTCAGGAGACTTGCTTCAGAAGCTAACATACCTAGACCAAGACCTGGGTAAATCAAGGCATTATTGGCTTGACCAATCACATAGTCGACACCTTTATAAGAAACCGTATCAGCAGGAATTCCTGTTGCGACAAAAGCTTTACCATCTGACCATTCAATCAAATCTTTGGCACTAGCTTCGGCTAGCTTGGTTGGATTTGATAATGGGAAGATCATTGGACGTTCAGTATTTTCGCACATAGCTTCAACTATTTCTTTAGTGAAGGTATTAGGTTGAGTTGAAGTTCCTACAAGAATGGTTGGCTTCACAGTCTTCACTACTTCAAGCAGGTCAGTCAACTTGTCTGCATTACTAAAGTCAGCACGGTTTTTAGCAAATGGTTTTTGTTCAGGAGTTAGGTCATCCATATCATCAAAGAGAAGACCTTGTTTATCAACCATAAAGAAACGTTTATAGGCTTCTTCTTCAGAAAGACCTTCACTCACCATTTCACGAAGAACACGAGAGGCAATTCCTGCACCCGCAGTACCACCACCATAGCAGAGATAAACTTGATCGGTTAATTTTTCACCACTAATATCCAGTGAACCAAAGATACCACCTAAGGTAACGATTCCTGTACCTTGAATATCATCATTAAAAGTTGGAATTTGTTTCCGGTATTTTTCAAGAATATTGGCAGCATTCGAGCGGCCGAAGTCTTCCCAATGAAGGTAGAGTTTAGGAAAGAGACGTTCTGCTGTTTGAACAAATTGGTCAATGAAGTCGTAGTAACGATCTCCGCGAACCCGTTCGTGACGATTTCCTAAGTAATTAGGATTGTTACGAAGTTCTTCACGGTTAGTCCCAGCATCAATGACTAAAGGAAGCACCATTGAAGGGTCAATTCCTGCAGCACCTGTACAGACCATCAATTTCCCAACAGAAATATCGACACCATTCGTTCCCCAGTCCCCAATTCCTAGGATACCTTCTGCATCTGTTACTACAATGAGACGAATCTCACGATCACCAGCAGCATTTTTCAAAGTGGCTTCAATATTTTCAGGATGATTAATATCAAGATACCCCGCATATTGCGGATCTACAAAGAGGTCACTGTAGCCTTCAATGGTATCTGCAATGGTTGGGTCATATACAATTGGATTGAATTCTTCCAAATGTTGAGAAAAGAGATAATAGAAAAGAGTCCGGTTGGTATTAAAAATTTCCATTAGGAAAAGACGTTTTTCCAAATCATTGGCTTTTGTTTGCATTTGTGCATAAGTTTGCGCCGCTTGTTCTTCAATCGTTTGAACATAAGGTGGCAGTAAACCAATAAGGCCTAGTTCCTTTCGCTCCTCTAAGGTAAAGGCAGTTCCCTTATTAAGGAAAGGATTGTTTAAAATATCATGTGCAGTCATAGTGCAACCTCCTTTTTACTTATATTATACCACTTAAGATGTGTTTTATGGTAAACTTTGTTATTTAAAAAATACAATTGTTAGTGTATATGTTATAATGAGTCTAGAAGTAAAGAGTTATTGAAAACTCTTTATTCTGTAGATTATTACTCAAAGCACCATTTTGTGATTCTTTAACCTCTTTATGTTATAAATTTCTATACTCATAAGATTTTCGGTAATCGCTCTTTACCATCGGACAAATAAAGCCATACTAAAATATAAATTTATAAGGCAAATTACAATAGATAAATATCATTTAAGTTTTTTATACAATACTTCGTATTTTTTAAGGTGTTTTTTTGTCATACAAAACTTGTATTCTATTTATATGACAACTAAAAACTATTTACAACAATATATTTCCCAAAAAGTGAAATATTTTCGAACACAGAATAAAATGAGCCAGGAAGAACTTTCGGAACAAGCGGGACTCGGGCTTAAGTATATCAACCAACTCGAAAACCAAAATGTGAATCTGACCATTCACAGTCTTGAAAAAGTGATTGACGCCCTAGAGATGACCCCAGAGGAATTTTTCAATTTTGATAGCCTTGAATCAACCTCTGATAAGACTGACAATCTTTCACTCAAAAGAATCAACATGAAGGTTAAACAGCTCCCCATTGATAAACGAGAAAAGATGTTGGTCATTTTTGAAAGTATCTTAGATAATCTATAATATCCCTGACTCACTTACATTTTAACTGGTGAATACTCGTATAGTCAAATTGTGGGATACGGATAAAAATTATTTATCCGGTGATTTCCACTTATTTTCCTTCTCCAACTAATGAAAGTGATCCCCTATGAATTTAAAAGATCTACAATATTTTTATGACCTCTGCCAGCTTCAATCCTATACGGAAGTAGCAAAACAACATAAAGTCAGCCAACCATCTATTTCTTATGCCATCAAGCGCTTAGAGGACTCCTTTAATTGCAAATTGATTCACCATGATCCTTCACATCGCTCTTTTAAATTAACTAATCAAGGACAAATCCTTCTGAAGCATACAGAACTGATTTTACCTGAGGTCATTTCTACTCGCAAAGAAATTAATCGCTCTTTGGCGCATTGCTCTACTGTAGGATTCCCTCCTATTATCATTCAGTATCTTTTCTCTGTCTTACATAAAGAAACTGAATTTGATTTTTTAAAAAGGTACGTCCTATTCGTGGTGGATCCGTAGAACTATTAAATCTTCTCCTTAAGGGAGAATTAGATGCGAGCTTACTCGGATTGATTGAACCACTCAATCATCCTTCAATAGAGACATATGAACTCTTTCATAAAGAACTGTATGTCGTTTTATCTAAGAACCATCCTCTTGCTACTGCTCCTTCCCTCACTTTTGAAGAATTAGTAGATCAATCCTTTATACTCTTAGACGAACACTTTGTTCACCTGAAAGCTTTTGAACTACTTAATCAAAAGTATCAAAACAAGGCAGAAATATTCTTTAAGAGTGACGACATTATCATTATTAAAGAACTTTTAAAGAAAGGGATTGGCGTAAGTTTACTGGCTGATATCGCACTTTCTGATGAAGATGATGATTTAATAAAAATCCCTCTAATACCAGAGGACCGGATAACATTTACAGTTTATTACGCTTATCTCAAATCAGCTACACTGTCTTCAGAAGTAGAAGCCTTATTTAATCTCATTAAATCATATGAATAGAAAAAACTCTAACTATCAACTACCTGATAGCTAGAGTTTTTTACATTATAGGTATTAGACTAAAGTACGAAGAAATAGGATATTATCAACGAATCTTTTCATTTACCTGATACCATTCAACGAGATTCCCAATTATAAATCTACAAAGTGTCGATAAAAAAGAACACCCCGAAAGGTGCTCTTTGTATGTATTGTAATTCTCTCGAATTAACGTTTACTAAATTGTGACGCTTTACGAGCTTTCTTAAGACCTGGTTTCTTACGTTCTACCATGCGGGCATCACGAGTAAGAAGGCCTGCGCGTTTCAATGAATCGCGGAAGTCTGGGTCTACTTGAAGAAGGGCACGAGCGATACCGTGACGGATAGCTCCTGCTTGACCAGCGTATCCACCACCTACAACGTTAACGAAAACGTCGTATGAACCTGCAGTTGAAGTAACTGCGAATGGTTGGTTGATGACAAGACGAAGGTCAGCGTGTGGGATGTACTCTTCAACATCTTTTTTGTTAACAGTGATTTTACCAGTTCCTGGAACAAGGCGAACGCGTGCAACAGCGTTTTTACGACGTCCAGTACCTGCATATTGTGCTTGTGACATACTTTATTGTTCCTTTCCTTAGATAAGTCCTGAAATATCAAGAACTTCTGGTTGTTGTGCAGCGTGAGTGTGCTCAGCTCCAACGAATACTTTCAATTTCATACCTTGAGCGCGGCCAAGAGTATTGTGTGGAAGCATACCTTTAACTGATTTCTCGATCAAACGTACTGCATTTTTAGAACGAAGTTCACCAGCAGAGATTGATTTCAATCCACCTGGGTGGTTTGAGTGAGTGTAGTAGATCTTATCAGTTGCTTTTTTACCAGTCAATTTAACTTTTTCAGCATTGATAACGATTACGAAGTCACCTGTATCAGTGTGTGGTGTGAATGTTGGTTTGTTTTTTCCGCGAAGTACGCTAGCAACAACTGCTGAAAGGCGTCCAAGAGGTACATCAGTTGCGTCAACAACGTACCATTTGCGTTCTACTTGGCCTGGTTTAGCCATGAATGTAGTTTTGTTCATGATTTCTCCTATATGAATGTCGTTTTTGTTTACAGGGCGGATGTTCCGGTCCGCAAGTTATTTGAAAGGTTCCGGGGCCTTACAAATGGGGTAAACAATACCGCCTACTATCATATCAAAAATAGTAGGCAAAAGCAATAGATTTGAAGCAATTATTTATGAAATAGCGATTTCATGTTTTCTTAGTCTTGAATGTCTTGGGCGATACTAAAGAGTCCCAAAGTTCCAGGACCGGTATGGGTAGAAATGACAGGTCCCAAAGGCATGAGGAGAACTTCCTCCACTTGGTCGCTTTCCAGTAGCTGGGCTTTTAGACTCTCAGCCACTTCTTCAGCTCCTGCATAGGCGATAACCACCCGCGGGTCAGCAACTCCCTCCAAAGTCATACGGACTACTTCTGCCTGCGCCTTTTTCTTGCCGCGAACCTTAGCGACCGAGTCCAGAGTCCCATCTCCCTTGACAGCGATAATCGGCTTGATATTGACCAAGCTCCCCATAAGCGCAGCAGTTTTGGAAATCCGACCGCCCCGCATGAGGTGATTGAGGTCATCAACCAGAAAATATGTCTTGACCTTAGGCACCAAGCTCTCAATCAAGTCTGCTGTCTGCTCCAAGGTCTGGCCAGCCGCTCTAGCCTCTGCCGCCTTCATGACTAAAAGTCCTTCACCCATAGAAGCCGCCTTGGTATCAATGATGCGAATCAGTGCATCTGGAAAATCTTCCAAGACTATCTCCCGTGCCATGACAGCACTCTGATAAGTACCTGATAGAGCCGAAGCAAAAGCTACATAGAGAACCGGCGTCCCTTCCTTGGCATAACTTCGAAAAACATCTTCAAACTGGCCGACATTGATCTGGCTGGTAGTCGGCTTGCTGCCAGACTCCATCTTATCCAGAAGTTCTTGACTGGTCAGCTTACCAGCGCCAACTGTCTCATAAGTTTTGCCATCTAGCTGAATGGTCAGGCCTAGGACCTGCACGTCATTTTCCTGGGTCCAGTTTTCTGGCAAGTCTGCTGTTGAATCGGTTAAAATTTTAAAGGTCATCTTTTTTCTCCATCATTTTTTGTAAATCGCGCAAAGATTGGCTGTCCATCGGTCGCAAGGGCGGTCTTTGCAGGTTGATTTGTCCGCTCAGTTTATTGAGGTCTGATTTGGTAACAGCAACTCGCTTCTCTAGCTCTCTAGCGGAAACTCTCAAAGCTCCTTGGGCAAAGACAGTCCACTGCTCATTGAGATCGCTGGTCGCAACCGACACCTGATTTTTGGGTGTGTTAAGTTCAGCTGCCAAGCGCTCGATATAGTCATCCGCCGTTTCCTCCTCCTCGGTGAAAACGACCGTTACATTAAACTCCTCATAAGTCTGCCGAACTCCCGGCATATACTGGGCATCAAAGACACAGATAACTTCCAGTCCTTCAAAGCTGGCATAATTGCTGAGTTTCTGGAGCAGAATCGTTCGCGCTGCATCTAGCTCTCCGCGGTTAAAGTAAGGACGAGTTTCCCGCCAAAAGGCCGTCATATTGTAGCCGTCCACCAGTAAGATTTTTCTTTTCATAGGCGATTGCGAAAGACTTCATACATGAGAATAGCCGCTGCGACACTAGCATTAAGGCTCTGGACATGGCCATTCATAGGAATGGAAATCATCTCGTCCACCTGCTTTTTAATATTGCTTGAAATCCCCTTACCTTCGTTACCGATGATGAGGGCCAGCTTGCCTGCCGTATTCCACTTATGAGAAGGCGTCCCCTCCATATCCGTACCGAAAATCCAAAAACCAGCTTCCTTGAGCTTGTCCAGAGTCTGGCTGAGGTTGGTCACACGGGCAATGGGAATATGCTCAATGGCACCCGTTGAGGTCTTGGCTACGACTGGTGTCACACCGACGGCCCGGTGCTTGGGAATGATGACTCCAGCCACATTGGTCGCGTCAGCCGTCCGCAAGATAGAACCCAGATTGTGCGGGTCAGTCAGCCCGTCCAAAATCAATAGGAGAGGATTGTCTTCCTGCTCTGCTTTTTTCAACAGCACCTCGAAGTCAGTATAGGCGAACTCCGCCACCCGCAGAACAACTCCCTGGTGAACTGCTCCGTCAGTCATCTCCTGCAAGGTCTTCTTAGGCGTCCATGAGATAGCAACCTTCTTTTCCGCTGCTAAATCCTTGATTTTATCAACCTTTTTACCACGCAGGTCGTCTTGAATGTAGAGTTTATTTCCAGTGTTAGCCGCGAGAGCCTCTGTCACCGCATGCACACCGTAGACGATATCGTTTTTTTCCATAGGACTAGTATAACACAAAGGCGAAAAAATGGCGGCAGGATTTACTCGGGCGAGACAGAATTCTGCTCTGATAAAAAGAAATCAGCAGTCCCCAAGATTCCCCGCTAGTCGTGCTATAATAGAAAGAAATCTAAAAAAGGAAACTCTTACTCGTGTCTCTCCTCCAACGCACCATCAAGCTAGTACTAGCTACCTGTCTCGCTGCTTGGCTGGCTGACTTTTTAGGTCTGGCCTACTCAACTTCAGCCGGAATTATTGCCATTCTCAGCGTGACTGATACCCGCCGCAGCACTGCAAAGCTAGCTGGCAATCGCTTTTTATCTACCCTGTTGGCTCTGGCTATCGGAAGTCTGGCCTTTGACTTCCTAGGTTTTCATCTCGGAGCATTGGCCATCTATATCGCGATCTATGTGCCTCTGGCCTTTCGGCTTGGCTGGGAAATCGGCATCACACCCAGCACCGTTCTGGTCACCCATCTGCTCTTAGAAAAATCCTCCTCCTGGTCACTCCTTGGAAATGAGCTCGCTCTATTTCTCATTGGAACTGGCTTTGCACTCTTAGCCAACCTCTATATGCCCTCGCGTCAGCAAGAGATTGACAGCTACCACGAGCAAGTGGAAGAACAGCTGAAAAAGATTCTCCTGCGCTTTGAATATTTCTTAAAAGCTGGAGACGGCCGAAATGATGCAGCTCTAATCAAGGAGCTGGACAAGATTTTGCAGCAGGCCTTGCAGCTGGTCTATCTGGATCACTCCAACCACCTCTTTCACCAGACCAACTACCATATCCACTATTTTGAAATGCGGCAGGCCCAAAACCGTATCCTTCAAGACATGACCAGCAATATCAATAACTGCCATCTAGCAGCCAGTGAAAGCTTGATTTTAGCCCGCCTCTTCTCCCAGACCGCTAAGCAGCTGAGCCAAGAAAATCCCGCCCGAGACCTCTTGGACGAGATTGACAACTATTTGACCGTATTTCGCGAGCGCCCACTACCTAAGACCCGCCAGGAATTTGAAACCCGCGCCATGCTCCTGCAGCTCCTGCGAGACTTGGAAAACTTTATTAGAATTAAGGTAGAATTTTACGAAAATTACCAAAAGGTGCAAGCAAATTAGCTCTGCGCTATTTCCAATAAATAATAAAAGGAGTTGAAAAATCTTCAACTCTTTTTCTCATTAATCAAAAGCGATCGCTCATTCTTTTAAGTGATAAGAATAGCTTGCAACCACAACATCCTCATACCATTTCAGATAGTATTTCAATTTCAAGCTCATCTGGTTATGCAGGACATTTTGCCATCTCTTTTTAGGTATAAATTGAGGTACTAGGACCGTCACTGTTCGGCCTTCTTTTTTGGCTCGCTTGGCCACCTTAATCACATACTGAACTGTCGGACTGATAATATTGCGGTAGCTAGTCGTGACTGTCTCAAAGCGAATATCTGGGAAGTACTCAGCAAATTCCTTGGCGACTTCAGCATCTTTTTCAGCAGTTTCTGCTGTTGAAACATGCATTGCTACGACTTCATCTCCGATACTACGAGCATAGCTCATCGCACCAACACTGACTCGGGTGACATTCCCGACCAGGACAATTACTGTATTACCAGTGTAGTTCTGACGCTCGATATGGTCATGCAATCTCAACTGTTTAGCGACTCTATTATAATGCTGCTTGATAGATAAAAACAGCCAAGTCAAGACAATGATAATAGGGAAGAAAGGCCAAATATCTTGAAGGCGGAACAAGAGTAAGATAAGGACAATCCCGTAACAAATAATCGCTCCAAGGATATTCGCAATCGAATGCTTCAAGAAATTATTTCCATATTTTTTCTTCCAATGGACAACCATACCGGTCTGGGAGAGAGCAAAGGGTACGAACACACCAATCGTGTACAGGGGAATCAAGCGTTCTGTATTTCCCTTAAAGATGAACAAAAGAGCAATGGCACCAAAAGCCAAAGTGAAAATGCCATTAGAATAGCTGAGACGATCTCCTTTTTCCATGTACATATGTGGCATGTATTTATTCTTAGCCATATTGTAGGAGAGCATAGGAAAGGCTGAAAAGCCTGTATTGGCTGCCACTGCTAAGATCAAAGCTGTTGACAATTGGAAAACATAGAACAAGATGCGACCAAGGGGAGTGCTTCCCAAAATCGCTTGTGCCATCTGAGCCAATATCGTTACACCTTTGACAGGCACGATGCCAATCCAATAATTCAAGAAGGTAATGCCCGCAAACATGATGCCTAGGATTAAAGCCATAATCGATAGGGTGGTTGCAGCATTATGGGCTTTTGGTTTCTTGAAAAAGGGAACCGAATTGGAAATAGCTTCCACTCCTGTCAAGGAAGCAGAGCCGCTGGTGAAAGCACGAAGCAGTAAGATCAAACTTACTCCAGCAATCGGACTACCAATCCGCGCGGTTGCGTGATAGTCTAAATTTCCTGTCAGGATTTGCACAAAACCAAAACCAATCAACAATAAGGTGCTGACAATAAAAAGATAGACAGGAATCATCAAGGAAGTGGCCGATTCTTTTAATCCTCGGAGATTCATTAGCATCAACAAGAGAACTAAGAAAATGGAAATATGTAAATTGTAAGGATGTAAGACGGGAATTGCAGAGGTAATTGCATCCGCTCCAGAAGCGACTGAAACGGCTACTGTCAACATGTAATCTACCAGCAAGCTTCCCCCAGCGATCAAACCTGCCGTTGGAGATAGATTTTCTGTCGTCACCATATAAGCTCCTCCTCCTTGAGGGTAAGCATGGATAACCTGACGGTAAGAAATCGTTAAACTCGCTAATAGAATCAATACGACAATTCCTATGGGAAGCGACCACCAAATGGCACCAATAGAAATAGACGTCAAGACCAAAACAACCTGCTCTGGTCCATAAGCAATAGAAGATAAAGCGTCACTGGAGAGCATAGCCAAGGCTTGCATCTTGGTCAATAAATGACCATCATCGCCCTCTTTCCCAGATTTTAATGGGCGTCCAATAAAAAAGCCTTTTAACTTGGAAAACATAAGTTCCTCCTTTAAAAATATGAGCCATTCTACTCCTTTTTGGAAAACATGTCAATACTTTTCTGAAAATAAATTTTCATAAATTTAAACTTCCTGCTTTTTATCCAAGTGCTTGATGAAAACCATCTCAGTAGATATCAACATCATTCCCCAATCTCACTAGCAAAAATGAAACTGAATAGGACAGGAATCGCAAGCGAGGGAGCCAGAAAGTACTCAAACAATCTATTTAAAGTTTCAAACACATTCTCCTACAAAATCTTCTATTTTTTCTGGAAACAGCATTCCTGTTTATAAAAAAACGAGCTTTATGCCAAGCTCGTTTTTGATATTTAAATTTCTTAAATTTTAGTGATTGTTCATAAAAGAGTTCTATCTCAGAATAAACAAGTTGACAATGAATCAGAACGAAGCCTCTATCTTCCGAATACACCAGTCAATCAGCTCTTCCAGTCGCTCAATAGATTCAGTCATATGCAGATAGCCCATGACAGCCTCAAAGCCAGTAGACATACGATAAGTGACGATATCTGTATTCTTAGCCTTGGTGTGGCTGTTGGCATTACGGCCACGCTTGTAGATATCCTCTTCCTTCTCCGTCAAAATCCCTTCTTCCAGCATGAGAGAGATGAGATTAGCCTGAGCCTTGGCAGAAACGTACTTGGTTGCTTCCCTGTGCAGCTGATTTGGCTTGGTCAGACCTTGAAAAATCAGGTGACGCCGGATATACATGGAGTAGACAGCATCTCCCTCAAAGGCGAGGGCAATGCCGTTAATCAGGTTGACATCAGTCACGTGTCCACCTCACTCCGTCCTTAGTATCCAAAAGCTTGATGCCCTGAGCGGCCAATTCATCCCGAATACGGTCTGCGGTCGCAAAGTCCCGATTAGCACGCGCCACCTGGCGTTCCTCAATCAAGCGCTCAATGTCCGCGTCCAAGACTTCTTCCACAAAGACAATACCAAAAACTTCTAAGAGTTTGGCAAAGGCTTCCTTGACTTCAGCGGTGTAGTTGTCAGAGTTGATCCACTTGGCTAGCTCAAAAACAACCGTGATGCCGTTAGCCGCATTGAAATCTTCGTCCATTGCAGCGGTGAACTTGTCTAGAAAGACCTGAAGCTGAGCAGAGTCTGCTTGACCATTAAAAGGCTGCTCATAGGTATTCTTCAAATACTTAAGATTGGTCGCTGCATCATGAACGGCTTTTTCCGTGAAATTAATCGGCTTGCGATAATGCTGGGTCGCAAAGAAGAAACGCAGCACCTGACCATCAATGGTCTTGAGGGCATCGTGAACGGTGATAAAATTGCCTAGAGATTTGGACATCTTAACATCGTCGATGTTGACAAAGCCATTGTGCATCCAGTAGTTGGCAAAAGTCTGACCCGTCTTGGCCTCTGACTGAGCGATTTCATTGGTATGGTGAGGAAACTCCAGGTCTGCCCCACCACCGTGGATATCGATAGTATCGCCCAAAATCTCCGTTGACATGACCGAACACTCGATGTGCCAGCCCGGACGACCTGCTCCCCAAGGGCTGTCCCAGGAAATCTCACCTGGCTTAGCTGCCTTCCAGAGAGCAAAGTCCACTGGATTTTCCTTACGAGCGGTCTCCTCATCTGTCCGGCCAGAAGCACCCAACTCCAAGTCTGCCAAGGTTTTATTGGCTAATTTGGCATAATCGTGAGACTTTTCCACACGGAAGTAGACATCGCCCTCTGACTCATAGGCGTAGCCCTTGTCCACCAAAGTCTGCACGAAGTCAATGATTGCCTCCATAAAGTCAATCACGCGCGGATGCTGAGTAGCCGGCTTAACACCCAAAGCTGATACATCCTCACGAAAAGCCGCGATATACTTGTCCGCCACTTCTTTTGGTGTGATGCCTTCTTCCTTGGCGCGATGGATAATCTTATCATCTACATCTGTAAAATTGGAAATATAATTGACCTCAAATCCCCGATACTCAAAATAGCGACGAACTGTGTCAAAAGCTACTGTTGAGCGGGCATTGCCGACATGGATATAGTTATAAACCGTCGGACCGCAGACATACATGCGAACCTTGCCGTCTTCAATTGGCACAAATTCACGTAGGCTGCGGGTCATGGTGTCGTAAATTTTAATCATGCGGTCCACTCCCTTCTCTATTTCTGACTTT
>CAUUZZ010000015.1:0-58808 GCA_963549775.1 Streptococcus sanguinis | reverse complement strand
GATAGACTTTACTCTTGCGAAATTGACTCCAAGCCATGATAGCTGAAGCTTCCATATCCACCACTTTGGCTCCAGCAGCCAAGCGACGCTTGACCTTATCAGGCGTTTCCCGATAAAAGGCATCAGTCGTCCAAGACTTGGTGCGGATATGCTCGATATTGTACTTGTCAAAGATAGCTTCCAGCTCGACCAGCAGATACTCGTCATAGGCGACTTCGTCACCCGGTGGGGCATAGTGATAGCTAGTCCCTTCATCTCGCAAAGCGGCCGCAGGCAGGATGATTTTATCAGCCTCAATTGAGCGATCCAAAACACCACAGGAACCTAGAATGATGAAATTCTTGAAGCCTCTGGCTGCCAACTCCTCCAGCTGGCCGACTATCATGGGAGCCCCAATCGGAGCCAACATAACTGCTAGCTTGCTAAGACCTTGGCGGTAAATATACCATGGATGCTGTCCGTTTATGCTTTTCAAATAGCCTCCTGGATAGACTTCTTCTGACTCAATCAAACGTTTCAGAATTTCCCCGTTAAAGGATAGGATGATGGTTTCACACACTTCACCCTTATCAATAATCTGCCTATCTGTTGGCTCAATAACTCCAGCTACATCTTCAAATTCCTCTAATAGCATAAGTTCTCTTTCTTTAAGGCTTCAGCAAATCCACCTTCATCTTTTCTATGCGGCGCAGCTTGGTCTCATCTTTTTTGGCTTCACTGATATAGCGAGCCCATTCGCGCTGGTGGCTAGGCGGTAGTTTGGTAAAACGATCCTTGGCGGGACCGTCTAAGCCTTCTTTCAGCTCGAGGATTACCTGGTTCAAAATAGCATCTGATAAATCTGACATGTCGGTTCCTCCTGTCATATTTTACTTAGATAACTTTGCCAACCTTTTCTACAGACTTGACGAATGGTGGCTGGCTTCACGGGCATGCTCTAGCTTGTCTAGATAGTATTCCCGTTTCTCCTCTACCTCGTGAATGGTTGGCTCATCTTTCTCACCGTGAACACGGACAATCTTCGCTGGAACTCCGACCACCGTGACATCACTTGGAACATCAGCCACGACAACTGCACCGGCTCCGACCTTGGCTTTCTCGCCAATCTCAATTGGTCCGATAACTTGGGCATGGGCAGAGACCAAGGCACCCCGACGCACGGTCGGATGGCGTTTGCCTGTATCCTTGCCCGTACCGCCCAGGGTTACACCGTGGTAAAGCATAGCCCCCTTCTCCACAATGGCTGTCTCTCCAATCACCAGGCCACTGCCATGGTCGATGAAGACACCCGACTCAATCTGGGCTCCCGGATGAATCTCAATCTGGGTCCAGAAACGCCAGAATTGACTGTGCATGCGTGCCAGCAGCTTGAAGCCGTGCCGCCACAAAAAATGTGAGAGGCGGTGGGCCGCCAAAGCTTTAATGCCCGGATAGGTTAGCAAAACTTCCAGCGACGTTCGTGCCGCCGGATCATTTTCTTTTACGATATCAATGGATTCCTTCCACCAACCCATGCTAGCCTCCTTCCTTCTCTAAACAAGGAGAGACGAGAACTAGGCTCGCCTCTGCCGATTTCTGATGAGGTCTACAGGGATAAGCGACCTCTTATTCTTCTGTTTTAGGGCTTTCTTGATGGTCTTTGTGACCCTTGTGCTCCTTGCGCGGATGATGTCCCTTGTCATGATGATGTTTTGGCTTATCAGACTTTGGTGGACGCGGCAGCAATACTTTCATGGAAGCATCTACCCGACCTTTGGCATCAATCTTAATCACCTTGACATCTACTTCATCACCGATTTGTACGACATCTTCGACGTTGTTAGTCCGAGTCCAAGCCAGCTCTGAAATGTGAACCAGTGCATCCGTCTTGTCAAAGAGATTGACAAAAGCACCGAATTTCTCAATCCGAACAACCTTGGCATGGTAAACTTCATCCACTTTTGCTTCGCGGACCAAGCTAGCAATGATTTCCTTAGCACGATTAATCGCGTCTTGGTCGCTGGAGTAGATGGACACATTACCCTCTTCATCAATGTCAATCTTGACACCAGTTTCAGCGATAATCTTGTCGATGGTTTCCCCACCTTTTCCGATGACAATCTTGATCTTGTCCACATCAATCTTGATGGTGTCGATTTTCGGAGCAGTTGGAGCCAACTCAGGACGTGGAGCCGGAATTGTCGCTTCAATCAAGTCCAGAATTTCAAAGCGGGCTTTCTTAGCCTGAGCCAGAGCTTCTGTCAGGATCTCCGCTGTAATTCCTTCAATCTTGATATCCATCTGCAGGGCGGTAATCCCTTCGTGAGTACCAGCTACCTTAAAGTCCATATCACCAAAATGGTCTTCCAAACCTTGAATGTCCGTCAGAACCGTGTAGTTGCTGCCATCTGAAATCAAGCCCATAGCAATTCCGGCAACCGGTGCCTTAATCGGCACACCACCTGCCATCAGAGCCAGAGTACCCGCACAGATAGAGGCCTGTGAGGAAGAACCGTTTGACTCTAAGACTTCTGCTACCAGACGGATAGCGTAAGGAAACTCTTCTAAACTAGGCAATACTTGCTCCAAGGCACGTTCCCCAAGAGCACCGTGTCCGATTTCACGACGGCCAGGAGCCCCATAACGGCCTGTCTCACCGACAGAGTATTGCGGGAAATTATAGTGGTGCATGAAGCGTTTCTTGTATTCTGGATCCAAGCCGTCAACAATTTGCGTTTCGCCCATTGGTGCCAGAGTCAGAACAGACAAGGCTTGGGTTTGCCCACGGGTAAAGAGTCCAGAACCGTGCACGCGCGGCAGATAATCCACTTCCGCATCCAGCGGACGGATTTCATCAACCTTACGACCGTCAGGACGGACCTTATCTTCAGTAATCAAACGACGCACTTCAGCATGCTCCATTTGCTCCAAGATTTCAGCCACATCACGCATGATACGGTCGAATTCTTCATGGTCCGCGTATTTCTCTTCATAAACTGCTGTGACTTGGTCTTTGACAGCCTGAGTCGCTGCTTCACGCGCCAGCTTTTCTTCTACCTGTACAGCCTTTTGCAAATCGCTGTTGTAGGCTGCGACAATCTCTGCCTGCAGCTCTTCATCAACATGCAGCAATTCTACTTCCGCTTTTTCCTTGCCGACTGCTGCGACAATTTCTTCTTGGAAGGCAATTAATTCTTTAACCGCTTCGTGCCCTTTGAGAAGAGCTTCCAGCATGATATCTTCAGTCAGCTCCTTGGCTCCAGACTCTACCATGTTGATAGCCTCTTTGGTACCAGCTACTGTCAGTTCCAAAAGCGAAACTTCTTTTTGTTCCTTGCTAGGGTTGATGATGAATTCACCATCTACATAGCCGACTTGAACTCCTGCGATAGGGCCATTAAAAGGAATATCTGAGATAGAAAGAGCCAGAGAGCTACCGAACATAGCAGCCATTTGAGGCGAAGCATCTTCGTCATAAGAAAGAACAGTATTGATAACCTGAACTTCATTGCGGAAACCTTCCGCAAACATGGGACGAATCGGACGGTCAATCAAGCGGGCAGTCAAAGTCGCGTCTGTTGATGGACGGCCTTCGCGCTTGTTAAAGCCACCAGGGTATTTCCCAGCTGCATACATTTTTTCCTCATAGTTGACCTGCAATGGGAAAAAGTCCCCAGTAGCCATCTTTTTGGACATGGTCGCCGCAGTTAAAACGGTACTTTCTCCATATCGAACAACGGCGCTGCCATTTGCCTGCTTTGCAACCTGACCGGTTTCAACTACCAGCTCACGACCTGCAAAAATGGTTTTAAAAACTTGTTTTGTCATAAAGACTCCTTGCCGAGCACATGCTCAAATTTTTTCATACGCCTTGGCTACAAAGATCAAGATATTAAGACCTTAAGCAACTCTTAGGAGGTGTTCAGTTAGCATTGTGACTTTAATATCATGGTCTTAGCAGCTTATTATATCCTCATCTTTGTATCAAGCACGTACAGACCTTATTTTACCACAATTTCAGGCAAAAGAAAAAGGCTGAAAATGGCTTTTTTCTATAAAAGTACTGAAAATCTATTTTTCTTTTCTATAGCTGATTATAGCTGGCTGTCAGAGTTCGTTTTTTCCCTTTCGATTCGTCAAATAGGATGGCGGTATAGCCACTATTCACTTTTCAAAGAGGACTTCTTGCTTTATAATAAATACAGTGACTCATTTCAAACATGTAAAGGAGACAATCGTGCCAGATCATCAAACAGTTGAAAAGAAAGATTTTTTCTCGCTCCTTGCGACAGCCTTAGTCAGCTTTGCAGGCATCTTATCTGAAACCAGTATGAATGTAACCTTCCCGCATCTAAGTAAGGTCTTTGGGTTAGGATTGGGAACGCTACAATGGATTACAACAGGGTATTTACTAGCAGTGGCCATCACGATTACTTTAGGAGCGACCTTAGCCCACAATTGGAAAGAGAGAACCATTCTCTTTACCGCTTTAGCCAACTTTTGCTTGGGCACACTGATTGCCATGTTGGCTTCAAGCTTTCCCATCTTGATGATAGGAAGAATCCTGCAAGGAGGAGCTACTGGATTAGCCATTCCTTTGCTCTTTAACTTGATTGTTGAGCGTGTTCCTAAGCAAAAAATTGGAACCTATATGGGCTTGTCTGGGATGGTGGTCAGCCTAGCACCAGCAATTGGGCCGACTTACGGTGGTTTTATGATTAGTCGTTTTGACTGGCATATGATTTATACCTTTATTCTTCCTGTCCCAATCATTTCTTTTCTTTTAGGCTTTTTCTTTTTAAGAAATTCCGAGAAGTCTAGGAAACGCGCCTTTGATCTTCTCTCATTTCTCCTCTTAGCAAGCTCACTCGTCTTTGCCATTGTAGCTATCTCTAGCTTAGAAGAAGGACATATCGATTGGCTCTATCTTGTTCTCTGCCTACTGCCACTAGCTTGCTTCATCTATCGGAGCTTGAAAATCGATTATCCATTCTTAGATATTAGGATTTTAAAGCAACCAACGGTCTTATTGGCTATTTTACCCTTCTTTATTTTTCAATTTATCAACCTATCGGCCAATTTTCTGATTCCCAATTTCCTAGTCATAGAAAAAGAAATTTCAACCGCTCAGGCAGGTTTTGCACTGCTTCCAGGAACCATGCTCGGAGCCTTTCTCTCTCCTCTCTTTGGCAAACTCTATGATAGAAATGGTCCGAAACCAACCCTTTTTACAGGAAATTCTCTTCTTTTCTTAGCTGTTCTATTACTCCTTATCTTTACAAAAGAACTCACCTTAACAGCTGTTATTGCGATTTATATTTGCTTTACCTTGGGGCGAAACATGGCCTTCAATAACACACTTGCCTTAGCGACGACTCAAGTTGATAAAGGAAAGACTGCAGATACGACCGCGCTGTTTCAGCTGGCCCAGACCTTTGCGGGTGCTATAGGTACTGCAGTAACGGCTGTCATCGCCAATCAAACTCCCAATATGACAAAAGGAACTCAAAACGTCTTCACCCTTTTATTGAGCTTGGTTATCTTCGTCTTCTTGTCTTATCTACTGCTTTTTAAAAAGATTGCCGCAAAGAAACTTTGACTTTTATACTCAAATGACAAACATCTAAAAATTACTGACTTATCTTTCTCCTCCAAAGACATTTTGGGGGATTTTTTGCTATACTATTTCTATATACGACAAAAGGAGTAGACTATGGAACAAAAACATCGTTCTGAATTTCCGGAAAATGAACTCTGGGACCTAACGGCCCTTTACCAAGATCAAGAGGACTTCCTGCGAGCCATTGAGAAGGCCAGAGAGGACATCCAGAAATTCGTCCGTGATTACCAAGGCAAGCTCAGCACTTTCCAAGATTTTGAGCGGGCATTTGCTGAGTTAGAGCAGATTTATATCCAAATCAGCCACATCGGCAACTACGGCTTCATGCCACAGACCACTGACTTTGGCGACGAGAGCTTTGCGCAGATTGCCCAAGCAGCCATGGAGTTTGAGACGGAAGCCAATGTCGCACTCAGCTTCTTTGACGACGCCCTGGTCGGTGCAGACGAAGCTGTCTTAGAGAGATTAGGCCAAGAACCCCATCTGACTTCAGCTATCCGCCAAGCTAAAATCAAAAAAGCCCACTATTTGGGAGCGGATGTCGAAAAAGCCTTGACCAATCTAGGCGAAGTCTTTTACAGTCCACAGGATATTTACACCAAGATGCGGGCTGGCGACTTTGCCATGGCTGACTTTGAAGTAGACGGCAAAGTTTACAAAAATAGCTTTGTCACCTATGAGAATTTCTATCAAAACCATGAAAATGCAGAAATCCGCGAAAAATCTTTCCGCTCTTTCTCAGAAGGACTTCGTCAGCATCAAAACACTGCTGCAGCTGCCTATCTGGCTCAGGTCAAATCTGAAAAACTACTGGCTGACATGAAGGGTTATGACTCTGTCTTTGACTACTTACTAGCAGAGCAAGAAGTTGATCGCTCTATGTTTGACCGTCAGATTGACTTGATTATGAGCGAATTTGCCCCAGTAGCTCAGAAATACCTCAAGCATGTTGCTAAGGTAAACGGACTTGAAAAAATGACCTTTGCCGACTGGAAGCTGGACTTAGACAGTGAGCTCAATCCTGAAGTCAGCATTGACGATGCCTATGACCTGGTCATGAAGTCAGTCAAGCCACTCGGGCAAGAGTATTGTCAAGAAGTTGCCCGCTATAAGGAAGAACGCTGGGTAGACTTTGCAGCCAATGCCGGAAAAGACTCTGGAGGCTATGCTGCGGATCCTTATCGGGTTCACCCTTATGTCCTTATGAGCTGGACTGGCCGTATGAGTGATGTCTACACTCTGATTCACGAGATTGGCCACTCTGGTCAGTTTATCTTCTCTGACAATCACCAAAGCTATTTCAACGCCCACATGTCCACCTACTATGTGGAAGCACCGTCGACCTTTAACGAGCTCTTGCTCAGCGACTATCTGGAACGCCAGTTCGACAATCCACGCCAGAAACGCTTTGCCCTGGCTCACCGTCTGACGGATACTTACTTCCACAACTTCATCACTCACTTGCTGGAAGCTGCCTTCCAACGCAAGGTCTATACTTTGATTGAAGAAGGCGGAACCTTCGGTGCAAGCAAACTCAACGCTATTATGAAAGAAGTCTTGACAGAATTCTGGGGCGATGCCGTTGAGATTGAGGACGACGCTGCCCTGACTTGGATGCGCCAAGCTCACTACTACATGGGGCTATATAGCTACACATACTCAGCTGGACTAGTTATCTCGACAGCCGGCTATCTCCACCTGAAAAATGACGAAAATGGTGCCCGTGACTGGCTTGAACTGCTAAAATCCGGCGGCAGCAAGACTCCGCTTGAGTCTGCTATGATTATAGGAGCAGATATTTCGACAGACAAACCACTGCGCGATACCATCCAATTCTTGTCAGACACAGTTGATCAGATTATTGCTTATAGTAAGGAGTTGGGGGAATAAAGAACAAACAAAAACAGCTTAAAGATTTGCTTCAAGCTGTTTTTTAAGTTTAATAAAAATAAAGAGACCCAAAAAAGCGGAGATAAAGTAAAATGTAGGCACTAAAACAAACGATAAATATAAGCCATCTTATCCAGTACTGTGACTTAGTATAATTCTTCATTCGCAGCAACCCGATGAAAAACCAAATCAGACCCCAAAAAACCAGTCCTAAAATCTGAGGAGCACAATAGGAAATCAGAAGCAAAATTGGAATCAACAAGGCTAATACTAGTATAATTCTTTTTTGAGTGATCTGCTCTCTAGGAATCATCCAGCCCGCAAAGAAACAGAAAACTGCTGGAGCGATGAATGGTGTAAAAATCATAAAAACAAATAAAAAATGTTTTAGCAACTCAATCATTAACATTACTTCATTCCCATCATGTTTTAAATAACCTGGCTCCCTAACGAGACCCATTGGAAAAAATACTTCTACTTATTATACCTTAAAATGTGAATTTTTGAACAAATTTTTTAAATTGACTTCTTATTGTTACAATCGCAATGAAAAAGACCACTCTATAACCAGAGCAGTCTCAATTTTAAATAGGTCTAATTTAATCTTCCACGCACTTTATCCCAAGTCTGCCACAATCGCTTTAATCTGCTGGGCTGTATGGACACCCGCTAGCTGCTTGACGACTTGACCGTCTTTTTTAAAGAGCAGGGTCGGGATAGACATGACGCCAAAGGCGCGTGCTGTAGCTGGATTTTCATCCACATCCATCTTGACAATCTTGAGCTCATCTTCGGAAAGTTCCTCTGAGAGTTTGTCAAGGATTGGCCCCTGCATCCGACAAGGTCCGCACCAAGTCGCCCAAAAGTCAATGAGCACCAATCCGTCTTTTGTTTCTTGCTCAAATGTTGCATCTGTAATTGCTTTTACCATTATTTTTCTCCTTTATTTCTAATCAAACTTTGTCAAATCCTGCTTCATCAGGAAAAAGAAGACGTCGCCGTAAGTACCCTGATAGTTCAAATCATGACCTTTATAGGTCAACTTTTTAACTGGGTAATAATCTGCCACTCCAATCAAGCAGGCTTGCTGGGACTGCTCAAACTCCTGATAAGACTCAAAGGTCATCTTGCGCTCCTGCTTGACAGCATCCAAATATGTGATTTCAATCATAACTTCTCCTTTTCAAAACTACGCTTGTAATTTTTATTTTATGATTACATTGTAATATCTTTTGTTACATCTGTCAAATGAAACGACTTGGAGAAATCACTTCGCTTTTTAAGCCACTCACTGATTGCCTGACAAACAAAAAAGCCTCCCATCGGAAGACTTTCCCATATAAATAAGAAAAAGCAGGCTCAATGCCCCTTGTGCTTTTCCAATCGTTTTTGCTGTTTGAGTTCGAATTTCCTTTGCTTAGCCAGTTCTTTCTGCTGCTTGCGCTTGACTCGAGCAATTTTCTTTTGCTCTTCTAATTGCAGACTCAGCGCTTCCTGAGACTTTGAAGACCGTGAAGCCAGCTGCTCTTTTTTAGCCTGTCTCTGCAAGCGTTTAGGACTGACCGACTTAGTCTTCTCCTTCACCCTGATGCTAGGACTAAACTGCAACCGATGATAATAACGGTTTAGAAAATCCAACAATTCCTGCGTGCTAGGCTCTGCACCAAAGGTGACTCGGCAAACTCTATAAGATTGAGCATGTTCCTGCTCGAAAAGACCGTGCCAAAATCCCTCTTCAAAATAAACTGTCAGCGTCATTGAAATCTTATCCATGACAGCACCTCCTTTAAAAATCCCTAAGAATGGACAACCAAGGAGGATGGTTACTGACAAAAAATGGATTTTTTGCGTCTGGACTACCAACCAGAACTGTGTTTTTATCTTAGTAGCTACAGTTTAGCAAGATTTTCTAAAAAACTCAAGGTTATCGGAATCTCGCTTAGATAACTAAATTGGATTTTCTTGTATGAAATCCAGAAAAATCAAAAACAAGAAAGCTCTCTCCTTGTAAAATACATTCATTTCCGCTATAATACTACAAATACTGAAAGGAGAGAACTATGAAATACATTTGGGCTTTTTTAGCCATTCTGAGTTTGACTGCTCTTGCTCTTTTCTTCTGGCATTCCCAAACCAAATCAAATCCTACTCCTCCTAAGCCAGAAACCACACAAACAGCTTCTAGTGAGAAAAGCGAAAATCAACCGACTCCGACAGAGGACATTGTGTCCGAGGAATACAGCGTTTCATACGCTGACAAGCAGCTCTACGGAAAGATTACTGCTCCTCGTGACTACAAGAGTAAAAAATTGCCGACCATTGTCATTGCACATGGATTGAACAACACCCTTGAACAATATGACATGTACAGCCAACTGCTGGCAAAGCAAGGTTATCTGGTTTACAGCTTTGATTTCTACGGCGGCAGTCGCCAATCGAAAAGCGGTGGACAAGACATGCTTAATATGTCGGTCAAGACCGAACTCACAGACTTGACTCAAGTCATGGAAAAGCTGAGTTCTGAGACCTTTGTAGATAAGAGCAAAATGAGTTTATTCGGTGCCAGCCAAGGCGGTGTCGTTGCCAGTCTCTATGCTGCTGCTTATCCGGACCGCGTACACAAACTCCTGCTCATTTTTCCAGCTTTCGTTCTTTTTGACGATGCCAAGGAAACCTACCGCGAGCTTGGAAGTCCCGACTTCGATCAACTTCCAGACAGCCTGACACACCACAATACCACTCTGGGCAAGATTTATCTAATCGATGCCTTAGACATTGACATCCAAGCAGAGCAGGCCAAAATCACGGCTCCGACCCTCATTATCCACGGCACTGATGATGCAGTCGTGCCCTACCAGTATGCGGTCGAAGCGAGCCAGACCATTCCAAATGCAAAGCTGGTCACTGTAGAAGGTGGGGAACATCGCATTGACGAAAGATTTGCTATCACTGCCGCTCCTGCAATCCAAAAATTCTTGAAAGAGTAAAGCCTCTGATAGAAAAAAGTTCTTCTAAAATCATAGAAGAGCTTTTTGTTTGGAAAAATTAGAAGAATTAGACTAGGAAACAATATTTGAATATGCCAAAACGAACTAAGAAGAATGATGAATAAAAAGGTCTCTAAAACCAGAGAGCCAATTTGAGCTCGGGCTAAAATCCTAGTGAAAAAGAAAAGCCACTCTTTAGTAGAGCAGCTTTAACTTTTTGTATTCAATTGAACACGGCCTAAGCACTTTGCAAAAAAGACAAAATCTCCTAGAAACTGAAGTTTCTTCGTCAATTTTTCTATTTTTGCTTTGTGCTTTTGACGGCCTTTGTATCTTGAATTAACGACGAAGTCCAAGAGAGTTGATCAACTCACGGTAACGGTTAACGTCATTCTTACGAAGATAAGCCAAAAGGTTACGACGGCGACCGATTTTCTTCATCAAACCACGGTAAGTAGCGTGGTCCTTTTTATGTTGTTTGATGTGGTCGTTGAGGTGGTTGATTTCCCAAGTAAGGACAGCAACTTGAACCTCTACTGAACCAGTGTCACCTTCGTGACGTGCGTATTGTGCAATGATTTCATTTTTTTTCTCTTTTGAGATTGCCATGATATACTCCTTTTCTTTACGCTTCATCCGAGTGACAGGTTTGGCATGGCCTGCAACCAAGAAGAAGTTATTTGTCTTTACGACATACTTATTCTACCAAGAAGGTCTACCTTTGTCAAATGATTCTACTCTATCTTCTTCCCACCTAAATTGTAATTTTTTCGAGATAGCCAAGCATAAGCGGCTATTCCCCAGCAAGCAAATAAAAAGATAATCTGCTCAGGATAGTCATAAAAAACCAGCCTCCTAGGACTGGTTAAAAAACTTTAGTTCATCTATCTTTCTAAACTTGCTCTGATTGTACCGCCAGTATCAAGAATAAGTATTTTCTTACCATTTTGAACTACCACGAAATAATTGTTAGAATTGATATCAATGTAGATATCCTTATTACTTTTGACTTGATAGCCTTCTTCACTGACTGATTCTTTAATCATGGCAATCTTTTCCCCAACTTCTTTTTCACTCAGTTTCTCTTCAGGATTATCAGCAATCAATTTCGTATATTCTACAAAGGGATAGAGCCCCAATCTACTCGAATCACTAGAATTATATTCTTCATCACGATCGGATTCTATATTTACAATTCCAACATCAGAAATACTTACGTTCTTTGAATTTTCACTATTTTTATAACGAATTTTCCACTCACCAACAAATGCCTTAGGATACTGAACTTTATAAAATCGAAGACGCTTGATATACTGTGAGTCATTTGAACTATTGATACCTGAACGACTATCATAAATAATCATACTGCCATCATTTTGCAGAAGGTGGTAAATCTTGTTTTCGTCAATATAAGCAGAAAAGATGGCCTTGGTATTGAGTTTGAAATGCTTATCAAAATCAGCTAAGGTCTTAATTTTTGGATCGTTTTCTTCCTTAATAAATTTTTCAAAATCAGCCTTAGCTTTGTCTCCTTCAGCTAATTTTTCAATATCTTTTTTACCATTAAATAGCTTTTTCTTATCATTCAGTTCATAAACAAAAGAAATAGAGTCAGCTGGATTAATCCATACGCCATCAAGATCTGAAATTTTCGGTCCCATGCCAAATAGGACGAACACCAAAATTCCTAAGACTGTAACAGCGATTGAAATCCCCACTATAAGGTTACGGCGCTTGTTCTTAGCTTGAAGCATCGTTGTTGCTTTAGGAATTTCTTGAGTTACAAACTGCCCGCTTGTCTTTGCCGCTTGAAACTCTTGAGCTGTTGGTTTTCGATGATAAGTAGCTTCAAACTGCGCAACCCACTCATTCTGATTCATAACATCCTCCTCTATAATGATTCTAACAGTTAATTCTCATTTCTAGCAAACTAACTGTTTACTATCTTGAAATTTATTATACCATATATATTAACCAGAAAAACATTCACTAGTGAAAAAATTTGTGACTTGGGCTAGCATTTGGTAGATTACAACTATGTGAGATGTAAAAAATTAGCTGTGAAGTACTAAGTCATTTACAATTCAACCCCAAAGATTGCCAAAGAAAGCATTTCTTCCTCGGTCAGCCTCCGCCATTCTCCAAGAGCCAATGCAGGATCCAACTGTAGGGGCCCCATCGTGAGGCGCTGAAGATCCGTAACTTCTTTTCCGCAGGAAGCCACCATGCGCTTGACCTGGTGGAACTTGCCTTCGGCTAGGGTGATTTCTACGAGGGACTTTTCTTTTTCCTCATCCAGCTCTACAATCTTGAGCTGAGCCGGCTGACAGGTGAAGTCTTTCAGTTCTATTCCTGCAGCAAAGCGCTCTACATCTGTTTGGTTCATCAGGCCTGCCACTTGAGCTCGGTAGATTTTTTCTACGTGCTTTTTGGGTGACAGCATGGCATGGGCTAGCTTACCATTATTGGTCAGAAGGAGCAGACCGTGGGTATCAATATCCAAGCGGCCGACAGGAAAAACTTCTTTCTGACGGGCGGTCTTGTCCAGCAAGTCCAGAACCGTCTTATGACGGTCATCCTCTGTCGCTGAAATCACTCCCTGCGGCTTGTTGAGAAGGTAGTAGACGAATTTTTCATAGGTCAGCCTTTGGCCAGAAACAATAATCTCATCTGCTGTCTCATCAATCTGGATCTTAGGTGATTTCTCTGCTCTGCCATTGACCAAAACCAGCCCTTTCTTTAGGATCTGCTTAACCTGAGCGCGGGAGCCCAGACCATTTTCTGCTAAAAATTTATCCAGACGCATCATATAACCTCCTAGCTTTCTGGAGCTATTCCGCTCTTTTCTTTGCTAAATCTTAGCACAAAGAGCGAGGTCAGAATCATAGCCAGCCCCAAAACGCTGAAGATAAAGGCTGGGGCGTTAGAGAATCTCCCAATGAAACTGAGGACAAATGTAGTGGCCGTTGCTCCGATACTGCAGCCTAAAATCACGATAGAAGTGGCTTGATTGAGCAGGTGGGCAGAAATGCGCTCGGACAGGGTGTAGAAAATGGTCGTCAGACCGACACTATAGACAAAGCCGGCGCTAATAGTAGCCATGCTGAGTGACAAGAGATTAGGTGAGAAGCCTATGATAATCTGAGTCAGTCCAAAAACCAGACCAGAAAGCATCAGCAGTTTATCTCCAAAAAGACGGGTCAAACTAGCAAAGCTGATACCCGCTGCAATCCCAATCAACTGCATCAAGGAAAGAATCACGCCTGCAGTTTGGGCCGTCCCCATACCAGACTTCTCTACAATTCCCGGCACGCGCACATTGATGGCAATATAAGTCAGCACAATGACCCCCGCCACAAAGGCAAAAGCTAGACTCAGCTGCCAATCCTGCCGGCTTAGCTTGGGAGTCAATTCAGACTGCTCGTGCTGCTTTTCAGAGACCTTGTCATAAGGAACAAAAAGCAGATAAAGCGCCAAAACCACAAGGCCAAAGCTATAGACGAGAAAGGCAGCCTGCCAACCCAGAGGCAGCAGCAAACTGACTCCAAAGGTCAAGAGGGCTGTCCCGACTACTTCTGCCGAGCCTCTCAGTCCTAAAAGCCGAACACGTTCCTGTCCCTTGTAGCGCTCGCTAACAATCGAAATCGCCTTGGCATTGAGCAGACCGATTCCCATCCCAAAGACAAGCCGAGAGGCAAACATAAGCCAGTAAGACTGATTAAGAAGAGGAAGAAGCCCGCAAAGTAAAAAAATCACAAGTCCACTGACAATCATCTGGCGCTCTGTCAGGTATTTTTCAATGACTCTGTTAAACAGCAACATGAGCATAATCCCAGCTGAAGGCAAGGAAACCAGAAGTTCTACCCAACTTTCTGGAATCCCCTTATAAAAAGCAAACATAGCCGACTGGGCACTGGAAATCGAAAAAGCCGTAGTCAGAATCAAAGAAAGCGAGAGGATACTCACCTTTTCCATCAATTTTTTCATTCTATTTTCCTTTAAAATTCACACTACCTCTATCATACAGTTTTTTGGGTCAAGACGCAATTTCTTTGTCAGGAATATTATGGATCCCTGTGCCTCCATTCAAAAGCAGGCACCCCCAGCCAGCCAAAACCGTTCCCGCCTTTATTTCTTACAGCTTTTATGTTATGATGAAGGATAGAAAAAGGAGAGAATCATGTCTGTGAGTGAAAAAACATCTGTTATTGAACGATTAACCAAACCAGCCCATTTAATTGATATGAAGGACATTATCCGCGAGGGCAATCCGACCCTGCGCGCTATCGCTGAAGAAGTCAGCTTCCCTCTGTCTGATCAGGACATTATTCTAGGAGAGAAAATGATGCAATTTCTCAAGCATTCCCAGGATCCAGTCATGGCAGAAAAAATGGGGCTTCGAGGCGGTGTTGGTCTAGCTGCTCCCCAGCTGGATATTTCCAAACGGCTTATCGCTGTCTTAGTTCCCAACCCTGAGGACGAAGAGGGCAATCCGCCTAAGGAAGCTTATAGTTTGCAAACACTGATGTACAATCCTAAGATTGTAGCCCATTCCGTTCAGGATGCAGCTTTAGCTGATGGTGAAGGCTGCCTATCAGTCGATCGAGAAGTACCGGGCTACGTGGTTCGTCATGCGCGAGTGACAGTGGATTACTTTGACAAGGACGGTCAAAAGCATCGTATCAAGCTCAAGGGCTACAATGCCATCGTCGTTCAGCATGAAATCGACCATATCAACGGCATCATGTTCTACGACCGCATCAATGAAAAAGACCCATTTGCAGTCAAAGACGGCATGTTGGTGATTGAGTAGATAACTTATATATCATTATCAAAAATACTGATGTTATAATTTAAGACTAGCTTTATTAATTGTTTATAAAAATGAAGAGATTATTTTAAAAATTTTAGGAGGAGGAATTCTCATAAAAAAGTTTATTGATATCACTATTTTGTTGGTATGTCTAGCTTTATTACCTTCTTTGCTACCTTTTTTATGGAGCCAATTTTTAGGCTTAATTATAACAACAATTGGTACGTTTATTTTTTGCATTATTTACATTCAAATTAGAAATTTGATGAAAAACCTTTATTTTAATAGTTCAGATTTTCTAGAACAAAAAAATAACATTACAGATACAATTAAAGAGTTTAACGATATTGCAGAGTATGCTAAGTTAATACCAAACAATAATTGTTTTAAAGCAAAGAAGGTTATAGGAGAACATATTCATTTAGCATCTTTTGAAAATACAAGTAGGTATAACTATCGAAGAGATAGAAATATCCGAACTTATAATAATGATAAAGTCTATCCAGCTTCTTTGTATATTGTTAAACATTCTTCAGAAGAACCTATTAAATATCTATGCAAATATTTCGATATAGAAGCAAGCGAAGAAAACCTAAAGCAACTTGAAGAAATTAACGAAAATATTTCGCGGATAGAAAATACTCTGGGGAATCTGAAAGATAGGCTTGAAAATATTAAAAATAATTTTCAAGCCCCAAAATATATCATTAAATATTACGAACATGATTTAATACAACATTTAGAAGTCAATGTTCCTGATATTGATATTGAATACACTAGATATGTTTTTGAATATGTAAGTAACTCTGGGAACAGTTCTCAAAGAACAACAATTACTTTTAACAACGAAACTATTGAAGCAGTCTATCAATATATTTTAGAACAAATTCAATATAATAGAAGTATTCAAACTCAACGATCATTTATGGCAAATAGATTACACAACTATATTAAAGAGCGCGATAATTATACATGCCAAATTTGCGGTGCGTCAACCAAAGAGCAAAGTCTTTTACTATTAGAAATTGATCATATTATTCCAATTTCTAAAGGCGGATTATCTACACCAGAAAATTTGCAAACATTATGTTGGAAATGTAACCGTTCAAAATCAAATAAAATATTATAAACTTTAGAGTTCTACTTTATCATTGTTTATTCATAGTAGAAAGTATAGCTTGTAAATTGACCAAAGAAAACAACAGCTAATAATTTTGTATAGCTGTTGTTTTTTCTTTTTCTATTCTAACTATCCCGTCTCCAGAAAATAGCCAAGAGGATAACTGCTCCTAGAACTGATGGAACAATAGCTGTATCAGCAAGCATTGGTCCCCAATAGCCAAAGAGAAATTGACCAATCAAGGAACCAAACCAGCCCAAGAGGATTTTCCCAATACAGCCCATGCGCTCCCCACGGCTGGTAATAGCCCCAGCGATAAGGCCGATGATAAAACCAACAAACATACTACCAATCATATATTCCCCTTCTTTCTATATTTCTAGCAAGGCTTCTCACAAAGCAAATGGAAGCTGTCATTATGGAATGCGCCATTCAAGGCAGCTCAAAATCTTAGATTGCCCAGTCTCCATTTCTAAAGATTGCTACACGACTGCCGTCTTCTCGGATGCCGTCAATATCCATCTGGTTAGAGCCAATCATAAAGTCCACATGGACATCCGAGCGGTTGAGACCCGCTGCTTCTAGCTCTTCTTCAGAGAAATTCTCTCCGCCGACTACACTAGTCGCATAAGCTGCACCGATAGCCAAGTGGTTAGAAGCATTTTCATCAAAGAGAGTATTGAAGAAGGTAATGCCTGATTGGGAAATCGGGCTTGGATCTGGCACCAAGGCACACTCACCTAAAGCACGCGCACCCGCATTTTCAAAGACAAGATCCTTCATAACCTGGTCGCCCTTTTCAGCAGTAATGTCCACAATCTGGCCATCCTTGAAGGTCACCTTGATGCCTTCGATGATGTTGCCATTGTAGCTGAGTGGCTTGGTGCTAGTCACATAACCTTCAGCTCGGCGGAAGTCCGGTGCTGTAAAGACCTCTTCTGTCGGCATGTTGGCAATGAAATACTCGCCCTGAGCATTTAGACTGCCAGCTGACTCCCAGTGATGGTTCTTGGGCAAGCCCAATGTCAAGTCAGTTCCCGGCGCTGTGTAGTGCAGAGCAGTGAATTGCTCTTCATTTAAAACCTTAACTTTTGAGCTGAGTTTTTCTTCATGGGCCTGCCAAGCGGCTACTGGATCATCCTCATAGACACGGCAGGTTTTGAAAATCTGATCCCAAAGCAAGTCTACTGCTTCCTCATCGCTGGCTGCGTTTGGAAAGACCTTCTTAGCCCACTCTGTACCGGCTGCTGCTGCAACTGTCCAGCTGACTTTATTGGACTGGGTTGCAATTCGCATCGGCTTCATGGCTATCCCCATAGCTTTAGCAGAAGCCGATAATTTCTCGGCATCCACGCCGTTCAAAGCCCCCGGATCAGATGAACGAACGCCCAAGCGGCTAGCTTTCTTTTCGAGGAGATAGTTCATCTCAGCAACCTTGTATTCTGGGACATTGTCCAAGCGCTCCATTGGCGCATGGAGGAATTTCTCCCGCGTACTCAAATCATCCGCCCATTGGACGATGACTTCGTGAGCACCCAGAGCATAGGCCTCCTTGACAATCAAGTGAGCCAGCTCACGCTGCTCTACATCAATAGAGAGAGCCAAAGTGTGACCAGGTTGGACGTTAATTCCATTCGCAACCAATAATTTCGCATATTTTTCTAGATTTTCTTTAAAATTTGGCAGAACCATGCTGCTTCTCCTTTTCTTTTGTTATTTCTCTTTAAACAAGGACAGCAGGCTAACCGCTGCCACTGTGCCGCAAATTAAGGAAGTCATTTTCAAAATCGTATCTGGATCAAGATCCAGCTGGTAATCAAATTCCTTTTGCGCAGGCTTATCTTGAGCGGAAATGGTAAGTTTCATGAGAGAGTCCTTTCCTTTGTTAACCATCTATTGGTTTATGATGCCAGATGACTTTCATATTCCAACCATCCTGAATTAATTTACAGCCTGGCAGCAACTTCCCATAAATCTCTTCATATCCTTTTTTAGAAAGGTAGCGATCTGTTGCTAAATGATTGAGCCAAGATTTGGAGGTGCTATGTTTGAAGATTCTTCTGGCATTTTTCAAGCCGAATCTTTTCCAGTGTCGAGGAAAATCTAAATAAGCGCCTACAACATAGGTCCAAGTTGAAGGAGTGGGCTTTTCTGATACATTGTCCATAACAAACAGGATGCCACCTGGCTTTAATAATTTCTTACATTTTTCCAAAGCTTCAGGGATGTCCAAATGATGAAATGTCGTTCGACTAAAAATAAAATCAAATTGCTTTTCAAAAACAGCGGTTAAAAAATCATCCTGCAGTAACTCTATATTCTGTAAATCTTCTTTTTCTACTTTATCTTTTGCTATCTGCAGAAAATCTGCAGATAGATCTATTCCTGTCACATGTTGAAAATATGAAGACAGAAAAATGCAGGTATTCCCTCCGCCACAACCAATATCCAAAGCGGAAACTCTACTGTCAGGCAAATTATTCAGTAGATAATCAGGCTTGCCTTCCAAAAGAGTGGTTACCCAATCATATTCTAAAGCAACCGCATTAAATTGTTCCGTAATATTTTCCATGAACCTCCTTCTTAAAACAACTCATCAAACAAACTCAACTGGTTATCCTCGGGCATATTTCCTAGAATACCCATGTCGTCCATTTTTTCGACTAGGGTGCTAGAGAGGCCGCCGCGTTTGCGGAGTTCTGTCTTAGAGAGAAATTCGCCTTCTTCGCGCGCTCTGACTACTTGGCGGGCAACGTTGTCACCCAGACCGTCCATAGCGGAGAATGGTGGAATAAGGGTATCTCCTTCGATGAGAAACTCAGTTGCATGGCTCTTGTAGAGATCTAACTTTCCGAATTTGAAACCCCGCTCCAGCATTTCATTGACGATTTCCAAGGTTGTATAAAGGTCAATTTCTACATTGGAGGCTTCGTTGTTCTTACGCTTTTCAGCGATTTCGTCCATCCGGCGCTTGACGGCATCAAGTCCGCCACTCATGGTCTTGATATCAAATGCTTTAGCCCGGATGGAGAAATAAGCACAGTAGTAATAAATCGGATGATGCACCTTGAAGTAGGCCACCCGCAGGGCCATCATAACGTAGGCTGCCGCATGGGCCTTGGGGAACATGTACTTGATCTTTCCACAGGACTCGATGTACCACTCTGGCACATTGTTTTCCTTCATGGCTGCGATATAGCCATTGCGCTCTTCTTCAGAAATCTTCAGCCAAAGGCCCTTCCGCACGCGCTCCATGATCGTAAAAGCCATCTTCGGATCCAAGCCCTTGTGCATGAGGTAAACCATGATGTCGTCCCGACAGCCAATAACGGTGGACAGGTCAGCAATCCCTTGCTTAATCAAGTCCTGAGCATTGCCCAGCCAAACGTCCGTACCATGAGAGAGACCAGATAGCTGTAAGAGCTCGGCAAAGGTGGTCGGATGGGTCTCATCAACCATACCCCGTACAAAGTTAGTCCCAAACTCTGGAATCCCCAGCATACCAGTCGGCGTACCGATTTGCTCCTGAGTCACACCCAGAATATCTGTCCCAGAAAAGAGGGCCATGACATCGGCATCATCCATAGGAATGTCATTAGGATCAATTCCAGACAAGTCCTGAAGCTTCCGAATCATGGTCGGATCATCGTGTCCCAGAACGTCTAGCTTGAGGACATTTTCATCGATATCATGGAAGTTGAAGTGGGTGGTCTGCCACTCGGCCGTCACATCATCAGCTGGATATTGGACCGGTGTAAAGTCATAAACATCCATGTAGTTAGGGATAACAACGATTCCGCCCGGGTGTTGTCCAGTCGTCCGCTTGACTCCGGCAGCTCCCTGCGCCAAACGCTCAACTTCGGCATCCCGGTAGAACTTCCCGTAATCACGCTCATAGCCCTTGACAAATCCATAGGCCGTCTTAGCCGCAACGGTACCAACGGTACCAGCCCGAAAGGCATACTCCGCACCAAAGATATCCCGCACGTCTAAGTGGGCGCTCGGCTGATCCTCTCCAGAGAAGTTCAAGTCAATATCGGGTACCTTGTCCCCGTCAAATCCAAGGAAGGTCTCAAATGGAATATCCTGACCGTTCTTGCTCAGCTTGTGGCCGCACTCTGGACAGTCCTTATCCGGCATATCAAAGCCAGAACCATAGGAGCCGTCCGTGATGAACTCGCTGTATTGACATTTGCCACAGACATAGTGGGGTGACAAAGGATTAACCTCGGTAATCCCAATCATGGTCGCAACAAAGCTGGATCCGACTGACCCCCGTGAACCTACCAGATAGCCCCGCTCATTGGATCGTTGCACCAGCATCTGCGAAGCCAGATAAATCACGGCGAAGCCATTCCCCAAGATAGAGGTCAGCTCCTTTTCAATCCGCAAGTCCACGATATCTGGCAGAGGATTGCCATAAATCTCAAATGCTTTTTGATAGGTCAGCTCGGCAACCGTCTCCTCGGCCTTGTCAATGAAAGGCGTATAGAGGTCCCCCTTGACCACCTCTACCGGCTCAAAGGTCTCCGCCAGCTGATTCGGATTGGTGATAACCAGCTTCTTAGCCAAATCCTCGCCTAGGAAGGCAAATTCGTCTAGCATCTCATTGGTGGTCCGGAAGTGAGCCTTAGGAAGCGGAGCCGGCTGGGCATTTTCACCGTGGCCAATAGTCCGGTTAATCATGGCTCCCTGACCCAGACTCCGTACGATAATCTCACGATAGATTTCTTCTTCCGGCTCGATATAGTGGACGTTTCCCGTCGCAAGGACAGGCTTGCCCAAGCGATCTCCGACCTCAATCAGATTGCGAATAATGGTCTGCAGTTCTTCCTGGTCCTTGATCTGCTCCTTGGCAATCAGTGGCTCATAGATAGCTGGTGGCATGACCTCAATAAAGTCATAATACTTGGCTACCTCGACAGCCGCATCCACCCCCTGAGAGACAACAGCATCATAGACTTCGCCTTCTGAACAGGCTGAGCCCAGAATCAGTCCTTCACGATGGGCATCCAGCACGGTCCGTGGAATTCGCGGGACACCTTCGAAATACTTGGTATTGGACAGACTGACTAACTTGAAAATATTCTTTAGTCCCGTCTGATTTTTCACATAGATGGTCGCATGCTTGACCCGAGCCTTCTTGTAGGAATTCTCATCAACCAGATCCGTATTCAAATCCTTGAGATTGGTCACACCATGCTTTTCAGCCACATCCTTGATAAAGATAAAGAGGAGGCGGCCCGTCGCTTCCGCGTCATAGTTGGCCATGTGATGATGCTCCAGAGCAATCTGGAAACGCTTGGTCAAAGGCCCCAGACCATGACGCTTGTACTCTGGATAGAGGTTGCGGGCAAATTCCAGTGTGTCAATGACTGGCTGAGTGATTTTCGGCAGGCCATGCCGCTCATAGTTGACATTCATAAAGCCCACGTCAAAGGTAGCATTATGGGCAACGAGGACACTGTCCTGGCAAAATTCCTGAAACTCTTTCAGAACTTGCTCTAGCGGTTTGGCATTGCGGACATGCTCATCTGTAATCCCAGTCAAATCCGTCGTAAAGGCCGACAGAGGATGGCCAGGATTGATAAACTCATCAAACTCTGCGATGATATTACCCTTGTGCATCTTACTGGCCGCAACCTGAATCAAGTCATTGTAAACAGCTGAAAGCCCTGTTGTTTCCACATCAAAGACTACATAGGTCGCATTGCTCAGCTCCATGTCCACTTCATTGTAGACGATGGGCACCCGGTCTTCTACAACATTGGCTTCCATACCGTAAATCAGCTGGATACCAGCTTTCTTGGCAGCCTTGTAGCCATGGGGAAAGCTCTGCACATTGCCATGGTCAGTAATGGCGACAGCCTTGTGGCCCCACTTGGCTGCCGTTGCAACGATTTCCTCGACCTCAGGCAGGGCATCCATAGTAGACATATTGGTATGAGCATGGAATTCAACCCGCTTCTCCCCCTCAGGCATCAGATCCTTGCGCTCATAGTGAGTGACGGCCTGCACATCCTGCACATTCATGGTCAGGTCGCGGGTGAAGTTGTTCATCTCCACATTTCCCCGCACGCGCAGCCAGGCGCCTTTCTTAATCATGTCAAACTTCTTGGCTTCTTCTTCGTTTTTCATCCATTTCTGCAAGGCAAAGCTGGAAGTGTAGTCTGTCATCTTGAAATTGAGCAAGACCCGGCCGGTCCGAGTGACCTTCTGCTCCAGATCAAAGACCATTCCCTCAAAGACCAGACGATTTTCCTCAGTCTGGACCTCAATCATAGGGGTAATCTCTGCCTTGTCCAGCTTTGGTTTAGCCGCGGCCTTGCGAGCTTGGAAGTCATAGGCTGGCTTTTCCTCTGGCGGTGGTGCCATCTGCTGCAGGGATTCCATGGCTTTGAGAGCCTCTTCATTGGCTGCCTGGACAATCTTGTCATTCTCAGCCTGGAAATTCTCTGCCTGTTGCTGGGTCAACTCATCGCTGTGCTGGACCTCACAGGTCAGCTGAGGAAAGCCGTACTTGACCAGCTGCTGGCTGAGATTGGGCAGGTGATTCTTCCGAAAATGCTCCGTGTCAATGGTCGAAGCACCCTCAATTAGCAGCTTATCCCCATCCAAATGGACCCGCAAATCCTGATACAAGCTCTTGAAGCCATGGCTGGCACATGGCCCCTCCTCAAAGGCCAGCTGGTAATAAGCCTGCAATAGGTCATCCGATACCCGAGGGGCCTGACAGTGAATTTCAAAAATAGCCTGATTACCCGTCTTAGAAAACTCTTGAGCTAGGCGCTTCTGCAATTCCCGAAAAATCTCAATGGGCAGAATATTCGCAAAAGAAAATTGAAACTCCCAGACCCGACTGACCTTGTGGACCAGAACCTTCTCAATTTCAGCATTCAAAAAGGCCTCTGAATTTCTCATTTCCAGTGGCATATCCAGCTGATTCATTAAAATTTCAAACTTGTTTGACATGACATTTCCTCGTACAGTAGTGACCCTATTTTACCATAAATCAGCACTTTTTTCGATAGAAAAAGGACAGAGCAATGCTCAGCTCCCCATATAATTATCAAGACTTTTTTCTTGGTCCTAAGTTATGATATAATAGAAAAAACATTTACCTAAAGGAGTCTTAACTGTGAAGAAAATCTTACTAGCTAGCATCTGTCTACTGACTCTAACTGCTTGTAGCACAACCAGTCAGCATAAACAAGAAAATACACCCAAGCAAAGTCAGAGCCAAAGTAAAACCAAAGAAGAAAAGACACAGACGAAAACTTTTTCTAAAAAAATCGATGAGTATTATACTAATTCAGTCAAACTTTTCTATACTAAAGACAAGATCCTATCTTTCCAGCTCATTTCCAGCCAGGCTATCCCTGAAGAAAATCAAAAAATGAGTGTTGAAGAATTAAAGAAATCCTATAGTGAAGATCTTAAGAAAAGTCCCATGATTGAAAATCAAGAAAAGCTAAAAGGACTTAAAATTCATCTTAAAATTTCTGAAGACAAGAAAAATGCTATAGCCATTTTTGACTTTGACCTCAGCAAAATAGATCAAGAACAACTGATTCAGTCAGCAAGTGACTCTGAAAGTAGTCAGACTTTCTTCAGGAAACTCCAAGATAAACCGGATGTTGTCTTTGATTATTTGAAGGGACAAGGACTCAAAGAAGAATAAAAAAAGCTTTCTGAGTGATTTAACTTTATAGTTAATACTCAGAAGGCTTTTCTGTTTATTTTTAAATCCCAAAGGGGCAATATGCTATCTTAGCACTGCTTCCGCTAAGGCCTTTTGGATAGCGATGACGCTGCGATCGCTGGTAAATTGCAGGACTTCTGCTGGCTCTTGAGCGCTGGAAACCCAGATTTTTAGCTCAGCATCTAAGTCGAAATGGCCGGCTGTTTCCACTGAGAAGCGACTGATAGAGCGATAAGGAAAGGACTTATAAGAAGTCTTTTTGCCAGTCATTCCCTGCTTGTCGACCAAGATTAACCGCTTATCTGTAAAGACAATCAAGTCGCGAATGAGGCTAAAAGCTAGTTCCACATTCTCTGTTGATGTCAGAATATCCTCCAATTGTCTTTCCGTTTTTTCAATATCTTTCTGAGAGGCATTGCCTAATAAACCGCTGAATAATCCCATCATTCGGTCCTCCAATCTATTTTTTCCTACTATAGCATTTTCAAGACCAATAAGCAAAAGAAAACTGCCAGACAAAACTGGCAGTTTGTTTTATTTTGTCAAAATTGACAAGGTTTCTAGCAGATTATCGGCGTGGACTTCAATGGTATCGCCAGTAGCCTTAATCTTGACTTCGACAATGCCTTCTGCAGCTTTCTTACCAACTGTCACACGGATTGGGAGACCAATCAAATCGCTGTCACTGAACTTGACACCAGCGCGCTCATTGCGATCATCCACCAAGACCTCATAACCAGCACTTAGCAAGTTAGCCTCGATTTGGTCAGTTAGCGCCAAGGCTTCCTCATCCTTGACATTGACCGGAATCAAGTGCACATCAAATGGTGCTAGCTCTTTAGGGAAGTTGATGCCCCAAGCATAGCGGAATTCACCCTTAGGAGTTTTATTGACAAAGAGACGGGCATGCTGCTCCATAACAGCAGACAGGAGACGGCTGACGCCTATACCGTAACAACCCATAATCATCGGTACTGCTCGGCCATTTTCGTCCAAGACATTGGCGTTCATGCTGTCAGAGTAACGAGTTCCCAACTTGAAGATGTGTCCAATCTCAATCCCACGAGCAAACTTGAGGACACCTTGGCCGTCCGGTGAAATTTCACCTTCACGAACCTCACGGATATCTACATATTCAGCGGTAAAATCACGGCCTGGATTGACACCGGTCAAGTGGTAACCATCTTCGTTAGCGCCAACTACAGCGTTAGCCAGATCTTGCACCTTACGATCAGCAATGATTCTCACGCCTTCTGGCAGATTAACTGGCCCTAGTGAGCCAAATCCTGCTCCCAAGAGCTGACGGACTTCATCTTCACTCGCCACATCAAAGAAATCCGCCGCCAAATGATTTTTCAGCTTGACTTCATTAAGCTGGTCATTGCCGACCAGAAGTGCTACGACAGGAGACTCGTCAGCCATGTAAACCAAGGTCTTGATTGTCTGGCTTTCCTCCAGTCCAAGGAAGGCAGCAACTTCGTCAATTGTCTTGCAGTCAGGCGTTGAAACGCGGGCTACTTCTTCCTCAGTCACGACACGTCCTGCTGGCTTGTATTCATCTGTCGCCATTTCAAGGTTGGCAGCATAGCTGGACTCACTGGAGTAGGCAATGGTATCCTCACCAGATACCATCCAGCTGGTCAATTCTGCTCGAATAGCTTCCTGAACATCCTCAGGAATTTCATCAAAGCTGGCTACAGACTTGTCCAAGACCACCCAGCGGTTCAAATCCGTCCGATCCGGCGTAATGGCCATGAATTCTTGGCTGTCCTTGCCCCCCATAGCACCACCATCACCGATAATGGCTTTGAAATCCAGCTCGCTACGGGTAAAGATTTTCTCATAGGCAGACTTGTATTCATCATAAGCTACATCCAAGCTGTCATAGTTAGCGTGGAAACTGTAGGCATCTTTCATGATAAACTCACGCGTCCGCAAGAGCCCGTTACGGGGACGTTTTTCATCGCGGTATTTAGGCTGAATCTGATAGAGATTAAGCGGCAGCTGTTTGTAGGATTTAACCGAATCACGGACGATAGCCGTAAAGGTTTCCTCATGGGTTGGCCCCAAGATAAAGTCGGATTTCTCACGATTTTTAAGCTTGTAGAGGTCTTCACCGTAGGTCTCATAACGGCCAGACTCACGCCAGAGGTCTGCACTGAGCAGGGCAGGTGCTAGCATCTCCACTGCACCAATCTTGTCAAACTCTTCCCGCATGATTTTTTTTGCTTTTTCAATCACGCGATTGGCCAGCGGCAGATAAGAATAAACTCCAGCTGAAACCTGACGGACATAGCCAGCCCGCAGCATAAGAGCGTGGCTGATAACTTGAGCATCGCTAGGCATCTCACGCAGGGTTGGAATTAACATTTTACTTTGTTTCATAAAAACAAAACTCCTTGACTTTCATTGAATAATTTCTTTTTCATAGTTCTAAGAACTTTAGCTTCCTAGAAGAATAATTTCATGATATCGTTCCAGGTAACGGCTATCATCAAGATGATCATAATAGCCACTCCAGACAGAGTGATATAGGTCTCCGTTTCTCTTTTCAACGGTTTTCTGCGGATAGCCTCCAGAATATTGAGGACGATTTTTCCACCGTCCAAGGCTGGAATGGGAATCAGGTTGAAAATACCGATATTGAGCGACAGCATGGCCAAAAGGCTGAGTACTGCTGGCAAGCCTTGCTCTGCTGCCTGACTGCTGAAATTGTAAATAGCGACCGGACCGCCCAGCTTATTGATATTGAAGTTGAAGATGATATCTTTCAGAGCTGACAAAATGCGAACCGTGGTAGACCAAGCTGCAGTAAAGCCGCCAATCACCTTGTCCCAGAAGCCTGTCTTAACCGTTGGGGATACACCCAGCAGATAGCGATTGCCGTCTTTTTTAGGCTGTACGGTAATCTCTTTCGTTTCGCTGCCGTGTTTGTAGGTAACAGACAAGGTCGGCGCTTCCTTGCTCTTGGCTGTGATTTTCGCCAGAGCGCTGGTTAGATCCGCCCAGTTGCTAATCTTATAGTCATTAATCTTAAGGATTTGGTCATTATTTTGAACCCCAGCAGCTGCTATAGCACTACCATCCATGACTTGAAAATGATTGCTGTTCTCATCACGAACGCCGCCCTGAACAAAGGCCAGCAGCATAAATACCAGCACGCTCAGGATGAAGTTATTCATAGGGCCAGCAAAGTTGGTGATGAGGCGCCCCCAGATGCTAGCATTCTGATACTGAACATCCAGCGGTGCAATCCTCACCTCAGTGCCGTCTTCTTCAACAATCGTTGCATCATGATCTACTGCATAAGTCTTGAGCTCATCAAGAACAAGACCAGTGATTTCCAGCTTTTCCTCAAAGTCAAAGCCGGTCACATTCATGGGCAGAGCTGTCTGGTCAACCTTTTTGCCAGAGAGATTGATGCGAACCACCTTGCCGTCTGCATCCAAGGTCAGACTAGCCGGTGTGCCCACCTTAATGTCAGTGGAGTCTTCCCCCCAGCCGGCCATGCGCACATAGCCCCCCAAGGGTAAAATCCGAATCGTATAGGCCGTCCCGTCTTTACCAATATGGGAGAAAATCTTGGGGCCCATACCGATAGCGAACTCTCTGACCAAAATACCGGACTTCTTTGCAAAGTAGAAGTGTCCGAACTCATGGACCACCACAATGATCCCAAAAATAATAATAAAGGTTATAAACTGCATGGACTTCTATATTTTACCTTTCCTAGAAATCTTATTTTTTCTTTAAATCAAAGAAGGAGCAGAAAACGGCCAAATACCGAGCTTCCCGCCCCTGCATAGCTGACACTCTTGAAAATAGGGTAGAAGCTCCTCTCAAAATTTTGAGCTCCAAATCCCAGTTCCTTCTCAGATTGTGCGGTCGTTAGACAAGCTTGCCATCCCTTGCTTTCAGCTACGCTCGACTGTCTTAGAACAAGCCGAAGAAATGCATCAGCGGAAAGACGAAGAGAAGGCTGTCAAAACGATCCAAGACACCGCCGTGGCCAGGAATAAACTTACCAGAATCCTTGACCCCGAAATGACGCTTGACTGAGCTTTCGACCAAATCTCCCAACTGACCTGCAATACTAAAGAGCACTGCCAGAATCAAAAAGACAAAAGCATTATAAGGAGTCGCCACTTGCGGTCGAACCAACATGAAGATTCCAGTCACTAGAACGGCTGATAGAATGCCACCCAGGCTTCCTTCAATAGTCTTATTAGGAGAAACTCTCGGCGCCAGCTTTCTTTTACCGAAACGCACCCCGACCAGATAAGCTCCGCTGTCAGTAGCCCAGACGATAAAGAGAGCCAGCAGGACCTTGTCAATATTCATCAAGCGAGCATCAATCAAGGCATTAAAACCAAGACCGACATAAAAACTAGCTGCAATCGGATAAGCCGCATCTTCAAAAGTGTAGTTGGAACCTAGAACAGTCGAAATCAACAGAAGAAAGACGACCAAGCCATAGGCCACGACATTGCCATCCACAGGCAGAAACTTCAGATAGTTCTCTAGAGGCAGGGTTAGGACAAAGGCCGCCAGCATAGCCAAGACACCCTCGATTGTCGCTGTCGGCAGACCTTTCATTTGGAGAAATTCATGCACTGCAAGCATAGCCAGCAGTCCCACAAAAATCTGAAAGATGACGCCTCCTGTCAATACCAGAGGAATAAAAATAGCAAGAGCGATTCCTCCAAAGATTAGACGTTTTTGTAAATTTTTACTCATACTCTTTTACTTTCTCCCTTAAACACCGCCAAAGCGTCGATTCCGACGGCTGTATTCTGCAATTGCAGCCTTCAAAGCCTTCTCATCAAAGTCAGGCCAGAGAATATCCGTAAAATACAGCTCACTGTAGGCTGACTGCCAAGGCAGAAAATTGCTGAGGCGCAACTCTCCACTGGTCCGAATCACCAGATCCGGATCGCGCAGCATCTTGGGCAAATTGCTGGTATAGAGGTAGTTGCCAATGACTTCCTCAGTAATGTCACCAGGACTGAGTTTGGCATCCAGAACATCCTGAGCAATCAGTTTAACCGCCTGATTGATCTCATATCGGCCACCGTAGTTTAGGGCAAAATTGAGAATCAAACCTGTATTGAGCTTGGTCAGGCTTTCAGCCTTTTCCAGAGCTTCAAATGTCGCCTTAGGAAGCTTAGCCGTGTCACCAATCATCTGGATCTTAACATTGTTCTTGTGCAGCTCCGGCACATAGCGGTCGTAAAATTCAACCGGCAGATTCATGATAAAGGAAACTTCCTTTTCCGGCCGAGACCAATTTTCCGTTGAAAAGGCATAGACAGTCAAGACCTGAACACCCATTTCCTTGGCAGCAATCGTCACCCTTTGCAAGGTTTCCATGCCAGCCTTATGACCGAACACGCGCGGCTGCATCCTTTTTTTGGCCCAGCGGCCGTTGCCGTCCATAATGACAGCAATGTGTTTGGGAACATTCAGCGGCGCGTTCAGCTTTTCTTTTTTCTTAAAACTAAACATACTTTTTATCCTATTTAAAGTTTTGTCAGTTCATTATATCATAAATCCTTGGAATGTGGGCAATTCATCCGCTTTTTCAAACCCGAGGATATAAAATAAGGACAGAATGTCAACCAGAGAATCCAAACTCACCCAGCCTGTCCAAACTGCGAGGCAGATAAAGTTGCAATCAAACACCTCCTAGCTACATGAACCAAAACAAAAAAACAGCCTGCAAGCTGTTTATTTCTTTACTCTTCAATCGCTGATTCTTCCTCAGGAACGTCAACGCTTCCTTCACCACCAGCAACAGCAGGAATCCCCTCCGTTAATGGCAGTACGGTCTTAATTGCTGTCAGTTCAAAGGTCAGGTAAACACCGTCCACATCCAGAACAACTGTTTTCTTGTCTGTGTCCACTTCATCTACCGTTCCATACAAACCGCCGATGGTAATGACTTCATAACCCTTTTGCAGCTTGTTAAGGCTTTCCATACGCTGCTGAGCCTGTTTCTTTTGAGTACGCATTTGGAAATAGGTCATCCCTACCAGTACAACCGCAAATACAATAAGCATAATTGGATTCATATCTTTTCTCCTTCGAATGTCATATATGAACTACTATAGCAGATTTCCCCTATTTTTACAAGACGATTCTGACTTTTCAGGCAAAGTCCGTCTCAAGTCGGATGAAGCATGACTGGCCTAACGACATTTTTTAAAAAGTAAAAATCAGGATGAGCAACACCCTGATTTTATGTCTTTTTTATTTAAGATTTTTAACAACTTCTGCTAGGTGATCAACTGTAAAGCCGTATTCTTCCAGCACCTTGCCTGCTGGCGCAGAGGCACCGAACTGGTCGATTCCGATAACTGCACCATCCAGACCGACATACTTGTACCAAGGCTGGCTAGCTGCCATCTCAATCGCTACACGGCGACGAACTACATTTGGCAGAATTTCTTCTTTGTAGGCTGCATCTTGAGCATCAAAAAGCTCTGTTGATGGCACGCTGACCACACGAATTTTAGCGCCATCTGCTGCAAGTGCTTTAGCAGCTGCAACAGCCAAATTAACCTCAGAACCAGAAGCCAGCAAGATGGTATCGAAATCTGCTCCTGTTTCGTAAACCACATAAGCACCTTTAGCTACCTTGTCAAAGTTTGTGCCTTCTTCGACTGTCAGATTTTGACGGGTCAAGACCAGAGCAGTCGGAGTGGATTGGCTCTTAAGGGCCAGGTACCAAGCTGCCTGAGTTTCACGCGCATCTGCTGGGCGGAAAACAGTCAGGTTTGGAATAGCACGCAGACCAGCCAGATGCTCAATCGGTTCGTGAGTTGGGCCGTCTTCACCAACTGCAATAGAATCATGCGTGAAAACATAAGTCACTGGTAAGCCTTGAAGGGCAGACAAACGGACAGCTGCCTTGACATAGTCTGAGAAGACGAAGAAGGTACCACCGTAAACGCGAAGACCACCATGAAGCGCCATACCGTTAAGAATTGTTCCCATAGCAAACTCGCGCACACCAAATTGGATGTTGCGGTTGAGACGGTGGGCATCATCCTGCAGACCGTCTTCCTTGATGTAGGTCATATTGGAGTGAGCCAAGTCAGCAGAACCACCGAGGAAAGTTGGAAGCACCTTAGCTGCTGCATTGAGTGCATCCTGACTGGAATTACGGGTCGCTTGAGAGAAGCCATTTTCAAGCACTGGGAAGTCTTCTGGCTTAATCTCTACTGGATCTTGACCAGCAATGATAGCTGCTACTTCTGCCGCCAATTCTGGATGGGCTTGCTTGTAGTCCTCTACCAGCTGTTTCCAAGCATCATATGCCCCTGCACCGCGCTCTGCTACATTTTGACGGTAGTCAGCATAGACTTCCTCAGGAATCTCAAATGGCGCATAGTCCCAGCCCAAGGCTTTACGAGTAGCTTCCGCTTCTTCTGCTCCAAGAGGCGCACCGTGCACTGCATTCGTTCCTTGCTTGTTTGGGGAACCGTAACCGATAACAGTCTTAACCTCAATCAAAGATGGTTTACCGGAAGCTTTAGCTTCATTAATAGCTGCATCAATCGCTGCAAGGTCTGTTCCGTCTTCTACTAAGGCAGTATGCCAGCCGTAGGCTTCATAGCGGGCGCGAACATCTTCTGTAAAGGAATCCTTAGTCTCTCCATCTAGGTTGATATCATTTGAATCATAGAGAACAACCAGCTTGTCCAGCTTTTGTAGGCCAGCATAAGAAGCAGCTTCAGCTGAAACCCCCTCCATCAAATCACCATCACCACAGATGACATAAGTGTAATGATCAAAAATTGGATAGCCTTCACGATTATACTTAGCAGCCAAGAAACGCTCTGCCTGAGCAAATCCAGTAGCTGTAGAAATACCCTGTCCCAGTGGGCCAGTAGTGGCATCGACACCAGCTGTGTGGCCAAACTCTGGGTGACCTGGTGTCTTAGAGCCCCATTGGCGGAAGTTTTTGATTTCCTCCATGCTGACATCTTTAAAGCCAGACAGATGAAGCAAGGCATAAAGCAACATAGAGCCATGTCCTGCAGATAGGACGAAGCGATCGCGGTTAATCCAGTTTGGCTCTTCTGGATTGATACGAAGTTGTTTAGTAAACAAGTCATAAGCCATCGGTGCAGCACCCATGACTACGCCAGGGTGACCTGACTTAGACTTTTCAATCGCGTCAATCCCTAAAAAGCGAATGGCATTAACTGATAATTGTGACATTGGATTCTCCTTATTTTTACTAAAATCTGTCCTGACATCAGAACAGGATAAACAATGGTCGTAGAAACGATAAAAATTGTCTCATATCTATTATAAGAAAATTATCCCTATATCGCAAGATAGGGATAATCTCATCTTTTTATAGATTTATTATAAATCTTGAAAACGATAACAAAAAGACCAAGAATTACACAGGTGACTGTTCACTCTTGGACTGTCAAAAAAATCTGCCCCTAAGGACAGAAAAAAGCAAGAAAGTGAGCATCGCTGCTCCTAAGTCCGACTGCGTCCACGGCTTGTCTCATTAAGAGGCATAGAAAAACCCAGCTATCCAAATGGTTAGCTGGGTTAGGGTTGAGCTACATCATAGTTTTAGACTATCCTGCGGCCTTGTGATGAATGGTGATGCCATATTTTTCATGGTTTTCTTCATACCAATTAATTAAGGCCATCGCAGTTTGATAAGTAATGTTCTTAATCTTACTGGTCCCTTTAGTTAAGGTCAGGATACTCATCTTGCTGATGTTTGCATCCGTCGCAATCCGATAACTAGTTAAGGTTCCATTAACTAACAACTGAACAACAGCCTCGACTTTCCTATAGTCGGGCATGGTTGTAATATCCAACTTTTTCATAATTAAATCCTCTCCTAAAATTTAATTTACTAATCCATTATACACTTTTTTCTGACATTTACATATATAAAAACTTGAAAATGTACAAAAAAATTAGAACATAATTCGTTGAAATGTCAACTTTTCCCACTTTTATAGACTTATGAGAGCCTTTTACCTCTATTAAATAGAAAAATAAATCAACATTATCATCTTTTGTTACTCTGTTAGCTCGCCTTTCCATACTCCTGTTTTTTTCTCCATTTCCGTATAGCTAGGCCGACGAGTAGATAAAGAATAGTCGGAATCATCCCCACTGGAAGCGAGAAGAGGAAAGCCTGATTTTTTTCTACCGAGACAAATCCTAGTAATAGTAAAGGATTTATAACCGCATCCTCCATAGTGTGCATAATAACTAGAGGCCAAACAGATTTGGTAATTCTAAAAATCTCTGTATACATGACCGTCCAGCATGCAACAGTTATCATCCCGATAAGGAAGAATGTAAACTTTCCAACCGGCAAGGTATTTTGGATTTCTCTCTCAGACAGAAACTTCATAATGTAAGGCAGATGCCAAATCCACCAGATAAAGCCAACAAGTAGATATAGTTTTAAATCGGATAATTTTTATTTGATTAATTGATTAGTAAGATTTGCCCTCCAAACAGATTCTTCAAAAATATTTTTTATGAATTGAGTTCCGACCTGTGTTAGCAAGATTCCAAGATAGGCTGTGAACTCAACCTTCACATTTGTCACTCTGATGCCTTGTGTCATCAATCCCAAGAATATCACTATCATCGTAACAAGAGGGTAGACTAAAAAACTAACAAGGTATAATTTTTTGTTATGTTTAAAATTAATGGAAAACCCTGCCTCTTTCCAGCCGTCTCGGCCAAAGCTTCGGAGAAAGATGGTACAGATTAACGGAGTTACCAGCCAAATCAGCATCCCTAAAGAGCCGCTTCCTATCTCTGTTCCGATATTTTCGTAATGAGCTTAACCGGTTACTTTATCAACAACATAACCAACCCAGCCACATAGGGTACTGAAGAATGCAAAGATAATGACATTGCGCTTAATTGTAGTTATGGACTGTTTCATAGCAGTCTCCTTTCGTCAAAAAATTATTCATCTCCCTTGTTTTAAATCCTTCTGTCTCTTGACACCGGCCGCAATAGCCCGAAAAATAGTAGGGTAGGGACGTTTTTTTGTCTGGTTGAAGGTACCTGTGACAAAGACATCCTTTTCTGGACAATAAAAGGCAAAACTTCCTGTTATCCCACTATGACCGCGAATTTCATGCGCGCCACCGAAAAAGAGAGACATGAAGGAGCTGATTGTCAGCTGCATCATACCGCTGCCATACTTGAGAGGGCGGAATTGAATAGGGCGAAAAGCCGGCTGCTGAATATGGGACTTTGCAAACAATCTGCCAGTAAAGAAAGCACGGATAAAGGTCATTAACTCCCTGTTAGTCGCCACAATACCGCCTTGGTAGACTTGACTGGAAAGATAGGTTTGAAAAGCTATAGACTGCTTGCCATTGTATAGGGGAGCAAGTTTCTCATGGCCTGTCGCCCAATGGGTCTGACTAAGCTGAAGCGGCTGGCAAATGATGTGCTCTAACAGTTCCTCAGCGGTCTGCCCAGTTATTGTTTCAGCCATTTTTCCTAAGAGCATAGCATTGATATCAGCGTAGTAGGCTTTATCTCCATCCAGACATGATTTAGCTGGCAATTCTGCTAACATTTCCAGGGCTTCTTCAAAAGGTACCCGCCGATCGGCTTTGTACAAGTCATCTATCAAAACCTTTCCATTCGTTTGACGATCCATTTCATAATTCGGAAAGCCGGATATTTGATCCAGCAGATGTCGTACAGTGACCTGCTCCGCTTGAGGCAAATGCTTGGTCACTTCTGGCGGTAAAATATCCGTCAAGCCTGTATCATAGGTCAGCTTTCCTTGGTCAATCAGTTGGAAAACAATGGCATCGGTGTATAATTTGGAAATACTGGCAATGGCAAAAGGCGTGTCACTCGTCATCTGTCCCTTGTTTTCTTCCAAATAGAGCTGAGCCCCTTGATAGGCTAATATACTGGCTTCATAAAGTTGCCTGCTTTTTAGAAAAGTTGTCATTGCTGCTTTCCTCCAAATTGTCTAAATTTTTCCTTGAAAATCCTAAAGCATGCGAGCCTAATCACTTATTTGATAGAAGCTAGGTTGATTCGAGTCATCGACTGCTTCGGCAATATCAAAACTTTGTTTCATTTTACCGATACCTTCTAAGCAAGCCTAGCTTTTCATCAGCATCAGATTTCAATATTTTTATATACCTAATAGTAACATTTCTTTTAGGTGTTGTCAAGAGGAATTAAGTTGAGATTTTGGGATAAATGCTAATTTATTTCCAGAAAAGAGAGTTATTTGAAATTCATACTCATCAAAAAAAGACCTGCCTTCATCTAAGAAGGAGGTCTTTGAAAAGTTAGTTTGCTTAATAAGCTTTATTCTGCCTGCTTGTCTTCTTCAGATGCGGCAGCGCCTTTTTCCCGGATAACCAAGACACCATCTTCCAAATCGGCCGTCAAGTGCTTAGCATCTAGATTATCCAAGTGGAAGTCAGTCACCTTGTCACGAATTTGCTGCTCGATGACACGGCGGAGTGGACGAACACCCATGACTTGGTCATAACCAGCATCGCGCAGGAATTCCTTAGCTGCATCAGATACAGCCAGATCAATTTCTTTCTTGCTCAAGGTTTGATTTACTTCGATCAACATGAGATTCACAATCTCCATCAAATCTTCTTTCTTGAGATGAGAGAACTCAATAACTGCGTTAAAACGATTGAGGAACTCTGGACGGAAGTAAGCTTTGAGTCGATCCATTAGATCAGGCTTTTCTGCATCCTCTTCCAAGCCTGCTTCATAGCCAAAGCCAGCATTAGAAGTTGCAATGATAACCGTGTTCTTGAAGTTGACTGTATTCCCTTGACCATCTGTCAAACGACCGTCATCTAGAACTTGAAGGAGAAGGGTAATCACTTGTGGATCCGCCTTTTCAATCTCATCCAAGAGAATGATAGAGTATGGATTGCGACGCACACGCTCGGTCAGGGTGTTGTTGTTGTCATCATAGCCAACATAGCCCGCAGTGGTACCAATCAGCTTGGAAACAGCAGTCCGGTCAGAGTATTCAGACATATCCAGACGGATGATGGCCTCTTTAGTACCGAACATATCTAGAGCTAGTTGCTTAGCAAGCTCAGTCTTACCAACACCAGTTGGACCAACAAAGAGGAAGCTTCCGATTGGACGGTTGCCTTCATCAAAGCCTGCACGGTTACGACGGATAGCTCTAGCCACAGCTTCCACAGCCTTGTCTTGGCCAATCACTTTAGCTTTGAGTCGGTCATTCATACCCTTAAGGCGCTCAATATCACTAGCTCCCATTTGAGAAACTGGTACGCCCGTCATACGTTCAACAGATTCTGCCACATCGTTAACCGTAGCCGTCACCTTCATATCCTCAGTGTGGTTTTGAATTTTCTTTTCCAGCTCTTCAATGCGGGTCTTGGCATTCAGAGCTGCTTCATAATCTTCTTTTTCAACAGCTGCTTCCTGCTTGTCTTTTTGCTCAGCAATCTCATGTTCAACCGCATGAACATCGGTTACTGGATGCTGGGCTGCCAGGTGGGCAGCAGTCACGTCGACCAGGTCAATCGCCTTGTCTGGCAGGCTCCGCTGTGGAATATACTGAACAGAGTAGTCCACAGCCGCTTTCAGCACTTCATCCGGCAGGATGACATTGTGGTGCTTTTCGTACAGATCCCGAATGCCTCGAAGGATCTGATAAGTATCTTCGGCAGACGGTGCATTGACCTTGACTTCATTGAACCGGCGAGCCAGAGCTGCATTTTTGAGAATAGTATTACGGTACTCATCCTGTGTAGTAGCCCCGATGACGGTCAACTCACCACGAGAAAGTGCTGGCTTAAGAATATCCGCCAAGCCCTTAGAACCACTATCTCCGCCAGTAGAGCCAGCTCCCAGAATTTGATGGATTTCGTCAAAGAAGAGGATAATGTTGCCGGCTTCCTTGACTTCATTGACCAAGTTTTGGATATTTTCTTCAAAGCTACCACGATATTGGGTACCAGCTTCCAGACCGGAAATATCAACAGAAATAATTTCCTTGTTTTTGATTGCCGCTGGCACATCACCATTGACGATAGCCTGAGCCAATCCTTCTACGACAGCTGTCTTACCAACTCCAGCATCTCCGACCAATACAGGATTATTCTTGGTCCGGCGTGAAAGGATTTCAGCAGTTTCTTGGATTTCCTTATTACGCCCAATGACTGGATCTAACTTACCATCACGAGCTTCCTGAGTCAGATTGCGACCTAGCTTAGCCAGGATACCATCCTGCTTAGGTCCCTGAGCAGCAGTCTGGCTAGTCTGCTCACCTGCTCCTTGACCGGGGAGCTTGCCAGTAGCCCGGTACTGAGCAAACTCTTCCGGTGTGACCTCTCTACCATTAATCAAGTAGCGCCGGTGTTCGCTGTTGTAGCCGCCCATGCGCCCCATGAGTTGGTTGAAAAGGTCGTCCATATTGTTAAAATTGTTGTAGTTGTTGTTCATAGCATTGCCTCACTTTTCTTCATTTTTCGCTTTACATAATTTATATTTTTACCAAAATTTCAGATAAGAAATCTCTTCCTTATCCACTATAAATGTTCATTTGGGAGATCTTCTCCAATATAATATTTTACATAACTTATTCAATTTCCAAAAATCAAGACTGAGTCAGTCTCTACTTTTATGAGTGAATCAAATCTCTTTTAGACGAAGATAATTTTACATAATTTTTAATCCTTCCAAAAATAATTGCCTTCCGGCTGTATTCATACCTTCTGATTAAATTTACGTAAACTTTTTTGTTTACAGTTGTAATTTTATCATGACAGAATTTATTTGTCAATAGATTTTACATAATTTTTTGAAATAAATTTACAGTTGTAATCAAAGTTTTCGTTTAGGTCCTTTTCATTCCTATAAAAAAAGCCCTGCAAGCTAGAGTCATGCAGAGCCTTGTTTGTTTCAGCAGAATTTTTTCGTTCTTAGAAGAGTTCTTTATAAAAAGCAATCGTTTCTTCTAGAGTCGGCATGAATGGATTGCCTGGCGCACAAGCATCAATCAAAGCATTTTTAGATAGATAGTCAAAATCAAAGTCTTTTTCTTCGATACCAAGTTCAGTGAGTTTCTTCGGAATACCAACCGTTTCAGACAGTTTTTCGATTTCAGAAATGGCATAAGCTGCACATTCTTCGTCCGTCTTGCCTTCGATTGGCAGACCAAGGGCTTTGGCAACATTGCGGAAAGCTTCTGGTACCCGTTTAGCATTTTCACGTTCTACAACTGGCAGGAGCATGGCACAGCAGACACCGTGCGGCAGATTGTAAACTGCCCCTAGCTGGTGAGCCATGGAGTGAACATAACCTAGACCAGCATTGTTAAAGGACATACCGCCAAGGAAGATGGCATTAACCATGCCTTCACGCGCTTCAATATCATGGCCATTGGCAACCGCACGAGGAAGGTATTCCTTGATAAGTTCAATAGCTCCAATAGATAATTTCTTGGTTACACCGTAAGCTCCTGGTGTGACGAGAGCTTCGACCGCGTGAGTCAAAGCATCCATACCCGTTGCTGCTGTGAGGGCAGCTGGCTTGGATACCATGAGTTCGGGGTCATTGACTGAGATCAGGGCCAAGCTATTCTTGTCAACCATAACCATCTTAACCTTGCGTTCCTCATCTGTGATGACATAGTTAATGGTAATTTCAGCCGAAGTTCCCGCTGTAGTATTGATTGCCACTACTGGCAGACCTTTCTTAGTAGACTTGTGCAAGCCTTCGTAGTCTTGTGGTCTGCCACCGTTTGTCGCAATAACTGAAATACAGCTAGCCGCATCCTGTGGTGAACCTCCGCCGACACTGATGATGAAGTCACAGTTGTGTTCCTTGAGAGTAGCTACACCATCCATAACGTTCTTACAAGTCGGGTTTGGCTCAACATCGCTGAAGACCACATACTGGATGCCTTCCGCATCTAGTGGTGCTAGGATTTGCGGCAGGATATCACTGCCTTCGATAAATTTATCCGTCACTAGCAAGGCCTTGCTATAACCCAGCTCCTTAACATAAGGACCAACTTCCCTGACAACACCTTTGCCAATAAGATTGACAGCGGGTACGTAAAATGTAGACATATAATTTCTCCTTTTGATTTATATTGTTAATATAATAATACTGTAAAAATCTGCTTTTTGCAAGAATTTTTGTGATTTTTTTAACAAATTAATTGATAAAAAAAGCAAAGAAAGTCCCAGATAAGGATGAGGAACAAGGATGCTCCTTTCCAGAAGCAACCTTGCCCATCTCTTATCTGTTTTTTCATTAGCTGGCAATGACACCTTTTTTCAAAATGATGTTGCCATACAGAGCTCCTTCGCCCGTTTGGATGACCAAATAAGCTTTTTCCGCCTGCTCATAGAAAGCAAAGCGTTCAAATTTTTTGATGACTGCACCATAATGATATTTTTCTAATAAAGCCTTGTAGTCATCCCAGATGACTGGTACAGTCGGGTCTCCCGGCACTACCTGCATAAGACCTGCTTGGTAGTCGCTATATTTATCCAGGGGCAGGACAGTCAAGATAGCATCTAGCAGTGCTGGAACTCCGTGACCGTCACAGCGAACCACCCGCTGACCAATCCGATGGGCAGGGAAGTTTGCATCGGCAATGACCACTTCATCTCCGTGACCCATCTCCATCAGATACTTGACTAACTCTGGACTTAAAATAGTTGGAATATGCTTTAACATCTAGCTTCCTACTTTCATTCTTGCTTGAAATTCTTGATAGGACCGAGCCAAGTCTGAATCATCTTGAGGATGGTAGTGCTTGGTCTTTTCTGAATCCTTGATGAGCTTTTGGGCAGTCTGCCGATCTTGAATCTCACCCAAGGTCAAAAGCTGTGCCAAGATATTTCCCAAAGCGCTGGCTTCAATCGGCCCTGTTAGGACTGGTTTCTGGCTTACATCAGCTGTCAGCTGGCAGAGCAGTTCATTTTGGATACCGCCGCCGACCATGTGAATCTGCTCGATTTTCTGACCGGTCAAGCTCTCAATTTGCTCCACGGTTTGACGGTAGGCAAAAGCGAGACTTTCCAAGACCACTCGGACGACCTCTCCTTTGCTTTGAGGGACAGACTGGTTGGTCATATGACAACGCTCCTTGACCTTAGCCTCCATGTCTCCCGGAGCTGCAAAAATAGGGTCATTGGGATTGATCCAAGAGCGATTATTCGTGACGTCTCTTGCCAGATTCACCATTTCAGCAAAGCTGATGTCCTCTCCTTGCAAGTGCCAGTCCCGCTGCAGTTCTTGGATAATCCAGAGACCTGTCGTATTCTTCAAAATCCGATAGCGACCGTCAAAGCAGCCTTCATTGGTCAGATTGGCCGCTAAAGCTTCCTGGCTGGTTACAGGATTCTGAGATTCTAGACCGACCAGAGACCAAGTACCGCAAGAGATAAAGGCTGTTGGCTGCTCACTCGCATAAGGAATAGCCAGAACAGCTGCCGCTGTATCATGACCAGCCCCTGCAATGACATCAAATGGCTCAATTTTCAGCTCTTGTGTGATCCGTGGCGACAGGCTTCTCAGGACTTTTCCTCCCTGTGTCACCTCGCCAAACCACTTTTTAGGAATCCCCAGCGTCTCAAAAACGCTGTCAGACCATGTCTGAGAATTGATATTGAGCAAACCACTGCTGCTGGCAATGGTATACTCGCTGGATAAAACACCTGACAAAAGATAGTTAATCAAATCCGGCATGAAGAGCACGCGCTCTGCAACTCTTGCCAAATGGGGCTTTTCCTGCAAATCAGCGAATAGTTGCAGAACAGTATTAATGCAGGCAGGCTGTACGCCTGTCTCCTCAAAAAGCGCCTCTTTGCTAATTTTCTTATAAAAAGTTTCTTCGTATTGGCCCATACGATTGTCACGATAACAATGCGGCTGGTAGAGCAGATCTCCGTTTTGGTCTAGGTAGGCATAGTCTACTCCCCATGTATCAACGGATATGGATCGAATAGGAATCCCATCTGCTGAAGCTTTCTTGATCCCAATTTTAATTTCTCCGAACAGATGTAGGATATTCCAATAAAGACCATCATTCACGTTCATCGGCTCGTTTTTGAACCGATGAACTTCTGATAGCTGGATACTATGGCCATTGTAAATTGCTTGCATGACACGACCTGAACTAGCACCTAGGTCAATGGCCAGTAATTTCATCAATGTCATTCTCATCTCCTCCAATACACCAATCTTTACAAACAATTTTGATTATTGGTAAAGCAATGGTTTGATTTCATCAGAGTCGATGTTCTTGGCATCATACCATTTTGATCCTGTGTCTACATCTTTGACTTCTTTCCCTTGAGCCGCTTCAATAGCTAATTTTACAGATTGATAGCCGATTTGAATCGGGTCTTGCGTAACAGAACCAACAAAGAGACCGTTGCGAATCGCATCTTGCTGCAAGGCACCTGAGTCAAAACCGACAGCCAAAATCTTGTCTGCACCGAGCTTAGATTCCTTGAAACTGCCATTTGCGTTGATAATCGCTTTAGCTGCAAATTCATTTGAACCGTAAATAGCGACTGTATCTGATTTTTCAAGCACAGTGGATGCTTCTGTCTTTCCAGCTGCATCGTCTACTTGTGCTGGTACACGAACTTCAATGATAGCTTTGGCATCTGATTCAGAAACATTGTTTTTGAATTTATCGTGACCAACAACAGCAGTCTTGATGCCTTTCTTTTCTAGCAACTCAACCATCTTGTCAATGAAACCGGAAGTCCGTTGTGTGATAGAAAGTGAGTTCGCTTCTTGGGAAACCACTCCGATACGAATCGGTTTGTCGCCCAATTTCTTTTCTAACAATGGGAACAAGTGTTCTGCTGCATTGGCACCGGCTGCATGGTTGTCTGTAGAGGCTGTTGCTTTGATTGCTCCGTCTGGTGCACCTGGAACACCTGAGTCAAAACCAATCAGCGGGATATTCTTGGCTTGGGCTTGTTTAATAGCGTCTAGCTCTGATTCTGTGTCAAGTGCTGCTAAGGCAATCGCATCTGGATTTTTGTTAATGGCATTATTTAACTGTTCCAATTGTTCTGCGATAGCGGTTTCATTTTGAGGTCCGACAAAAGTAATCTTAGCGCCAAATTCATCTGCAGCTTGTTCAGCACCCTTATTAACGGCTTTCCAGAAGTCATGTTGGAAACCTTTGGCAATCACTTCTACCCGATAGTCTCCACCCTTGCTATCCGCAGTTTTATTGTCTTTTTTAGAAGAAGAACAAGCAACTAGTCCAATCGCAGCAGCAGCAAGAAGTGCCGCAGTAGCAAATTTAAATGATTTTCTCATGATAAAAGCTCCTATTATGTTTTATACACTCATATATATGATAGCGAGGGCTGTACTTATTTTTTCTTATTCTTGCGAATGAAAATATCAAAGTAAACAGCGACGATAACAACGAAACCAGTAATAAAGAGTTGATAGTGGGGCTGTAGATCGATATAAGGCAAACCAATTTTCAGGACTGACATGATGAAGACCCCGATAATGGTACCAATAACAGATCCGACACCACCAGCTAGAGAAGTACCCCCTACTACGACACCGGCAATCGCATCCAGCTCCATACCGTTACCAGTACCTGGCAGAATAGTTGAGTAGGTGGCCGCATAAGCAACAGCAGCAAGTCCTGCTGACAGACCGCCTATGACATAGGCCATGCCTTCCCATTTGACAACATTGACCCCAGACAGACGAGTAGCTTCTTTATTGGAGCCAATCGCGAAGATATAGCGGCCAATTTTTGTCTTGTTCAATACTACCGCAGCAAGGACAGCCACAAGCACCAGCACAATCAAGCCTGTCGGGAAATTATCCTGGGTTCGGAATAAATCTTTGTACCAACCTTCACCTGTTCCACGAAGAGGGAAGGTTACACTTTGGACATTTGAGACAATGGAGCTCAGACCGCGGGAAATCATCATCGTACCCAGTGTCGCGATAAAAGGCGGCAAACCGAATTTTGCGACCATGATTCCATTCAGCAGGCCGAATAATCCTCCAATGACTAGAATGGCCAGCAAAGACAGCCAGAGCGGCCAGCCCATCTTGGTATGAAGGACACCCCCGATAATAGCCGAGCACATCATCACCGTACCAATAGAGAGGTCAATACCACCTGTAATGATGACAAATGTGACCCCAATGGCAAGGAAACCAATATAATATGACGCATCTAAGATACTGACTACCGTATCAAACGAACGAAATGATTCGCTGGAGATGGCAAAGAAGGCAAAGATTACCACCAAGGCAATCAAGGCAATCAGCTTTTGTAAACCAACTGTTTTTTCTAATTTCATCCATAAGGATTGTTTCTCTTCCATACGTAAACACCTCTGTTTTCACTTTTAACGGTCAGTCGCTAGCGCCAAGATTCTCTCTTGTGTTGCTTGGCTAATATCCAGCTCACCCGTTTTTCTACCTTCACACATGACTACGATTCGATCGCTCATCCGTAAGATTTCTGTCAGTTCTGACGAAATCATAATAATGGATTTGCCTTGAGCAACCAGATCATTCATCAGTGTGTATATTTCACTTTTGGCACCGACATCAATCCCTCGTGTCGGCTCATCAAAGATTAAAATATCACTATTTTGTTCCAGCCATTTGGCGATGACCACTTTCTGCTGGTTGCCTCCCGAAAGATTGCGAACCAGCTGTTTGGATGACGGTGTCTTGGTATGTAAAGATTGAACAAACTGATCACTCGCCTTGACAATAGCACCATCATCAATCAATCCAGCCTTGATATACTTATCAAGATTGGTTATGACCGTATTGTTGGCAATGGTCATGTCCACGATACAGCCAAAGCGCTTGCGGTCTTCAGATAAGTAACCAATCCCTTCCCGAATGGCATCCTGGGGAGAATTGATGCTTACTTCTTTTCCGTTTATAAAAATGGAGCCGCTTTCTTTTTTGTCTGCACCAAACAGCAAACGGGCAACTTCTGTCCGACCGGCTCCCATCAATCCTGAGAAACCTAGAATTTCACCCTTATGGAGTTTGAAACTCACATCTTTAACAGCTGTTCCTGCACAGAGGTTTTTAACCTCCAGCACCACAGGAGCATCTTCTGCTACTGTTGACGCAGCCTTAGGATCTTCATAAATCGTCCGTCCAACCATCATCGAGATGATTTCATCCTTGGTGGTATCTTTGGTATTGACCGTGCCTACATACTCACCGTCCCGCATAACAGTCACGCGGTCTGTGATTCGGGCAATCTCATCCATCCGGTGAGAAATGTAGATAATACCGACACCTTTAGCACGCAGGTCGTCAATGATGACAAAGAGCTCATTGATTTCCGATTCAGTCAGAGCTGCTGTCGGTTCGTCAAAGACTATCACCTTGGCATCCATTGAGAGGGCCTTTGCGATTTCGACCATTTGTTGTTTCCCAACTGTCAGATTTCCTACTTTTTCAGTTGGGTTGATGTCTAGTTTTAAGAGACTAAAGAGTTCTTTTGCTTTCTTGATACTGGATGCATCATTAATAAAGAAGCTGCCTTGAACTTCTTCCCGTCCAATAAAGATATTTTGAGCCACTGTTAGATGGTTCATCATATTCAATTCTTGGTGAACGATAACAATCCCTGCATCCATTGCTTCCTTGGGCTTGGAATAGACCACCTCTTCTTGATTGTAATGAATGGTACCCTCATTCGCTCCATAGATACCAGTCAAGACCTTCATCAAAGTGGATTTACCAGCCCCATTTTCACCCATTAGAGCATGCACTTCACCAGCCCGCAAGTCAAAATTGACCCCTTTTAAGGCTCGGACTGGACCGAAGCTTTTAACAATGCCCTTCATTTCTAATATGACAGGATGATCCATGCTACTCACCTACCTGTTCCAGTTTTGCAATTCTTGCTTTTAAATCTTCAATTTCTTCTATTTGATTGAGAAATACGGCTGCTAATTCGAGTAATAAATGGCTATTCATAAAATGGTCCTGAGCATGGACCGCCAGCAAACTTGGAGGATTGGCTTGACCACTCAGTTCAGACTGGATAAGGCTGGTCTGTAAGTTGTGAGCCTCCACGCTGAGTTTTCTCGCTTGTTCCAACTCAGCATTTGATTCTTCCTTCTGACCTGACTGAGCCAACTCCAAACTCTGCATGACTTGCGCAGTCACTTTACTACTCTTGATAATCAGTCGCATCAGCTCTTGGCTTGAGCCTTTGTCTTGTCCTGCCATAGGCTTAGTCCATCAATACTTCAGCCTGACGAAGCACTTCTTCGCCTCTCATCAACTCGAAATCTTCATCACTAATGACTGCGACTGGTACCTGTAGGCTTGCTTTAGCCTTTTCTTCTAAATAGGCTAATTGCGGACTGAGCAGTAAGACATCGATATTCTTCAAGTTATTCATACCCGTAATCCCAATGGAATAAAAGGAATAATCCAATTGGTCACGATGAATAACTTCATTGATTCGCTCTACTAACATGCTGGTTGTTAAGCCACCCACACAGGCTAGAATAATTGTCTTGGTCATCTAAGCTACTCTCTTTCTATTGGGTAGGTTGCGTGCCCAGAAAGAGGCACGCCCACCCAAAATCTTTATTTATGAATTGGCCCTAATAATTGGCAAGCACGGTAGTCGGCTGATTCCAAATCTTCTGTGCCAAACAGTGACCAGTTCTTCGGACGGAAGATGTCTTCCTCTGGCACATTGTGCATATTGACTGGGATACGCAGCATAGAAGCCAGCGTAATCAAATCCGCTCCAATATGGCCATAGGTAATGGCACCGTGGTTTGCTCCCCAGTTGTTCATAACATCATAGACAGACTTGAAGGCACCTTTTCCTGTCAAACGCGGTGCAAACCAAGTGGTTGGCCAGCCCGGATCTGTCCGATTATCCAAGGTATGATGCACTTCCTCTGGCAATTCCAAAGTATAACCTTCAGCGATTTGCAAGACCGGACCTACGCCTTTCAGGATATTCAAGCGCACCATAGTCACAGGCATATGACCCTTGGTCAAGAAGCGGGTAGAGAAGCCACCACCACGGAAGTATTCACGATTGGCTGGTGGGAAGTCTGTGTTTTCAAGCATGGCATCCACTTCGCTCTGTTCCAATTCCCAGAATGGCTTGATGACTGGCTTGCCATCTCGACTGGCTTGCCCCGTTCCATCCAGGGTACAAGAACCAGAGTTAATTAAGTGCAGGAAGCCATCAGCTGCCTGGCCTTCCAACTGATGCCCTGTCACCCGTTCTACCGCTTCTGGACTCCAATAAGTCCGGACATCCGCGAAGATTTGCGGTGTATTTGTCAAGAGATAGTTAAAGAGCATAGACACACCGTTGAGCGAGTCGTTTTCTGTCGCAAAGACATATGGCTTACGAATGCCGTTCCAGTCAAACTGAGTATTGAGGAAGGTTTCCATGAAGTCCCCGTTCGGGAAGTGGTCAGTCCATTGACGCTGACCTTGGAAGCCAGCAACTAAGGCATGATGTCCAACAGCTTCTTCCTCAAAGCCAAGCTCAGCCAAGCGAGGATTGCCTTGCATAAGGTCTCGGCCAATCATGAACATCTTGACTACAAATTCCCATTGTTTTGCTTTTTCTTCTGGAGAAAGAACCAAGTCCTCACGGTTGCGATCCACACCTTCTTTGATGTGCTCTTTGACCCAAACCATGGCCCGTTCAAATTCTTCCTGATCATAAATGCCCCGGTCAATCCGACGAGTAAACTCCGTCATATCAACTGATTCATTGCGCATGCCCAGGTATTCTTGGAAGAAGTCTGGATTGACAATGGAGCCGCCTATTCCCATAGAGACGCTGCCCATAGACAAGTAAGCTGTGTCACGCATCAGTCCTGTTGCCAAAGCAGCCCGGCTATAACGCAGAATTTTTTCTTTTACATCTTCTGGAATTTCAGTGTCGCTGGCTTCTTGTACATCCCTGCCATAAATACCAAAAGCCGGAATACCTTTTTGGGCATGTGAAGCCAATACTGCAGCGAGATAAACAGCTCCTGGCCGTTCAGTGCCATTGAAGCCCCAGATTGCATGCGGAATATCTGGTGACATATCCATGGTTTCACTACCATAGCACCAGCATGGTGTCACTGTGATAGTCGCGCAGACATTTGATTTTTTGAATAATTCATGTGATGCGGCTGCCTCAGGCACACGACCGATGGTAGATGGCGAAATAACACATTCAACAGGCTGACCGTCAGGATATTTCAAGGTTGAGCTAATCAAGTCAGCCACACTTTTAGCCATATTCATGGTTTGTACTTCTAGTGATTCCCGAACACCTTGGCGACGTCCGTCAATAGTTGGACGAATTCCAATACGTGGATGTTGAGTCATAATCATTTCCTCCGATGTTTCTTATTCTTTGATGCTTCCGTCACCATTATATTTACGATAACCAGGGTGACGGCCTGTGACTTTATAATTGGCCCGCATTGCAAACAAGCGTTCCAAGGTTGTACGAGAAATTTCTTCCTCCTCAACTCCCTTAGTTGAAAGCAACATGCGTCCGTGGAAGGTGGTCTTAGCAACCAGCTCCAAGGTTTCCATCCGATAGTAAGCTGTAATCACATCGCTTCCTACAGTCAAAGCACCATGGTTTTCAAGTAACATGACATCATGTTCTGGCAAGTATGGGGTGATAGCATCTGGCACTTCCATGGTAGATGGCACGCCAAAGGGAGTGATAGGAATTGCTCCTACTACAATGGCACTCTCGATCAAGGAATAGGTATCAAGCGGAATATGAGCCAGTGCAAAGCCAGTCGCAATTGGCGGATGCGCGTGGACGACAGCATTCACATCCTCCCTTTCTTCATAGCAGCGAATGTGCATCTTGATTTCACTGGATGGACGATAGCCGTCCTGAGCCTCAATAATCTCCCCTTTTAGATTGAGCTTGACGAGTTTTTCAGGCGTAATAAAACTCTTACTGATACCTGTTGGCGTTGCAATAATGGTATCTTGGTCTAGACGGACTGAGACATTGCCGTCATTAGCGGCTACCCAGCCTAATTGCCACATCTTGTGGCACACATCACATATTTGTTCGCGGATTATTTCTTCTTGATGATCCATAATCTCACTCCTTTCTGGATTCATCATAGTCTTTTTTGTAAGCGCATTCAATACCTATACCTCTAATTGATAAATAGCCAACTTTTATATAACAATATAGTCAAAACTGTTCATAATCGTTCAATCTAACGGTTACTATATTGATTTTTTTTCGTTTATTATGTTATAATGTGACCATAAATGTTCAGCTTTGTTCATCGGTGGAGGTCACTATGGTTTCTTTGGAACGAATGAGTCGAATTATAGACATTCTCAGCAAGCGAAAGATTATTGCAACCGCCCAACTTGAAGAACTTTTGTACTGTTCTACATCAACACTTCGACGGGACTTGATTGAGCTAGAAAAAGAGGGGAAAATCATCCGCTCTCATGGTGAGGTCATGCTGATTACGGCCAACAATGTAGAATATGTGTATTCTGCTCGCGCCCGTGAAGAAGAAAAAAGCAAGCAGCAAATTGCTGAAATTGCTTCAACTTTCATCACTCATAACCAATCTATCTTCATTGACAGCTCTACGACTGCAGCCATGCTCATTCCGCATTTGGCACCTTTCCAGAACCTACGTGTCATAACCAATGGTATTGAAGCAGCCCGCCAGCTAAATAACTTTGAAAACGTCACCCTCTTCTTATCAGGCGGACACATTGGCTGCGGGACCAATTCTGCGCTAGGAGATTTTGCTGCCAATTTCATCAACAATTTCCATGCAGACTTACTCTTCTTTAGCTGCCGCGGATTGGATCGCTACGCTGCTTACGAAGCCAACCACAATCAGGCACACATCAAGCGGGAAATGATCGCTAATAGTGACAAGGCAATTCTATTGGCCGACCACTCTAAGTTTAACACCAGTCATTATTTCAAACTTTCCAACTACTCTAGCCTGGATTGCATTATCACCGACCAGCCACCAGTTGAATCCTTCCAAAATGCTGTCGGCAGCCAGTGCGAAATCCTCTGGTAAGAGACTTTTATAAAACACAAACTAGACCGAGATATGCTTATCTTTGTCTAGTTTTTTGTCTATCTTTTTCATTATTGAGCCAAAGGATAACAGCGTTCTATCAAAAATAAAAATCTGGACACAATCCAGATTTTAAATCATATACTCTACACTATAGCTGGCATCCGACAGAATGCGGGACAGAAACTGTTTGGTCCTCTCTTCCTTTGGGCTAGAGAAGAATTCCTGAGGAGGATTTTCTTCGACGATATGACCTCCGTCCATAAAGATGACATGGTTAGCCACATCGCGGGCAAAGCTCATCTCATGGGTCACAACGACCATGGTCACTCCCTCCTGAGCCAGCTGTTTCATGACACTAAGGACTTCGCCGACCAATTCCGGATCTAGAGCCGAAGTTGGTTCATCCAGCAGAATGACATCTGGCTTGACAGCAATGGCACGCGCAATCCCAATCCGCTGCTGCTGACCGCCTGATAGCTGCGAAGGATAATAGTCCTTGTAGGCCAAGAGGCCCACGCGCTTCAAGGACTCTTCCGCAATCTCAAGCGCTTCTTCCCTCGGTATCTTACGAGCGATTACTAAGCCCTCTAAGATATTTTCAAGGGCTGTTTTATTGGCAAAGAGATTATAATGCTGAAAGACAAAGGCCGTCTTTCTACGAATTTCCAAAATCTCCTTTTTGCTGAGTTTAGCCAAATCATAGTCCTTGCCAGACAAAGTCAGCTGGCCGCCATCCGCTTTTTCTAAGTGATTCAGACAGCGCAGAAATGTTGTCTTCCCAGAGCCTGAGGGTCCCAGAATAACCACAACATCGCCTTGATTGACCTTGAGACTGACATCTGCCAGCACCTGGTGCTCTCCAAATCGTTTGGAGATATGTTTTACTTCTAACATAATCTTTCCTTCCTAAGCAAGATCGTAGCGCTTTTCCAAGCCCCTAAAAATCCACTGAATCAAGCCGCAAATAATGAGATAAATAACAAAAATCACCAAGTAAGACTCTGAATACTGGTAAGAATGGGAGGCCTCTATTTTAGCCAAGGCAGTGATATCCTTGACTGTCATGACAAATACCAGCGAGGTTCCCTTGACTAGATTGATAACCAGATTGGCCAGATTGGGCAGGGCAGAGCGCAGAGCCTGAGGAAAAACAATCCTCCGATAAGCTTGAAAATTCGTTAAACCAATCGCTTGAGCCGCCTCCAACTGCCCTTTATCCACTGTCAAAATGGCAGAGCGCAGTATTTCCGACAAACTACCTGTCGTCATCAGGCTATAGATGATGAAAGCATAGTAAAGCGGATTGAACTTAAAGACGTCTACCTGACTGCCCAGACTTTTGAATATTTGATTCAGTAAGCTAGGAAAAAGACTGTAGAAAAAGAGAATGAGCAAAATGGGCGGCGTTGCCCGAATAAAGGCCAGATAAACCACCGAAAAGGTCCGCACACCTCGAACTTTATAAATCTGCCCCAGAGCTAGAAGCAGAGCCGGAATAAAGCTGAGCAGAATAGCCACCACCATAATGATCAAGGTTACTGGTATGCCTTTCAAAGTAACCAGAAAGGTATTTACAATATAATTCAAATCCATGCTTTACCTCTCCTTGACTGTCAGACTTTTTTCCAGAAACTGGGAAGCCAGCGAAACCACTAGGGCAATCCCCCAGTAAATCAAGGCCACCGCTGTATAGGTTTCGAGGGAATAATTGCCCAGATTACGACTGATGAGATTTTGCCCCGCTCCCATGACATCAACAGCTCCAATCGTATAGGCCAGCGCAGCATCCCGCATGAGATTAAGAAGGGCAGTCGTGAGATTGGGCAAGGCGATGCGAAAAGCCTGTGGCAGGACGATGCGCAGAAATGTCTGCACCGGTGTCAAGCCAATACTGAGACCTGCCTCGGTCTGTCCCTTGGGAACAGCAAGATAAGCTGCCTTGAAGACTTCCGCAATCATGGCCGCAAAGAGCAGAATCATGGTGATGATGACAAACACAGTCCGCGACCAATTATTGATATCCAGCCCCAGCCACCATTCTAAAAACTCTGGAATACCATAAAAAATCAAGAAAAGCAAGACAATAGGCGGTGTACATCTAAGAATAAATATATATCCTCTAGCTAGGTCAGCAAAAGACTGCTCCTCAGCAATCTGAGCCCAAGCCAACAGACCACCCAGCAAGGAGCCAATCAATGCTGTCACAAACATAATCCATAAAGTGGTCGGCAGAGCCTGCAGCAGACTAGGCAGCAGACCAAAGACACGGGCTAAGTCATACGAGACCATAATTTTCTTCTCCTTCGACAGTGATTAGATAGAATAAGCTTTTCTTGGACGGGCACTTTCAGATTGGAGCAACCTTGCTCTCTCTTTGAAAATTCCTTCAAACAGCATGAAGGTCAGCCTAGAAGCCACCAGCTCTGTATTCAGCTAGCTTCTCAGTCAGCCTTTGATTTTCCGTGGTCAGCAGACAGCAGCTACTAATCCTTGTCCACATAAGAGAAGACATCTTCTCCGAAATACTTCTCCGATAGTTTAGCCAAGGTTCCGTCTTTTTCCAGTTCCTTAATTGCCTTCTCGTATGCCTTGGCAAATTCTGCATTTTTTTCGTTTTTATGAAGCAGGGGATAGGTCGGAATCCCCTTGTAAGGGAACCAAGTCAGTTGATCCGCATACTGATGGTAAGAACCTTCTTTGTCTGTCACGGCTTTTTCAAACGACAGCTTGATGTCAAAGAAAGCATCGTAGCGCCCTTCTAGAACCCAAGCATAAGCATCAGCAACCTTGAAGGACTCTGCTGCAGTCAAATCAATAGGAGCACCGCTATGCTTTTTGTTATACTCTTCGATAACGGCCCATTGAGCATTCTGCGGAGAGATTGGTACCAGCTTACCCTTTTCCTTGGCAAAATCATCAATAGTTTTGTATTTTTCAGCGTCTTCCTTTCGGATAGTGAAACCGATAATGCTAGCCCCTATTGGGCTTTCTGAAATGATGAACTTCTTCGCCCGCTCTTCGGTGTACCATGCTCCCTTGGTTCCAATATCATATTTCCCAGATTCCAGACCGACTAAAAGATCCTCGTCACTAGTACCAGTATATTCAAACTGATAGTCTGGCAACTTCTCATCAATGGCCTTGAGAACAGCAACCTCATAGCCATCTGATTCTCCCTTTTCATCCACAAAGTCATAAGGAACATAGTTCTGTGTATGTGCCACTTTCAAAGTTGTGACCTTACCACCGCCTGATGCAGAGCTGCTCGTCTTGCTAGATGAAGCTCCCGTCAAGGTCCGCCCCAAATAAGTCGCTGCTACAATAGCAATCACTGCTGCTCCACCAATAATCCATTTTTTCTTGCTCATTCTTTCGTCTCCTTCTTATGTTAAGCTTGCTGCTTGGCGAACCCACTGAATCCGCTCTGCTTCAATATCGCTTGGAATAGTACAGTCAGCCCCGATAATCAAAGCGTCCTTGCCAGCCTCTGCTATCAGCCGCTTGGTCTCGTCTTGAATAGCCGCTTGGCTGCCCGTGTAGAGCAGGCCGTCCTTACCATTTTCAAAGCCACCCAGAACAGTACGACCGCCAAATAATTTTCGTCCCTCCGCTAGGCTGATACCTTCTGGCCCCACTGCCCAGTTGATGACTTGAGCTGGATAATCTGTGAAAAGATGAACATCGTTTCGCGCGCCTTCGTAGCCACAAATATGCAGGATATTCACTCCGCCAGCCGCATTGGCTGCTTCCAGCACCGCCAATTCACTAGGAGCAATAAAAGCCTTATAGTCTTCAGCCGACACCCGCGCATCCTGAATGCTCTGAACGCTGAGGTAGATTCCATCCGCACCAGCTTCCTTGATAATCCGCTCTGTCAGAGCCGCAATATCTTGAGCAATCACATCCAGCACCCGCTTCGTGAGTACCGCATCCTCCGCCAGGAAATCTGCAATGATATCATCTCCTCCGGCAACCTTTCCAACCAGCCATTTGAAGTAGGTCACTGGCGCAAAAATATTGTAAATAGCGACCAAGTCCTCTGTAAAGCTAGCCTTAATCTTCTGAACCAGCTCCACCTGCTCACTAATCCAAGGGTAGTCAGCACCTAGCGGCTCAATATCTGCCAACTCCTTGATAGATTGGACTTTTTTCAAGCGCTCGTTAGGATAGGCAAAATAACCATCGCTCATCAGTTTGATAAAGTCTGGCTCGACTTCTGCCAGAAAAGCTTGATGACCAGCCAGATTTTTATCAATAATGGCCTGATTTCCAAAACCAGCCAGCCACTCCTCCTCACTAGTAAAATGATGCCAGAAACCAACTGGCACTCGGTCAACGGGTTCTCCTCTGAAAGCTTTCAGTACTAATTCTCTTTTTGAAGTCATCTTCTCTCCTTTTTTATTGTTCCTATCTAGCCAATGAGTTGTTTTTTAGCTTTTTAATTAGGCTAATTCATCTTTTTAAGTAAAATTCTAATCCGACAAGAGCAGAGCAGCGATATCATTGGGCTGCATCAATCCAGTTGACTGCTCTGGCAGATTCTTGAGCACCTGCAAATCATCTTCTTTTTTGTCTGAAGACTGGTGAGCATAAATCTGACTGATGCTCAGAAAGGTTCCTATTATCAAGAATATCAGAGCAAGAGCTGCAAGCCTTTTTTGATACCGATTCATCTATCTTCCTCCTTGAAAGAGTTGAAAATTGCTCTTTATGGCTTTGGCAAGTCCGTCAGAACTGACTAGCCGCCTGACGGATCCAGTCCAGTCTTTCTATTTCGAAATCATCTGGTACTGTGCAGTCAGCCCCTAGAATCACTCCCTGACTGCCAGCTGCAGCCAGCAGCCGCTTGGTCTCAGCCTCTAACTCTGCACGACTGCCTGTATTTAGAAGAGCTGCTCTGCCATTTTCAAAGCCGCCCAGGACAGTCTGACCGCCAAAGAGCTTGCGCCCTTCCGCTAAGCTGACCCCCTCATGATGAGTTGCCCAGTTAAAGACTTGAGCCGGATAGCCTTTGAACAGCTCCAAATCATTGCTGGCCCCTTCAAAGCCGCAGATGTGGAGAATATTCTGACCGCCAGCCGCATTGGCTGCAGCCAGAACCTTAACCGTACTAGGCTCAATATAACGACGATAACTGGCCGCATCTACCCGACCGTCTTGGATTTGCTGGGTACTGAGATAAATCCCCTCAATGCCCGCTTCCTCAATGATGCGCCTAGTCAAAATAGCAATATCACCGGCAATGACATCTAAAACATGTCCTGTCAGCTCGGGATCCTCTGCTAGAAAATCTGCAATTTCTCTATCTCCTCGCGAACCTTCCCGGCGGAACCAGCGCTTGAGATAGGAGACCGGCGCAAAAATATTGTAGAAGGAAGCGAGGTCCTCCGGATAGCTTGCCTTTACAGCTTTAACTATCTCAATCTGCTGCTTAATCCAAGGATGATCCTCACCGATAGACTGGATAGCTGCCAAGTCCCGAATGGACTCAATATGATCCGAATAAAGCTCGCTGGGATACTTAAAGAAGCCATCACTCATAATCTTGACAAAGTCTGGCCGTGCAGCTCGAACATAAGCAGCATGTCCCTCAACACTTTTATTGAAAATGACTGGATTGTCCAGGCCCAGAATCTTTTCCTCTTGGCTTACAAAGTGAAACCAAAAACCAACCGGCACTCGGTCAACTTCTTCACCCCGAAAAGCTCTCAGCACTAATTCTTTCTTGCTGACCATTACTTCCTCCTTCTTTGAATTTGTAATATATCTTACCATCCTCTCCTTCTCCTGGGAAATATATTTTCCCTATCAGCCTGATTAAAAATATTTATCAAAGCAAAATAAAAAAGCTAGACTAAGCTAGCTTTTTCAAGGCTTTTCAGACTCTGCTGAATAACCTTATTTTTTGTACCCTTTTTAGATAAGGACCATATATATTTTCTATGGACGAGATAGGTAATTTTTATAGGCAAATCCTGCTGAGCTTATTCTACAGTGACAGACTTAGCCAGATTACGCGGTTTATCAACATCCAGACCACGGTGCAAGGTCGCAAAGTAAGCAATGAGCTGGGTTGGTACCACCATCGAGATTGGTGATAGGTATGGATGGACCTGACTGAGCACGATATCGTCCCCATCTTTAGCTACATTCTCTTCAGCAATGGTCAACACTTTGGCACCCCGAGCTACGACTTCTGAAATATTGCCCCGAGTATGGCTAGCCAAGACTTCATCTGAAAGCAAAGCCAAGACTGGTGTCCCGTCTTCAATCAGAGAGATCGTACCGTGTTTGAGCTCACCAGCCGCGAAGCCTTCACACTGGATATAAGAAATTTCTTTGAGTTTTAGGCTGGCTTCCATGGCTACATAGTAGTCCTGACCACGGCCGATATAGAAAGCATTGCGAGTTGTTTCCAGAAGGCCACGGACCTTATTGTCAATCAACTCCTTTTCTGACAAAGTGGACTCAATAGACTGCGCAACTAAGGACAGCTCGTGAACCAAGTCAAAGGCTGCCGCTTTTTCAGAAGCATTGGCATCCCCAACAGCTTTAGCCAAGAAAGCCAAGGCTGCAATTTGAGCTGTATAGGCCTTAGTAGAAGCAACCGCAATTTCCGGACCTGCATGCAGCAGCATGGTATGATTGGCTTCCCGAGAAAGCGTAGAACCTGGAACATTGGTCACGGTCAAACTTGGAATACCCATCTGATTCGCCTTGACTAAGACCTGACGGCTATCAGCTGTTTCGCCAGATTGGCTGATAAAGATAAAGAGAGGCTTCTTGCTAAGGAGCGGCATAGCATAACCCCACTCAGAAGCAATGCCCAGCTCAACAGGTGTATCCGTCAGCTCTTCCAGCATACGCTTAGAAGCATAGCCAGCATGGTAAGAAGTTCCAGCTGCAAGGATATAGAGACGGTCAGCTTCCTGAACAGCTTTGACAATATCCGCATCTACTGATACTTGCCCCTTATCATCTGTATAAGCGCTGATTAGCTTACGCATCACAGTTGGCTGCTCATCGATTTCTTTGAGCATATAGTATGGATAAGTCCCCTTACCGATATCGGACAGATCTAGCTCAGCAGTATAGCTTTCACGCTCCAGAGTATGCCCGTCATAATCCTGCACTTCCACACTGTCTTTACGGACAATAACCAGCTCTTGATCATGAATTTCCATAAACTGACTTGTCTCACGAATCATGGCCATGGCATCTGAGCAGACCATATTGTAGCCCTCACCCAGTCCGACTAAAAGCGGAGATTTATTTTTAGCAACATAGATAACATCTGCATCTTCTGAGTCTACCAAAGCAAAGGCATAAGAACCACGGATAATGTGAAGAGCTTTTTTAAAAGCTTCTAAAACAGACAAGCCTTCTTCTTCAGCAAATTTGCCAATCAGATGCACCGCAATCTCTGTATCTGTCTGCCCCTTGAAGTCATGACCAGCTAGATAAGTATTCTTAATATCAAGGTAGTTCTCAATCACACCGTTGTGAACCAAGACAAAACGACCGGTCTGTGAAGTATGAGGATGAGCATTGTTTTCACTTGGTTTTCCATGAGTAGCCCAACGAGTATGTCCGATACCAGTAGTCCCAGCAACATCAATGCCAATTTTAGCATGTAGGTCAGCAATACGACCGACAGACTTGACCAAACTAGAAGTTTTCCCTGTTGTTACAAAAATTCCAGCTGAGTCATAACCTCGGTATTCCAGCTTTTCCAAGCCCTGCATCAAAATATCTGTTGCGTTGCGATTCCCGACAACTCCGACAATTCCACACATAACGTTACTTCTGATTTCTAGTCTTAGAAACCAGCCCTTCTTATTAAAAATTGGTATAGTCTTCTTGGAGTCCAAAAACTCCAACAAAGCTAGTATACACACAGTTTTTTAGTTTGTCAAGCATGAAATTGGTATAGTTTTCTTTAAGGAAAGTATGTTTGGCTTCTCACTTCACTAAACAGCCCCTTGAAGCATTTAGAAAAATGGACAGATGTAGTAAAAATGACTTTCTATATGAGTAAAAATTTGGAAAATAGAAGTTCAACATACCACAGCCCTGTCTTTGATGATTCTCACAAAGCAAGGTACAGAAAAAGAGACTCAAATGAGCCTCTTTCTTTTACTATTGAATTATTTAGCGATTTTCGCGAAGTATTCAAGAGTACGTACAAGTTGTGCAGTGTAAGACATTTCGTTGTCGTACCATGATACAACTTTAACCAATTGTTTACCGTCAACGTCAAGAACTTTAGTTTGAGTTGCGTCAAACAATGAACCGTAAGACATACCTACGATATCTGAAGATACGATTGGATCTTCTGTGTAACCGTATGATTCGTTAGCTGCTGCTTTCATAGCTGCGTTCACTTCATCAACAGTAACGTTCTTTTCAAGAACTGCAACCAATTCAGTAACTGATCCAGTTGGAGTTGGAACGCGTTGTGCAGATCCGTCCAATTTACCGTTCAATTCTGGGATTACAAGACCGATAGCTTTAGCAGCACCAGTTGAGTTAGGAACGATGTTTGCAGCACCAGCACGAGCACGACGAAGGTCACCACCACGGTGTGGTCCGTCAAGGATCATTTGGTCACCAGTGTAAGCGTGGATAGTAGTCATCAATCCTTCTACAACACCGAAGTTATCTTGAAGAGCTTTAGCCATTGGAGCCAAGCAGTTTGTAGTACATGAAGCACCTGAGATAACTGTTTCAGTACCATCAAGAATGTCGTGGTTAGTGTTAAATACAACTGTTTTAACGTCGTTTCCACCAGGAGCAGTGATAACAACTTTCTTAGCTCCACCTGGGTGCAAGTGTTTTTCAGCAGCTTCTTTCTTAGCAAAGAAACCAGTTGCTTCAAGAACGATTTCTACACCGTCGTTAGCCCAGTCGATTTGTTCTGGATCACGTTCAGCAGAAACTTTAACGAATTTACCGTTAACTTCGAATCCACCTTCTTTAACTTCCACAGTACCGTCGAAACGACCTTGAGTTGTGTCGTATTTCAACAAGTGTGCAAGCATAACTGGATCTGTAAGGTCGTTGATGCGAGTAACTTCAACACCTTCTACGTTTTGGATACGACGGAAAGCAAGACGACCGATACGACCGAAACCGTTAATACCAACTTTAACTACCATTCGTGATTTCCTCCTTATGAAAATCAAAAAATTTTTATGTGAAAAGAGTAACTTGAGTTGCTACAAATCACCTTTCAACATTTCTATTATATACTTAATTAAGGTAAAATGCAACTGATTTCATTGTTATTAACAAGTATTATGAATTCTTTCACTAACTTTCATTTCGACTTTCATTGATTTGAAAAAGCAAAGCAGTATCTTTTGAAAATGTAGAAATACAACTTACAAGACAGAATAGAAATTATAAATTCAAATTCATCTGATCATTCATTTCCCCATTTTATTGAGAGGGTCAGTTCTCAAAAAATAGAAAAAGCACCCGCAAACGCGAGTGCCAAGGTTCAGCTCAAAGCTTAAGCTTCACCTTTATTTTTCTTAATGATTTCTTCTTGTACTGACTTAGGTACATCTTCGTAGTGGTCAA
>CAUUZZ010000014.1:0-64818 GCA_963549775.1 Streptococcus sanguinis | reverse complement strand
GTGGGACGACGAAATCGAATTCTAACGAATTACCGATTTCTGTCCCACTCTCTTTACTAGCAAAAGAAAGGAAGACCTATGTCCAAGAAGTTACTGGATGTTTTCGTATCAGCAGTGATTGACAATAGCACTTTTGAGGAAATGGACACCATCTATCTGAGTAATCGTGTCATGGCTTTAGTCGGAGAGGCAGTGGCAGAGCAGGAAACAGAAGCTGAGCACCTAATTGACCTTAAGGATAACTTGGTAGCCGTAGCTGTGAAGAATGGGAAGATTGGTGATACTCTGGCTGAGCAGGATATAGTGGGAGCTGAGCTCATGGACTTGATTACACCAGCTCCTAGCCAGCTCAATCGGGACTTCTGGACGACTTATACCTCAAGTCCCCAGCAAGCTGTGGCTGATTTTTACCGGCTTAGTCAAAAGAATGACTACATCAAGGTCAAGGCTATTGCTAAAAATATTGCTTTTAAAGCACCGACTGCCTATGGAGATTTGGAAATCACCATCAATCTCTCTAAGCCAGAAAAGGATCCAAAGGAAATTGCGGCAGCTAAAAAGGCTAAGAATAGTAATTATCCAGCCTGCCAGCTTTGCATGGAAAATGAAGGCTACCAAGGCCGCTTGGACCACCCAGCCCGCGCCAATCATCGGATTATTCGCTTTGAATTGGCTGGACAGGAGTGGGGCTTCCAGTATTCGCCCTATGCCTACTTTAATGAGCATTGCATCTTTCTGCACAGTCAGCACCTTCCTATGGCGATTAGCCGGCTGACCTTTGAGCGCCTGCTGGACATCGTTGAGACCTTTCCAGGCTATTTCGCAGGTTCTAACGCCGACCTGCCTATTGTCGGCGGCTCTATCCTGACCCACGACCACTATCAGGGCGGACGTCATACTTTCCCTATGGAAATGGCAGAGCTGGATTGCAGCTTTACTTTTAGCGGATTTGAAGAGGTGGAAGCAGGTATTGTCAAGTGGCCCATGTCTGTCATTCGTCTGAGGTCTGAGAAAAAGCAATTGTTGATTGAGTTGGCTGACAAGATCTTGCAAGCTTGGCGGACTTATTCTGACCCAAGTGTGCAGGTGTTGGCAGAGTCTGAGGGTGAGTCACATCACACTATCACACCGATTGCTCGCAGAAAAGATAGATTTTTTGAGCTGGACTTGGTCTTGCGGGACAATCAAACGTCGCCAGAACATCCTGACGGCATTTATCACCCTCATGCAGATGTGCAGCATATTAAGAAAGAAAATATCGGCCTGATTGAGGTGATGGGACTGGCTATTCTGCCGCCTCGGCTCAAGAAAGAACTCAAGCAAGTGGAACTTTTCTTGCTGGGAGAAGAATGTCAGGTTGCGGCCTATCATCAGGAGTGGGCCAATCAACTCAAAGACCAGAATCCAGATGTTACCGCTGAGACAGTGGAAGGAGTTGTTCAGGCCTCGGTTGGACAAATTTTCAGCCGAGTACTGGAAGATGCGGGAGTTTACAAGCGAACAGAGGAGGGGCAGGAAGCATTCATGCGCTTCGTCCAATCCGTCGGCATCCAGCCCTAGGAAATGTGTTATAATGAATCTAGCGTAACAGGGAAAGGAAGTTTTATGGCAATTTTAGTATTAGGTGGAGCTGGCTATATCGGCTCGCACATGGTAGACCGTCTGGTAGCGGCAGGCAAGGAAGAGGTAGTCGTCGTTGATAATTTGGTGACTGGCCATCGGGCAGCCGTCCATCCGCAAGCAGTCTTTTATGAGGGGGATTTGGCGGATAAGGACTTTATGCGTGATGTCTTTGCCAAACACCCATCTATCGATGCTGTCATTCACTTTGCTGCTTTTTCACTGGTGGCAGAGTCTATGGTGGATCCGCTCAAGTATTTTGACAATAACACAGCTGGCATGGTTTCTCTCTTGGAGGTCATGCAGGAATGCGGCGTTAAAAACATTGTCTTTTCTTCGACAGCGGCGACTTATGGCATTCCTGAGGAAGTTCCGATTCTGGAAACGACTCCTCAAAAGCCTATCAATCCTTATGGTGAGAGCAAACTCATGATGGAGACCATTATGCGCTGGGCAGACCAGGCCTATGGCATCAAGTTTGTAGCCCTGCGTTATTTCAATGTGGCCGGTGCCAAACCTGACGGCTCAATCGGCGAGGATCACGGACCAGAGACTCATCTGCTGCCCATTGTGTTGCAAGTGGCTCAGGGCAAACGTGAGAAGATTGCCGTCTTTGGTGACGATTACAATACTCCGGATGGGACCAATGTACGAGATTATGTCCATCCTTTCGACTTGGCTGACGCCCATATTCTGGCTGTCGAGCACCTGCGTGCGGGACAGCCTTCAGATGCCTTTAACCTTGGCTCTTCGACTGGTTTTTCCAACTTGCAGATTGTAGAAGCATCTCGAAAGGTGACCGGCCATCCTATTCCTTTGGAAATAGCAGAGCGGCGCCCAGGGGATCCGGATACGCTGATTGCTTCCTCTGAGAAAGCCAGAAAAGTTCTGGGCTGGCAGCCGAAATTTGACAATATCGAAACCATTATCGAAACCGCTTGGAAATGGCATTCAAGTCATCCAAATGGCTATGATGATAGAGGATAAACTGACAAACCAGCTAGAAAAGCTGGTTTTTTACTTTGAATTATAAAACCCTTCTTTACAAATTTTTAAAAGCATTTTATAATAAAAAGAAGATTGATTGACATATTATATGCAATCTTGTTTAGTTGTTACTAACTCTTAGTATGTCTTGAGAAATCAGGTAGTTACAGATACAAGGAAAAATAAGAATGTAGAATAGCGATTTTTTTGCACCACTATCAGATGAGACAGATGTTGACAGTTTGTTGTGTAAGGGCTTTAGAGACTTATGATATAATGAAGCCATAAAAGTTTGAGAAGTCTCTTAATCTTTTCAATCTGATTTTCATAAAAAGAATAGGAAAAAAGTATGCGTTCGATTCTTGCCTTATATATCACCCTGATGCCAGTCATTCTGGCTGGAGTTCTGAATATGATCTTTTGCAAGTCTTCACTGCTGCAGGCGGCTTATCGACCAATGGATGCTGGTCTGATGTTAAAGGATGGGAAGAGACTTTTTGGGGCTAATAAGACCTGGAAAGGTTTCTTTGGCATGATTGTCTGGGGAGCTTTGGCGCAGATCCTTTGGGGCTTGGTCTTAAAGAGTATTCCTACCCTAGAGAAGCTGCACTTGGTTTATGCTTTCTACGAAAATACCGTTCTGTTTAATCTGGTGCTTGGTGCTCTTTTGGGGCTGGCTTATGTTTTGTTTGAGCTGCCTAATAGCTTTATCAAGCGCCGTTTGGAAATCAGAGAGGGCAAGACGGCGGAGAATGGCTGGAAATGGACCTTTATCTGGATAGACCAGATTGATTCCTTGATTGGCTGTATCATTTTCTTGCTTTTCTTTATCCCTCTGTCTTGGCAGCAGATGCTGGTCATTCTAATCCTAGGGGCGGGCACGCATCTAGGAGTCAATCGTCTGCTCTACTGGGCTAAGCTTAGAAAAAATCGTATGTGAAATGGGAGTTTGTGATGAAAGAACTATGGCTTGAAAAAGAGCCTTCGGCCGTCTATGGCGGTAAAATCAATCAGTTAATAAACCTCTGTCAGCTGGGGCTTCCGGTTCCTAGGGCTCTGATTTTGCCGGCGGACCAAGTAATGGCTTGGCTAAGAGCAGCTCTGCCAGAATACTCAAAACAGGGACTTAAAGAGTTAATCAAACTGGGCAAGGAGGAAATTGCGGAGCGTTTGCAGCAATATCCCTTGGATTCAGCTTGGCTACAGGAGTTAGCAGCTTTTTGTCAGGAAAATCAAGCTTATATCATTCGCAGCAGTGCCCTTTTAGAAGACGGACAGGCCATGTCATTTGCCGGCCAATATGACTCAATTGGCAATTGCCAATCGCTGTCAGAAATTGAGCAGGGCATTCGCTCCTGTCTGCTTTCTCTTTTCAATCCAGAGGCGCTAGCCTATTGGCAACGTCAAGGCTTGGCCGAGCAGGATTTTGCCATGGCAGTTCTGATTCAGGAGCAGATAGAGCCTGACTTCAGCGGTGTCTGCTTTTCCCTAGATGTGGCGACTAATCAGGACCAGACCATGCTGTTGGAGTATGTAAAAGGATCGGCTGAGAGCTTGGTTAGCGGTCAAGTCAATCCTGAACAGCTGACTCTTCCTTGGTACAAGCCGGACTGGAACCAGTTTGAAGAGCTTGAAATCCCTCTGGCAGTCTTGCAGAAACTGCACGAGCAAGTTTTGCAGATTGTGGCGTATTTTGGTCGGCCGATGGATATGGAGTGGTGTGCTGTCCAAGAGCAAGTCTATCTGCTGCAGGCTCGGCCCATCACGACAGTACCAACCAAAATCGACAGTGGCCGCTGGACGACAGCGAATTTTCGGGACGGTGGCGTCGCGGCCCAGCCCTGTCCAAATCTGATGTGGAGCCTTTATCGTCATTCTTGGCAAAAGGCACTCTCCAGCTTTTTGCTGGCTATTGGACTAGAGCCTGAAGGAGTGATGCCGTCGCTGATGCGCCTGCATTATGCTCGGCCTTTCTGGAACTTAGGCGTGGTCAAGCAAGGTATGGAGCAGATTCCGGGTTATATTGAACGAGACTTTGATGATGAGCTGGGAGTTAATAAAGACTACCAAGGTCAAGGTTTTACCAGCAAATTAAGTCCAGCCTTGCTCTTGAATTTCCTGCAGGTAGCCTTGAAAACACAAAAAGTAACTAAGACTTTTCTGCGTCAGGCGCCAGAAAAGCTTCAAGAGCTGCGCCAGCAATTTACCCGCCTTAATCAAGAAATAGGAGAACTGAACGACCAAAGCCCGCTCCGGCAGGTCGAGAGTCTTTGGCAGTTAGTGCTAAATCAGGCTTATTTAGACAGTGAGGGAACTTATTTCTGGCAGGCCTACATCAATACGGTCCAGCTGTCTATGAAAAAGACCAGTCTGCTCAAATGGCTGACGGTCGATGAATTTTTCCAACTGATAGCTAAGTTAGGAAATGTTTCGCATACCAAGCCTTTAGCTCGGATGCTGGAAGCTGCGGATCTTATTTTGACAGACGAGAAACTGACAGACAATTGGTTGAAGCTATCGGTGGAAGAATTGCAGGAACTGGCTGCACAATATCCTGAGCGAGCAGATTTCATCAAGATTCAGGATTTCCAAAAGGAGTTTGGCTATCACTCGGCACGGGAGCTGGACTTGCGAGTAGCTAGTTACGAAGAAGATGCTCATCAGGTTATGACAGCGGTCCAACAGTTGATCACTGACCCTGCTTACTACCAAGCAGCTAAAGCTTCGCTCAGTCCTGGCTCAGAGCCTGAGCTGGATTTGGCTCATCTATCTCGAGCCAAGCAGAAAAAGATAGAAAAAATCAGCGAAGACTTGCGGAACTTGCTTTGGTGGCGGGAGGAGTTCAAGGATATTTCCACGCGCTATTACCACCTCATTCGCCAGATTAGCCTCAAACTCGGCCGAGCCTATGAAAAGCGAGGCTTTCTGAAAAATGAACAAGATATTTTTTACATTAAGAAAGAAAGCCTGACTTCCTTTATGGAAGGGCAAATGACTGCTGACCAGCTCCAAGAAGAAGCAGCAGATAATCAGCACTATTGCCAGGCCTATCGGAATTTTGAGCCAGTGGGTGATTTGACCGACAAAGAGATTAGCCCGGAAGAGGTAGCCCATGATAGTCAGACTCTGCTGACAGGGATGCCAGCCAGCAGCGGTCAGGTGACCGGTCGGGTTCGAGTTCTCTTGGATTTGGCGGATATTGAGACAATTGAACCGGGAGAAATTCTTGTCACTCGCTATACAGATACGGGCTGGAGCTATGTTTTCGGTATTCTAGGAGGTCTTGTGACAGAGTATGGCGGGGTTCTCTGCCATGCCTCCATTGTCGCTCGGGAATGCGGGATTCCAGCTCTGGTCTGCACCAAGAATGCAACTCAGTTGCTAGAAACTGGCATGCTGGTTACTTTAGATGGAAGAAGAGGAGAAATAAGAATTCATGAAGAAGAATGAACCTTTGTTTATCGGTGAATACGACAAATCTGTTATCCTGACCTATACGGGCGCTGCTTTTGCACTTTTGGCAGTCTATGCCATCATTCAGTCCCAGCTGCGGTTAGCTATGATGGCCTTTATCGTTAGCGGTATCTGTGACCTCTTTGATGGTGTGGTGGCGCGGCGGATGAAGCGGACTGAAAGTCAGAAGCGCTTCGGCATTGAAATTGATTCGCTCTGCGATATGATTAGCTTTGCGGCTCTCCCGGCTGTGCTGCTCATGACTCAGCTGCCCTTGGGAGCGGCCAATATCGTCTTGGCTGTCCTCTATGTCTTAGCTGCAGTTACTCGCTTGGCGCATTTTAACCGCTTGGCCAAGCATGATGAAGGATCTGGCTCGTATTTTATCGGCTTGCCCGTGACTTACAGTGCCCTCTTTTTCCCTCTGACCTATCTAGTGTGTCAATGGCTGGCGCCTGGTTTCTTTGCTTGGGTGTGGCTGGGCTTGTCTCTTTTGTTGACTTTCCTATTTGTCTACAACTGCCGGATTCCCAAGCCTAATAAGTTGGCCTATCTGGTCTTTGCGATTCTAGCTGTTGCAAGTCTGATTGGTCTGGGGGTTCTCCCGCATGGTTAAGGTCTATCAGAGAAGGACTGGCCAAGTACAGGAACCGATAGAATACAAGTCAGGTCTGTTAGACAAGCTTTATGGTACTGCTTGGGGTCGCTTCTTATTGCCTATCTTGACCAGACCTAGCCTGTCTTATCTTCTGACCTTGAAAGACTACACTCCTTTTTCTCGCAAGAAAATAGCAGCTTTTATAGAAAATTACCATCTGGATCTGGCTGACTATGAAGATGGCCCCTATCCTAGCTTTGCGGCTTTTTTCCAGCGGAGAATCAAGCCCGCTCTGCGTCCAGTCTGTTCTGACAGTCAAGTACTGGCTGTGGCGGATGCCAAGCTGGAGGTTTTTACCATCAGTCAGGACTTACAGCTGACAATTAAAGGGCAGACATACAGGCTAGCTGACTTACTGCTGGATGAAGAGTTGGCTCAGCTGTTTAGTGGCGGAACAGCGCTGGTCTATCGCTTGGGAGTGGAAGACCTGCACCGCTATTTGGCTGCTGAATCCGGCAGAATTACCCGAAGACGAAAAATCAAAGGCCGCTTGCATACGGTCAGACAGGTAGCCCAGAAGCGGCGCTTGATTTACAAGGAAAATAAAAGAGAATACTGTCTTTTAGATACCGACCTAGGACCTGTCCTGCAGATGGAAGTAGGGGCTCTCTTGGTCGGAAGAATATACAATCACAATCAGGACCGTTTGGTTAGGGGACAGGAGAAGGGCTGCTTTGGTCTGGGCGGCTCAACCATTCTTGTCCTCTATCCGGCAGACACGATTCGCTTGGATCAGGATATCCTGACTTACTCAGACCTCGGAATAGAAACCCAGATTCAAATGGGTGAAAAGATTGGAGAAAAGCTATGTTTAAACGATTAGCTGTTTATTATAAGGAAATGTTCCCTTTGCTGCCGCGCTTTTTTGTGGCTGCCATCATGTTTTTTGAGATTTATTTTGTCCTCTTGCTCAATGACGGAGTGACCAAGTTTCACTTTGACCATCAAGAGTTGATCGGAATTTTTACCATTTTCGTCTTTCTGATGATTTTGCGGATTGCGGATGATTTCAAGGACTATGAGACCGACAGGCGGCTCTTTCCTCATCGAGCTCTGCCATCTGGTCGGGTGAAAAAGAAGGACCTGGCTATTGCCCTCAGCTTTATCGTAGCTGTGTCTGTACTTCTCAATATCCTCTTTATGAACAATATCGGCTGGTTCCTCTTCCTCTATATTTACGGAACCCTCATGTCCTTCTGGTTCTTCAAGCGTGACAAGATTCAAAATTCCCTGCCTCTGGCTTTGGTGACCCATAATCCTGTCATGATGATTTTGAATCTCTATACTATCTCTTTTGTTTGCTACAAGTACAATCTGCCTCTCTTGTCCCTTCCGACCGTCTTGCTGGCCTTTACCATGTATTTCCCAAGTCTGATCTGGGAAGTCTGCCGCAAGATTCGGGCGCCAAAAGATGAGACAGAGTATGTGACCTATTCTAAGCTTTTTGGCTACAAAAAAGCCACTCGCTTTATCGAGGTGGTGACTCTGCTGGATATCTTGACCAATTTCGCTCTCCTCTGGAATATTTCCCATGTCGGAGTGGTGGTCTTAGTGCTGAATGTGATCTGGATGACCGTCCAGTTTGAGCAGTTTATCAAGGATCCGACTCGCTTTAATATCCGGGAGCGGGTGGAGCGTTATACTTATATCACGGAGACGACCATGGTTCTGTCCGTTGCTGTTTATCTCTTGATGGGGGTACTTTGATGAAAAGAATCAAGCAGACAGGGCTTGACCAGGTCGGAGGCAAGGCCTATCATTTGCTGAAAATGCAGGCTGCTGGTTTGCCGATTCCTGACTTTGCAGTGTTTGCTTTTGACTTTTTTCAAAAATCTGCTATCTCTGCTGACTTGGAGCAGCTGGAAGCGGCCTATCGGTCTGGAGAGTTGGATTTGTCCCATCTCAGTCAGCAACTGCAGGACTGGGCCAGAGAGCAGTTTAGTCAAGAAGACCTGACGGCAGCAGAAAGTTGGGTTCGTAAGGAGTTTTCTCAGAAAGACTGTCGCTTTGCAGTCCGCTCATCTGCAACCATTGAGGATGGCAAGGCTTCCTCATTTGCCGGTCAGTTTGAGAGCCAGCTCAATGTAAAGCCAGAGGGGCTTAAAGAAGCTATTCAAGCGACCTTGCTCTCTCTTTATCAGGAGTCAGCTCTTAGTTATCTGTTTGAGCAGGGACTATCTTTGAAGCAAGCGCAGATGATTTGCCTTGTTCAGGTCATGCAGGAGGGAGACTTATCTGGGATTTACTTCACAGCTAATCCCAAGGGCATTCTTAACGAGCACATCATTGTCATCGGTCGGGGCTTGGGCAATAAGGTTGTTGAGGATAAGATTCCTACAACAATGGTGACGCTTCATCCCAAGGACCAGCTTTTTTATACAGAGCAGACGGAGGACTCACCAGACGTATCACAGGAACAACTCGAGGAGTTACAAGACTTGGCTGGTCAGGTGAGTCAGCTTTTCGGACCTTATATGGATATGGAGTTCACCTTCGCCAATAGCCAGCTCTATCTCTTGCAGGCTCGACCTATTACCACCTTGCCAGAGGGACAGCGGATTATTCTGGATAACAGCAATATTGTCGAGAGCTATCCGGGCGTTTCCAGTCCTTTGACCATTAGCTTTATTCAGGAGGCATATGCTAGCATTTTTCGAAGTCTGGCCCAGCGCTTGGTTGGCAAGAATGCCCCTGAGTTGGCTGCCTATGAAGTCACTTTTCAAAATATGCTGCAGCCGGTCAATAGCCGAGTCTATTACCAGATTCAGAGCTGGTATCAGCTGCTGCAGCTTCTGCCTTTTTCTAAGAAAATTATTCCTATCTGGCAGGATATGCTGGGAGTGCGAGAGACAGAGGTGCCTCAGATGCCGGTGCACCTATCTGCTTTCAAACGCCTGCAAATCATGCTTCGTATCATCCGAGAGTTTTGGACAGCGCCCAAGCAAATGCGGCAATTGGAAGAGCAGTTCGCCCAGATTCAGCGCGAATACGAAGCGAGCTTTTCTCCCGACGCAGATGCAGAGACCTTGATTGCCTTGGTCAGCAAGCTAAAAGAGGATATTCTGGCTCACTGGGACATTACGCTGGTCAATGACCTCTATGCCTTTGTCTATACTGGACTCCTGAAGAAGTCGCGTCGCGGCGGAGCTGTCCAGGCTGAGATTGCGGGAATTGAGCAGATTGAAAGTATGCGGCCGGCTTTGGCTCTGCAGGCTTTAACTGCTCAGCTGAAAGCAGAAGAAAATGCAGAGATTAGACAGGCCATGGCAATTGAAAGTCCAGCGGTCTTTCTAAATCGCCAGCATCCTTTGGTTCAAGAAATAGTCCATTTTATCCATGAATTTGGTGATCGGGCTCCGGAAGAGTTGAAGTTAGAAACTCCCACCTTTAGAACGCACCCAGAGCGTCTGCTCAAGCTCTTACTGCAAATGTGCCAACAAGAGGAGAAGAAGTTGGCACCTCAGAAACTTGAAGAAGAGGTGCAAAAATCAGGCTGGTGGGCGAATTTTCTTCGCAAGCGAGCCATGACTGGTGTTAAATATCGGGAAAGCTCCCGCTTAAATCGCACACGAATCTATGGCATGATGCGGCAGATTTTCCGAACTCTGGGGCAGCAATTAGCCAATCAAGGGCTGCTGGCTATGCCTGACGATGTTTTTAACCTGACAAAGGAAGAGCTGTTTGAGTTGACCAGAAAGCCCAGAGATGTTAGTGGCTTGATAGCCGAGCGTCGGGAGAAGTTGGAGGCTGATAAGGAACTACCAACCTTTAGTCGCTATGTTTTTGCTGGACAGGTCTTTGAGAAATACCTGAAACCGCAAAATCGCACTCACAGTCATAATACAGGAAATCAAGCTTTACAAGGGATTGGCTGCTCACCTGGCTGCGTTAAGGCTCAGGTTTTGGTCGTGGAAGATGTGCAGGAGATTGAGTCTGCTCAGGACCGGATTATTGTGACCAAGATGACCGATCCGGGCTGGGTTTATCTTCTGACCCAAGCCATGGGTGTCATTGCCGAGCAGGGGTCTTTGCTCTCCCACACGGCCATTATTTCTCGAGAGTTAGGGATTCCTTCTATTGTCAATGTCAGAGGCGCCTGCAGCCAGCTGCAAAACGGTGATTGGATTGAGATGGATGGCCTTACTGGCAAGATTCGACTGATCAAGGAGGAAGACCATGCTGGAAATTAAACCAGTCAAACCCAATACGACAGAGCTGGATGATTTTCTAGCTCTGCCCAAGCAGATTTACCAGCCAGACCACCTCATGCAGTCGGAAGAGGAAGAGTTAGCTTTGATTGAAGGCAGTCACCCGCTGAGTTCTGACTTAGAAACCTATGCCTTTGTCGGCTATGAGGACGGTCGGTCTTGTATTCGAGGACTTCTGACCTTCTATTCCGGTGATGAGGCTGCTTACTTGGGATTTTTCGAATCAATCAATGACCAGCAGATTGCATCTGCTTTTATCGAGCATTTAGCTGGTTTTGCTCGCAGTCTCGGAGCGAATAAGACAATTGGTCCCGTACAGGCAAGTTTTTGGCTGGGTTATCGAATGCAGTTGACTGGAACAGAGGAGATCCCTTTTACTGGAGAACCTCATAATCCAGACTATTATCCTGAGTTATGGCAGGCTGCTGGTTTTGAGCTCAAGGAGCGCTATCTATCTAATTTTTATCCCAAGGTCAGCAATCAAATTCATCAGGACAAGCTGGCTCATCGCTTTGAGTCTTTTGAAGAAGCGGGATTCACTATTTGCTCTCCTAAGAAGCAGGAGTGGGGAAAAGCTTCGCTGCAGGTTTTTGAGCTCCTCAATCGCCTCTATCAAGATTTTCCGATTTATCGCTCAATTTCCAGTCAGCAGTTCAGTCAGATTTTTCAAAAATACCAGTATATTCTTGATTTTTCCATGGTTAAGCTGGCCTATAAGGAGGGAAAGCTAGCAGGTTTTCTGATTGCCATGCCGGACTACGGTTCTCTGGTTTATCAAAAACTGACTCCTCTCAACCTAGCTAAACTTTTTTGGATCAAGCGTTTTCCAAAACGCTATATGATTATGTATCTGGGAGTAGATGATGAATTCTTGGGATTAGGCTCTGCCTTGGCCTACCCGATTTTTAAAGAAGCGCAGAAGCGTCAAGCCTCAGCTATTGGAGCCTTGATTCATCAAAAAACAGTCACGCGCCACTATGCGGCAGAACTGCAAGGAGACAAGCATGAGTATGGTCTCTTTGAATTGGATTTGAACTCCTGACTAACAAAATAAATCATATTTTAAAAAACAAATTTTCTAACCGAAGATTTGTTTTTAATTTTTTAGGTAAAAATGAACACTATTTTCAGGCTGTTCAAAAACATGATGATTTCAGCCTTCAAAGATATATTTTTAAGCAAAAGCATTGAATTTTTGTAGGAAATTCTGTAAAATTTTAAGAGATTATTATATGGAGAAAAGGGAATTATTATGGAAAAAAGAATCACTGGTGATACGCTCCAGCGCTATTCTTTTAGAAAGTTATCAGTAGGATTGGTTTCTGCCACTATCGGAAGCTTCTTTTTGAGTACCGCAATAGGGGGAAATATAAGCACGGTTGAGGCTGCAGAAGTCTCAGCAGGCAAAACCGTTCCAGTTCAGTATCACTACGTAGTAGAGTCTGAACTCACTGAAGCTGAGAAGAATGCTGTTGTTAAGGAACTTCCAAAGTTTGTGGAAGAAAACTCAGATGCTTATTACCTGGTTTACCGTCCAAAGACCCAGGGGCTTTCGGCAAAAAGTTTGCCAGAGACGGGCTACTCAAGTCTGTGGGAAGCAACTTTTGCAGCTGCTGGGCTGACTTTAGCAGTCTTAGTAATTACACGAGGTAGAAATGGAAAGAGGTACCTGTCTTCTATTTTGCTGGTGACAGGTCTAGGCTCTATTCTCCTAGCTCCTTCTGTATTTGCAGTGACCAATATTGAATTAGCCGCCTTCAATCAAAGGCTGAATTTAGCAGTGGGAGATAAGCTGCCTGAGCCTATAGAGATTGCTGGTTTCGAATATGTTGGCTATCTGAAAAGCGGTGAACAGGGCAAGGAGAACGCAGCAGGAAGTCATCAGCTTCCTACGGCACAAAAGGACTTGTCAGCTGTCGAAGTCGATCAGCAGGCAGGTAAATCTGCTAGTCTTTCTGGGAATCAGGGTACTGCCAACAAGCCGGTATCTAATGAAACAGAGAAACTGACAGAGCAAGAAAAAGAGATTATTGCTGCCAAAGAACGTGAATTTGCTCGGCTTTCTCCAGTCACTGAAGTACCAGAGCTGGAATTCAAGAGCCAAGAAAGCAGCCAAACCCAAGTTCTGCCTTATCAAACAGAATACCAATATTCAAATGAGCTCGCAGAGGGGCAATCTCAGGTCATTCGCGCAGGTGTCGCTGGTACACGTACTGTTGTCACTCGCAATTATATTGCTGGTAAAGAAATTGTAAAAAGCGAAGTGATTTCAGACCAGGTAACTGCAGAGCCAGTTTCGGAAATTGTGTTGGTCGGAACTGCTGCAGTAAAATCTATAGCAAAACAAGCACCAGTGCATCAAGTCCCAGAATTGACGACTTATGGTACAACACCAGATACAGCACCAGTACAAGAAGCTCCAGAGTTGACAACCTATGGCACTGCACCAGATACAGCGCTTGTAAATGAAGTCCCAGAATTGACGACCTATGGAACGACGCCCGATACTGCGCCAGTTCAAGAAGTGCCAGAGTTGACAAGCTATGGTACTGCACCAGATACCGCACCTGTAAATGAAGTTCCAGAATTAACGACATATGGAACTACACCTAATGTAGCCCCGGTGCAAGAAGTTCCCGAATTAACGTCTTATGAAACGGCGCCAGATACCTCACCTGTGAATGAAGTTCCAGAATTGACGAGTTATGGCACAACGCCAGATACTGCACCGGTTCAAGAAGTGCCTGAGCTAACGACTTATGGCACTGCACCAGACACCGCTCCAGTACAAGAAGTTCCGGAACTAACAACTTATGGTACCGCACCAGATGAAGCACCTGTGCATCAAGCCCCAGAATTAGAGCTGACTGCAACGGATGAAACAAGAAGGGAAAAGATAGATTTTTCCGTCGAAGAACAGTATACAGATGAAATTCCAGAAGGCAGTCGCCAAATTGTCACACCAGGTGTACAGGGTGAGCGGGCGATTACCACTCGTATCTATACCTCGAATGGCCAAGAGGTTGACCGCCAAGTTTTGTCGGATGAAGAAATTCTTGCAGCAGTCACTCAAATTATTAAGGTCGGTACAAGTAAGTCAAGTCTGATTCCGGCTGACGCACCAAAGGTTGAAGAGCTACCAGAATACCCATTGACTTACACGGACGAAACGCGTGTAGAGAAAATCAACTATACTATTCGTGAAAAAGAGACGGACGAATTGGTTCGCGATGCCCGTCAAATCGTCACTCCAGGAGTTGAGGGCGAACGGACGATTAAGACTCGCGTTTACAGCTCTAATGGTCAAGAAATCGACCGCCAAGAATTGTCCAACGAAGAAACCTTAGCTCCAGTAACGCAAATTGTCAAAGTCGGAACAGCTAAGCCAAACATGGTACCTAACGATGCACCAAAAGCAGACGCTCTTCCAGAATATCCGCTGACTTATACCGACGAAACTCGTATTGAAAAAATAAACTTTACCATTCGTGAAGAAGAAACGGATGAACTTGTTCGTGATGCTCGTCAAATTGCGACTCCGGGAGTTCAAGGTGAGCGAACTATCAAGACCCGTGTCTATAGTTCCAACGGTCAGGAAATCGATCGTCAAGAACTGTCCAATGAAGAGACTCTAGCTCCAGTAACGCAAGTTGTCAAAGTCGGTACTGCTAAGCCAACCATGGTTCCAAACGATGCGCCGAAATCAGAAGTTCTTCCAGAATATCCGCTTACTTACTCGGATGAAACGCGTGTTGAGAAAATTGCCTTCAACATCGAGGAACAATACACCGATGAATTGCCTCAGGATGCCCGTCAAATCGCCACTCCAGGTGTTGAGGGTGAGCGTACCGTTAAGACCCGCATCTACAGTTCCAACGGCCAGGAAGTTGATCGCCAAGAGCTTTCTAATGAAGAAACTCTGGCTCCAGTAACACAAATTGTCAAAGTTGGGACAGCTAAGCCACATATGGTACCGAATGATGCACCAAAAGCAGACGCCTTGCCAGAGTATCCACTGACCTATACAGACGAAACGCGTGTTGAGAAAATCGCCTTTAACATCGAGGAACAATACACGGATGAATTGCCTCAGGATGTCCGTCAAATCGCAACTCCGGGAGTTCAAGGCGAGCGTACCATTAAGACCCGTGTCTACAGTTCCAACGGCCAAGAAATCGACCGCCAGGAACTGTCCAGCGAGGAAACTCTAGCGCCAGTAACACAAATTGTTAAAGTTGGTACAGCTAAGCCAAATATGGTACCGAATGATGCTCCGAAAGCCGATATTCTTCCAGAGTACCCGCTGACTTACACGGATGAAACGCGTGTAGAAAAGATTAACTTCACCATTCGTGAAGAAGAAACGGATGAACTTGTTCGCGATGCCCGTCAAATTGCCACTCCAGGTGTTGAGGGAGAGCGTACCATTAAGACTCGTGTTTATAGCTCCAACGGTCAAGAAGTTGACCGTCAGGAGCTATCTAATGAAGAGACTCTAGCGCCAGTAACACAAATTGTTAAAGTTGGAACGGCTAAACCAAGCATGATACCAAGTGATGCACCGAAAGCAGATGCTCTTCCAGAGTATCCACTGACCTACACGGACGAAACCCGCGTAGAGAAAATTAACTTCACCATTCGCGAAGAAGAGACTGACGAGCTGGTTCGCGATGCCCGTCAAATTGCGACTCCAGGTGTGCAAGGCGAGCGTACCATTAAGACCCGTGTTTATAGCTCCAACGGTCAAGAAATCGACCGCCAAGAGCTTTCTAATGAAGAGACTCTTGCTCCAGTAACGCAAGTTGTCAAAGTCGGTACAGCTAAGCCACATATGGTACCGAATGATGCTCCGAAAGCAGAAGTTCTTCCAGAATATCCGCTGACATACACCGACGAAACTAGAGTTGAAAAAATCAACTTCACAATTCGTGAAGAAGAAACGGACGAATTGGTTCGTGATGCTCGTCAAATCGCTACCCCAGGTGTTGAGGGTGAGCGAACTATCAAGACCCGTGTCTATAGATCCAATGGTCAAGAAATCGATCGCCAAGAGCTTTCTAATGAAGAAACTTTAGCTCCAGTGACGCAAGTTGTCAAAGTTGGAACGGCTAATCCAACCATGGTACCGAATGAAGCACCAAAAGCAGCAGCCTTAGAAGAGTTCGATTTAATTCCACTCCATAATCTGTTGGCGGAAGCGGATCAGATTAAAGCTCAGGCACGTTATTTCAACGATAGTCATAGTCATCAATCTAGCTATGATGCTGCTTTGACAGCAGGTCAAGCGATTCTGAGCCAATCACATGCTAGCCAAGCAGAAGTCAATCAACTGGTGGAACAAATCAAACAAGCCAAGGCACAGTTAAGCGGGCTTGAGGTTGTCAAAACGGCTCTTCAAAATGAATACGATTTAAATCCAACTGTTAAAACAACTGCTAAATATAAGAATGCTGACTCAGACAAGCAAACAGCTTATAGGGATGAACTGGTCAAGGCAGAAGGAGTTCTGAACAATCAAACTGCTACACAAGTGCAGGTCAATCAAGCTTTTGCTAGTCTGACAGCAGCCAAAGAAGCTCTAAATGGAGTGCCTAAAGTCAAGCCGACAGTTTCTATTCTAAGTCTGACAGAAAATCCTGATGACAAGTCGATTACGGTTCAATACAGACTTGAAGACCAGACTCAGTCCTTCCGTTCAGCGACTGCAGAATTGTATCAGGGAGATCAGCTTGTCCGCACTCTTCCGATTACCAATTTCGCAGGAAGTCTGAAGATTGGCGACTTAGACTACTATACAGGCTATACCCTGAAAACCAAGCTGACTTATGAACTGGATAATGGCAGCTTCACAGACCTTGAAACCAACAGCCGCGACTTTGAATTGGAATACAAGAAGATTGCCTTTCGAGATATTGATTCGGTCGAGTTTTACAGAAAAGAAAACGACCAGTTTAAGCGCGTTGTGTCCATGAGCTCTATGCCTACGGATTTGTCTACCTACTTTGTCAAAGTCAAATCAAGTGAATCTAAGGAAATGCTCCTGCCGGTTCACAGCATAGCGGAAAGCCATAAGGATGGCAGGGATGTTTATAAGGTTACGGTATCTCTGCCTGAGCTGGTACAAGAAGGTGAGACAGGCTATAAGTCTGGCTATGACTTCTATATCAGCAAGGCAGTTGCTCCTAGTCAGCAAAATGTCTACACTAGCTTTGCTGGATTAGTAGACGCTATGAAGCAAAATATGGCTGGAAACTATGTTCTAGGAGCAGATTTGGATGCTAGCGAGGTCAGTCTGGCACCTGCGGACTATGTCTACCTCAAAGGGAACTTCACAGGCAGCCTGACAGGTAATCATAATGGCAAACAGTACGCTATTTATAATCTAGCCAAGCCTTTATTTGAAAACCTCAAGAGTGGTTCATCTATTTCCAATCTGGACCTGAAAGAGGTCAATATTGTAGGTACCTATGACTCAGCTGCCCTGGCTCGCAATGCAGAAAATGCTCGAATCACAGATGTTTCAGTCCAAGGTAGAGTAGAAGTAAAAGACAATGCTTCACAGGTAGCAGGTTTGGTTGTTGTTGCTAACAATACCCAAATTACCAATAGCTCCTTTACTGGAACTATCATGTCCAATGATAAACAGGGCAAGGAATACAATGTCGGTGGTTTGGTTGCCAATCTTAAGGGTGGAAACTCCTTGATTAACCAAAGCAGGGCAGATGTGACCATTCTAGCAGGCGCTAGAGCAAATAACCAACGCTTCGGCGGTCTGGTTGGCCGTTTGGAAAGCAATGCCCGCATCAGCCGCTCTTATGTAGCTGGAAAGATTCAAAACTCTACTAAGAACGGTCAGATTGGTGGTGTAGTTGGTTCTAATTACTTCAATGGCTTGATTGATAATGTCATCAGCAATGTCAGAGGTACAAATGTTTACAGTATTTCTGGTGATCAGGGATATGAGAACAACCGTATCACAGAAGCTTATGCCGTTGAAGGAAATAAAACGCTGGAAAATGACAAGTTTGTCACTTCAACACTGACTCTGGACCAGGCAGAAGAGAAGCTGGCTAGCTTAGACATTACAACCACGCTGGAAGACACGAATCTCAACCTTTATTCTGTCAACTATGCCCAGGAAAAGAATGCTCGAGAAGACCGTCTAATAGCTTATGCTAACATGGAAAAACTCCTTCCATTCTACAATAAGGAGACCATCGTTGCCTATGGAAATAAACTTCCAGATAATCACAAGCTTAATACGGAGTACTTGCTGGATGTTGTTCCAATGAAGGGCAACCAGATTATCACTGATATAAATAGCAACAAGACCGGGATTAACCGCTTAATGTTGCACTTTGAGGATAATACGGTTGACTACCTGGATCTGACCTATAAGGGAGATTTTAAATATAAGGCAATTGCAGAGTACAGTGTAAATGGCTTAGACCTCCTTTATACACCAGAAGCCTTCCTATCAGACTATAGCAGAGTTCTCAATCAAGTGCTGCCGGAGTTGAACAAGGTTGTCCTTGATTCGCCAGCTATGCGAACTGTTTTAGGTGTAAATGCTGACACTTCTCTGGATGATCTCTATCTGGATACTGCCTTTGACCAAGTCAAGACCAAGCTATCAGAAGAGCTGCGCAAGGTACTGGCTATGGACAAGTCTATCAATACTGAAGGCAATGTTGTAGCAGACTATATAGCTCAGCAAATTAAAGACAATAAAGAAGCCTTCTTACTTGGTCTGACCTATCTCAACCGTTGGTATAATATCAACTATGACAATATCAATGTCAAGGATTTGTCAGCCTATAAATTTGACTTCTTTGGAAATCATAATGCTTCAACCTTAGATACCATCATTTCACTTGGTAAGTCAGGCATGAACAATCTTAAAGCTAAGAACAACTATATGGCTTATGATGCCTCACTTTCTGAAGCGACTGGTAAACGAGGGCTCTTCAACTATCTGGAAGGCTATCGTCAGCTCTTCCTGCCGGACAAGAGCAATAATGAATGGCTCAAGACCAATACAAAGGCCTACATCGTTGAGGCTAAGTCCGATTTAGCAGAAGCGAGACAGCTTCAGGATGCAGCCGAAGACAAGAGTAAGTATTCTGTCGGCGTTTACGACAAAATTACTGCTGATAACTGGGAACACAAGGGCATGCTTCTGCCGCTCTTGACCATGACTGAGAAGGGTGTCTATGCTATCTCAAATATGTCTACCATCTCCATGGGGGCTTATGACCGTTATCGCCTTGATGCCAATGGCAGGGTTCGGACAGATGCAGAGCTAGCGGAATTTGTCGAAGACCGAGTGAGAAAAACAGCTGAATACCAGCGCGATCACTATGACTTCTGGTATAAGATTCTAAGCGATGAAAGCAAGGACAAGCTCTTCCGTTCTGTTCTGGTTTACGATGGATTCTCATTGGTTGACAAAAATGGTCAAAAATATTGGGCTCCAGCTAATGACAAAAAATCACTAGCTATGCAGGAATTCTTTGGACCAGCCGGCAAGTGGTATCCAAGCAAGGGCTACAATGCCTATGCCACGGGAAGTGTAACCCACTTTGATGCAGCTAAATTGTTAGAAGACTATGGTAACTCTGTCTACACGCATGAGATGACCCATAATTCTGACGGTGGCATCTACTTTGAGGGCAATGGTCGCCGCGAAGGTCTGGGAGCTGAGCTCTATGCTCGCGGACTCCTGCAGTCCACTCCAAGTGCGGATGAGGCAACCATTACGCTCAATACCCTCTTCAAGGTCGACAAGGATTCTAAGACGCGCCTACACACATATAACTTTAAGGAACGCGTTCAAAATGCAGAAGATCTGCAACACTATGTCCATGGTATGTTTGACATGATCTACACGTTAGATTACCTAGAAGGTACTTCTATGCTGAAGCAGAGCGATGATGCTAAGCTTCAGTGGTTCAGGAAGATGGAGAATTACTACGTTACTGATAAGTATGGTAAGGAGACCCATGCTGGTAACGAGACACGTAGCTTCACTGCTGAGGAAATCAAAAAGCTTAAGACCTTTGACTCTCTGATTGACAATGATGTCATCACTCGTCGGGAGAACAAGGATAGTGGAAGATATGGCCGAAATGGCTACCTCAGTCTCAGCCTCTTCTCACCAATTTACTCAGCCTTGAGTAATCCAAATGGAGCGCCAGGTGATGTCATGTTCCGTCGCACGGCCTATGAGTTGCTGGCAGCCAAGGGTTACCATGAAGGATTTATCCCTTATGTTTCTGGTAAGTACTCTCAGGAAGCCTTTGATGAAGGTAAGAAAACTTGGGATGGATGGTCCGGAAGAGATGTAGGTCTCGTGACTGACCAGAAAGTCTTGGAAAATGTATTCAAGGGTGAATATGACTCCTGGGTAGCCTTCAAGAAAGCTATGTACCAAGAGCGGATTAATCAGCTGACCAAGCTCAAGCCAATCACCATTGAGTACGAACTCAGAAATCCAAACAGTACTAAGAAAGTAACCATTCGCTCTTATGCAGACATGCAAAGGCTGATGGACGCAGCAGTAGCAGAGGATGTGAGCAACATTGCCAATGCTACCAGTCGTGTTGATGCTAGCTGGGTCAACCTGCTCAAGAAGAAGATTTATAATGCTTATCTTCGTGAGACAGATGACTTCAGACAGTCAATCTTTAATAAGTAAGCAATAAGTTGTTTTCCGTATATGTTTAAAAATGCCTAGACTGTAAAAAGTCTAGGTATTTTTTCTGCTATTTATTTCTAATAAAACAATAATAATCCATCCGAGTTAGATAAAAAAACAATTTGTAACTTTTTTGTAATGAAAGTAGACAAAGAATAGATAATTGCCACTAAAAAAAGTAGTTCACAAAGAGTCAATTATAATATTTTATGTTATAATTGATATGTATATGTCATATTTGCTTATCATATACAAACACATTCATTTTTAGTTTGGTAATAAATCTTGATTTAGAACCGGCTGAAAATGAGGGGGTAGACAGGTGATGGTGTGCCTGCCAGCATTTGTCAAAAATAAAATTTAAAAAGAAGGAGGACCGCATTCAAGGTGAAACAAACTTATCATAAAGTGTCTCATGCTCTGATGACTTTGCTGCTTTTGGTATCAACCTTTATTCCCTTGTTAAGCTCAAGTCCTAGGGTTTCTGCTGCAGAGTTAGGTGATGGCGACTATCAACTAACTACAAACGTCACTATTAATACTAATCCTTTAAAGGATACAGGCTACGGTGAAGGTAAATTTTACATTGCTCCGACCTATACATTTGCAGATAGCAAAGTATTAAATAATGGTGATACCATGGTTTATCGTGTTCCATCACAGTTCAAAATTGAGCGAACTTTGGAGGAAAACATAAGCGCACCGGATGGCACTGTTGTTGCTAAGTTGGTGACAGATCCTGTTACAAATACAGCAACCATTACTGTCACAAATGCTGAGTATTTTGCGAAAATGCCAGATACCAAGCTTATTCAATCTTCTTTCACAGTGGTTTGGGCTGATAATATGCCTTATGACCAAGAGCAAGAAGTTAATTTCCCAGGTGCTAGAACTTATAGGCTGAAGCGCATCAAGGTTGATGAGGAGCCTCAGGGTTATTCCAAGTGGGGTGTTCAGGATTCTAAGGATCCAAACTACGTCAACTGGCGTATCCGTGTCAATCGCGATGTCCAAAATCTTGGTCAAGTTGTCATTGAGGACACTATTCCAGAAGGTCAAGAGCTGGATGAAGATTCAGGGATTACAGGTTACTACTTTACTGAGTGGGAAGGTGCTTCTGGCACACGTAAATCCTTTAATCCAAGCGATGTCGTTTCAATTACAGACTCCAATCATTTCACAGTTAATGCTGGGGATTTGAGCGGAAGAGGTATTTATGTTATCTACCGGACACGTTTGACAGAGCCAGTGGATAAGGTAACCAAAAAAGCCTTTAATGACGTAACTGTTACGGCTAATGGGCAAAAGATGCCTGATTTGTTAGCACGTCCATTCGCACCTTTGACAACTCTTGATGGTGTCGGGGAAGGTACCCGTTCGGATGAAGTTATCTTTAAAGTCAAAAAGGAATTGACTGGCCGCAATTTGGAGGATGGTGAATTTACTTTTGATTTGATCAATAAGGATGACAACGATAAAGTTGTTCAAACGGTAACCAATAAAGCTGGTGCTGTAACCTTCAAGAAACTTCGTTTCAAAAAAGAAGGAACCTTTAACTATGTCATTCGTGAACGCGCAAGCAATCTGCCAGGTGTGACAAACGATGCTAATTCAGACATCAATGTTACTGTTACTGTAACAGACAACAACGGCGTTAAGACAGCAGCGGTTAATTATGACCGTGAGGCTTTCACGAATACCTACAAGTTAGAGCCAGCAACTGCAGCGATTACCGCTAAGAAAGTTCTGGATGGTAAAGCACTTGAAGCTGAAAAGTATACTTTCAAACTGACTGAGGTTGGCGGAAATAACTTGGAGCTTCAAGCAGCTAACGATGCCAATGGTGATATCAAGTTCCTTGGAATCAACTATGATAAAGAAGGCACTTATACTTACAAGCTGACGGAAGTAGCTGGAAATGAAGCTGGAGTGACTTATGACAGTGCAGAACATACTGTGACTGTCACAGTGACCGAAAACAACGGCAAATTGGAAGCTACCGTCGAAGGCAATAATCCAGTATTCACAAACACTTATAAAGACTATGGTGTCAGCTATGAGTTTCTCAGCAGCAATGCAGCCTATCCAAATCTGCCAAAAGAAGTAACGGATTTGCTTCCAGCAGATACTAATCGCTACACTAGTGGTACTAATGTAGACGCTAAGCAGCCTGCTAAAACAAGTGTTACAGTTACTGAAGGCACATGGACTTTCGAAGGCTATGCGGAAACGAATAGCCAGACTGTTGCAGATAAAGACCTTAAATTTACTGGTAAATGGAATTTTACTCCAGCACCGAAATATAAGGCGACTTATGAATTTATAAGTGCAGATCCGAACCGTAGCTTGCCAGCAGAGGTGACAGATTTGTTGCCAACTGATGATAATAGCTACACTAGTGGTACTAAGGTAGATGCTAAACAACCTGCTAAAACAAGTGTTACAGTTACTGAAGGCACATGGACTTTCGAAGGTTATGATGAGTCAAATGCTCAGACTGTTGCGGATAAGGACCTTAAATTTACTGGTAAATGGAATTTCACTCCAGCACCGAAATATAAGGCGACTTATGAATTTGTAAGCGCAGATCCGAATCGTAGCTTGCCAGAAGAAGTCACAGCATTGCTACCGAATGATGCCACTGAATATGCAGACGGTGCTGCCGTTCAAGCGGTTCAGCCAGCTAAGAAAACTGTTGAAGCAAGTGATGGTACTTGGAAATTCCTCAAATATGACGCAGATAGTAAAACTATTGCAGGCGCAGATGTCAAATTTACAGGCACATGGACATTTGAAGCTAGACGTCCACAAGGACCAGGTACACCGCCACCTTCTTCAGGTTCGACACCACCATCATCATCTGGTGATAAACCAGGCGTTTCGACTGATAGAACCCCAGGTAATTCATCAGATAAAGATGGAAAAGATGTTACTGGATCAGGAACTGGCAAAAAAGTTTTGCCGAAAACTGGCAGCGAAACATCTATCTTTGCGATAGCAGCAGGATCGGCTCTGATTCTTTTATCAACTCTTGTCTATCGTTTCAAAAAAGCTAATTAATATTAGCCAAACGAATCATCTCAGCTAGCTGAGATGATTTTTTCTTGTCTTTGTCATCATCTATTTTTGATAATGTGCTGACGATTAAACTTATAAACTCTAAAATAAGCAGTCATTCAAATCGATGTTTTTACGGTGGTTGATATTTGCTAAGCTTGATTTTACAGTCAATGAATACTTGAAAATAGAAGTGAATTATTGTTTTATAAAGAAGATTTATTATAATCAAATAAGAAAAAGTTTCTTTATTTAAAGGGAGATGTTGATGAAAAATAAGAAGTTTAGGGCGATTCCTTTTTTGCCCCTAGTTTTGTATCTACTGGTGTATCTGTACGGTTATTCGGGAATTGAGCCAGAGCCGGGGGTTGCTTATGGTTATCTTTACCTTTTTCTTTTTTTAGTTCCTGTTGTCATTGCTTATTTTGTAGTTGCTGTTTTGAATTTTGCAACACTGATGGGGGAAGTTACTTATTTATTCAAAGGACAGCTGCTAGGGCATCTCTATCGGCTTTACTTTTCTATTTTTTTCTTTTCGATTTTGTTTTGTGGTCTTAATTATTATCAGTTGATAGCTTCATATGGCCCTCAGATGGAAATTAGTGCTGGAAAAGCTTATAATCCCCTAGCACCTTATGCCATTCCTCTCTTGCTTTTTCTCTTAGGATTGTTGGGCAATCTCTTTTTTTGGGTGTTGGAAAAGAATGGAGTTCAGGAGGAGAAAGAGTAGGAGTACGGCGATAGTAATTGAGGAGTTTTTATTGTTGTTAATCAGTAAAAGCCTGCTGAAAATCTATTTGCTCAGGCTTTCTTTATGCTATAATAAAGAAAAACGATGAGGAGACATTCATGAATCAAACTGTTCAATATTTACAAGAATTAACGGGTATCCCTTCCCCAACAGGCTTTACAGCTGAGGTGGCAGACTATTTGGTACACACGCTAGAAGGATTGGGCTATGAGCCTGTCCGGACCAATAAAGGCGGCGTTCATGTTGTGGTTAAGGGTGAAAATGATGTCCAGCATCGGGTAGTGACTGCCCATGTGGATACACTGGGGGCTATTGTTCGGGCTATTAAGTCTGACGGTCGTCTCAAGCTGGATCGGATTGGCGGCTTTCCTTGGAACATGATTGAAGGAGAAAACTGTCTGGTCCATGTGGCTAGCAGTGGCAAGACTGTCAATGGGACTATCTTAGTTCACCAGACTTCCTGCCATGTTTACAAGGATGCTGGGACGGTTGAGCGAACTCAGGACAATATGGAAGTTCGTTTGGATGAAAAGGTGACAAGTGAGAAAGACACTCGCGATTTAGGAATCGAAGTCGGGGATTTTATTTCCTTTGATCCGCGTACCACTGTTACCGAGTCAGGCTTTATCAAGTCTCGCTTTCTGGATGACAAGGTCAGCGCAGCTATTTTGCTCAATCTTTTGCGAGTTTATAAAGAAGAAAGTATTCAGCTGCCGGTGACGACTCATTTTGCTTTTAGTGTCTTTGAAGAGGTTGGTCATGGGGCTAACTCCAGCCTGCCGGAGCAAGCGGTGGAGTATCTGGCCGTTGATATGGGTGCTATGGGTGACGACCAGCAGACAGATGAGTATACGGTTTCTATCTGTGTCAAGGACGCATCAGGACCTTATCACTATGGCTTCCGCCAGCATTTGGTAAATTTAGCTAAGGAGCAGGACATCCCTTACAAACTGGACATCTATCCATTTTACGGATCAGACGCCTCTGCAGCTATGAGCGCAGGAGCAGAAGTTAAGCATGCCCTGTTAGGTGCCGGTATCGAATCCAGCCACTCTTACGAGCGCACGCATATTGACTCAGTCGTAGCGACAGAGCGTATGGTGGATGCTTATCTAAGGAGTGGCTTGGTGGATTGAGAAATCAAATTTTTAAAAAATCATCTGAAACGCTTGCATAAAATTGTAAGTTGTGAGATATTATTATATAGAATTACTTTAGGTTAAAAGGGAGAAAATGAAAGTAGTTTGTGTGGATGCTTGTATCCGTTCTAGGGCGTTTGGGATTGACATTGCCCTCCGCAATCGATTTGAACTTTTTGAAGAAATGAAAGTCCCTTATGAATTGTGGGTTTCTGAAGCGGATACAGATATATATAGTGATGTCGGTACCAGGAGAAGAGTGCTAGAAAGCTATGATGTCTTGGGCATTGATAGGACCAAGGTTCGTTTTCTAGGTTTAGAGTTAGGGGGACGAAGTGTCCAAGAGTTTGCTGAGGAGGAGCTTGAGCCAGAAGACTGGCTGATAATGGAGCGTCTGGATATTCCAGAAAATATTCTCTTGAGACGTGGACAAGATTTTCATGTAGCGCGCGTCCTTCATCAGGATCACATGATTGCCCTCGGGCAAGAGTTAGATAAAAAGGTGATGGGCTGGCTGGATCAGGATGTATTAGACACTTTGATATTGGTTGGGGAAAGCCAAGATGCTTATCTGCCTCAAGAGATGAGGGAAAAGGCGCTCTTTATTCCAACCACCTATGCAGATCAAGTGGTCCAAGATCCAAGAGAGAGGGTCTTTGATCCTAAGGAGATTCACTTGGTGACAGTCAGTCGTTTGTCTGAGGAGAAAAACGTTCTGTTATTGCTGAAAATTATGGCTTTGTTGAAATTTAAAGGCCATAGGCAGTTTACTCTTGACATCTATGGAGATGGTCCTGACATGGCTATGCTGCAAGATGTGGTTCAGCTCAATGATTTGGAAGATATGGTTCATTTTAAGGGCTATCAGTCTCAGGCGCCTTATCAAGCTTATGATGCCTATATTAGCACTTCCTTATCGGAAGCCTTTGCGACATCACTCTATGAGGCTTTGGTCAATGGCTTGCCTCTGATAGGTCTGGATGTCCGTTATGCCAATCAGGCTTATATTAAGCATGGAGAGAATGGCTGGCTGATACCGCAAAATGACGCTAATCAATATATTGCCTATCTGGAGCAGTTTAGCCAATTTGGAGAAAAAGAATGGAGGGGGTTTTCGGCAAGATCCAAAGAACTTGCCAATCGTTATCACAAAGAATTACTAGTCAATCTATGGGAAAAAGTTTTTAAATTATCTAAAATAGGAGATTAAAAGGAGAAGAAGATGAAAAAGACTTTAGGGAAAAAAGTAGAAATGGGAATGAAATTAGTTCCAATTCCTCTGTCCTTATTACTTGCTGGGACAATGGCAGTGACTGTACAAGCAGAGGAGGTAAGTAGTGAAACAGAGGGGAATCAAGTCCAGAATAACCAGACGACACCTCCTGTCAATCAAGAGCTGCCTAATGATGGAACGATCAAAAATACACCAGCAGAGGAAGCTTCCGGTCTGACCATCTCAGAAGAAGGAGAGAAGGGTGTGGCCCAAGTCTCGCCTGAAATCAAACAATTAGCTCAAGAGTTTTATGACTATCATACTAAGGAAAATAGCTCTGAAATAACTAAGGCTGCAAACTTCACATCAGTCATGCCGGAGATGCAGTCAAACGAACAAATACAAGAAGCAGCTAAAAAGTATGATCGTGCTTATGCTATCCGTAAGATAGATGGTGTCTTTAAATATATTGATTTAAAACAAGTAGAAAATTTAAATCTAGTTAGAGATGAGGATTTTAGGGATGTAGGTTCTCGAAGAGCAACACTTATCCAAAATGATACGGCCCTCTTCTTTTTAAATAAGTGGGAGTCGACATTGAATGTAAATCCAACACCTGAAGAAGTAGCGAAGATACCAAAAGCTATTATTCCGCGTTCTGAATTGGATTTGATGCTGGACGATACAATCCCTCGTCGTACTTATTTGAGGCGATCATATTGGCTAGAGAATTCTAATGTTAGCTTTGATATAGGTTTTTCTAGAAAGTATTTTGATAATTCTGATAATAGAGTACTATCTAGGCAAGAGATTAGGCAGATTCTTTCTGAAAATCCAGATATGTTCCGAATAGAAGCTTGGACTGAAAATTTTCCTTTTTTAATGAATCCTTTTTTTCAAAAATTGCTGGTCAATGGGAAGGAAGTGAAAGAGTATCGTGACCTTTATAATAGCAGAGTAAATGCTATGCAAACGGATCCGCGAAACTATGATAATGCAGGTTACCATTTGCGTAATAAACCTTTCGATTATAGCACTATGATGCCACTCTACCCTGATTTAGGAAATTATAACGGGAGATGGAAAGAGTACGGTGAAGTACATGAGAATGGGAATATCGTTTATATTGATTGGTTAGGAAATAATCCATCTTTAGTGAAGCCTTGGTTTGGTGAAAACAATATTAAAACCTTCCACTATAAACTGTATCTGATGAAACCGGGTGATAAAACTCGTTATTATATTGATAGAGATTACACGATAGAGATTATGGGTGTCCCAGACATGACTGAGACATCAGATGGTGGAGTCGAAATTGTAAAACCAAGTTTTTCAAGAACTGGTTATTCAAGAACTGGTTTTTCGCCTAATAAAGATGAGCTAGATAAACTTTTCAGAACGGTCAAAGCTGAAGGTTTCGTCTTTAAAGTTTCGGATGTTAAGAAGGTTAATGAGAGAGAGACCGGACCGGGCAAGGTTCTTGTCCGTTACCAAGACGAGCAGGGGCATGCTATTGCTAACCCCATTATGGATGAGAAGCCGGCTAAGACTAGATACACAGTCAGTCCTAAACCTCTAATTTCCTATAATAATAAGTTCTATACTTATAAATCTCGGCTAACTGTCTATGATGCTGAATCGGGAGAGTATGCAGCAGGAAGAACCAAAGAAATCGTCTATGAGTATGAACTAAGCCAGTTCCAGCTTCCAAATGATGCACCAAGTGAAGAGCGCCCAGTCTTAGAAATGACCCGCTTTATAGATGAAAGCGGTCAAGAGTTATCAGCTCCTGAACAAGGTTTAGTGGCGTCTAAGAGTATTTCCGGCTATGACTTCCAGTCCAGCAGCGACGAAGATGGCATTCGCACTCATATTTATCGCGCAAGTGTTCATGAATTACCGACAGACGCTCCACGAGAAGAGAAACCAGTTTTAGAAATGACTCGTTTTGTAGATGAAACTGGTCAAGAGTTATCAGATTCTGAGCGCGGTTTGGTGGCGTCTAAGAGTATCACTGGCTATGACTTCCAGTCCAGCACCGACGAAGATGGTGTTCGCACTCATATTTATCGCGCAAGTGTTCATGAATTACCGACAGACGCTCCACGAGAAGAGAAACCAGTTTTAGAAATGACTCGTTTTGTAGATGAATCAGGTCAAGAATTATCAGCTCCTGAGCGCGGGTTGGGGGCATCTAAGAGTATTGCTGGCTATGACTTCCAGTCTAGTACTGAGGAGGACGGAGTTCGCACTCATGTCTACCGTTCAAGTGTTCATGAAGTACCGTCAGAAGCTCCGATTTTGGCCAAGCCGACTATTGAAATGACTCGTTTTGTCGATGAATCAGGTCAAGAATTATCAGATCCTGAACGTGGTTTGGTGGCGTCTAAGACTATCGCTGGCTATGACTACCAGTCCAGTAACGACGAGGACGGCATTCGTACGCATGTCTATCGCGCCAGCGTGCATGAAGTACCGTCAGATGCTCCGGTTGAGGACAAGCCATCTATCGAAATCACTCGCTTTGTAGATATAGAAGGAAGACCTTTAGCAGCAGAGGAATTTGGTTTGCTAGATGCTAAGACTATTGAGGAGTATGGATTCGTTTCTGTATCAGATGCCAATGGCGTTCGCACTTATGTTTACAAGCCAAAAACGCACACTCAAACACCTTTGGGAACAGAAACTTCTGAGCAGAAGAGTCCTGCAAGGGTTGAAAACTCTGAGACTAGTCCGGTTCTTTCTCGAGTGTCCAAACACACATTACCAAATACAGGAAGTAAAAATTCATCATTCTTGGGAGCAGCAGTCATTAGCCTTTTGGCCTCCTTTGGCTTACTACATTCCAAGAAAGAAAGAAGAAAAAAATAAGGCCAATTCGGTCTTATTTTTCTTTTTCCATATGTTTTCTATGACTTATCTGATGCTCCAGACACTAACTGATTTTTCCTCCACAGGAAATTCTCCCCAGCCTTGGTCGTCAATAGTTACGATTTGGGAGCTGTTGCCCAGATAGTCACTGAATTCTCTGCCAGCCCATTCCGGACCGACCAGCATAGATTTGCTGGCTGCTTGGTCATTACTGATAAGAACAGCGATTGGTTGACCATTTTCCTTACCTTGGCGGGTCCAGCCGATACAATTGGCATCGTCCAAGTAGTCAATCTGCTCACCATAGGCAAGATTGAGGCGGATGTCTAGGAGTTTATCCAGCACATCTTGAAAGCTCTCTTGTGCAAATTCTCCGCTAATGCCATAGTAATCTCCGTAAAAGACACATGGCAACCCAGCTTCTCGCAAAAGTATAAGGGCATAGGCCGCTGGCTTGAACCATTCTTCGACGGTAGACTCCAAAGCCTGCCCTCTCTGAGTATCGTGGTTGTCCACAAAGGTTACAGCTGATTCAGGATGATTCTTTGCAAGTGTCTGATCAAAAATAGTTCGCAGGTCATAATCTGCTCCAGATTTGCTGGCATCAAATAAATTATGATGAAGTTTAACATCGACTAGGTCAAAGCGGTAGTCAATATTTTCTAGATAATCATTATTGGCCTTCTCATCGCTATTCCAAAATTCCCCAAAAACATAGAAATCTTCACCGTATTTTTCAGTAATATCGCGGATGAAATTCTTCATAAAGAAAGAATCAATGTGTTTGACAGCATCTAAGCGAAATCCATGTACACCAGTGCTTTCAATGAACCAATGGGCCCAGTCGTAGAGATTTTGGATGACTTCGGGGTGCTTGAAATCAATATCCGCATACATCAGATAGTCGTAGTTACCATTCTCGTTGTCCACTAGCTCATCATCTGCCCAACCTTTATTGTCCCCTTGGATGAGAAAAATGCCTGACTTGTTGTTTTTGGCATCGTAGTCAGTGCCAGTGAAGTGGTACCAGTGCCATTCGAAGTCATTGTAGGTTTTATTACGGCCGGGGAAAGCAAAATGCATCCATGCTTCTATTTCAAATGGTTCTGAGATTTCTACATTTCGGTCATTTGGATCAACTTCAACGACAGTAAAACGCTCTTTGTAGTCAGCTGCGGCCTTGTGATTGAGGACCACATCAGCAATAGCTTCGATACCGTTCTGGCTAAGTGCTTCAATCGCTCGGAGGTATTCTTCTTTCAATCCATACTTTGTGCGGACGGTCCCTTTTTGATCAAATTCGCCCAAATCAAAAAGGTCGTATACACCATAGCCGACGTCATTAGATCCTGTTCCTTTGAAAGCTGGCGGCATCCAGACTTTGCGAATTCCTTTCGCTGCTAAGTTTGGTGCATCTTCCGCCAAGCGGTTCCAATGCTGACCATCATCTGGCAGATACCATTCAAAATACTGCATTAAGGTTTGGTTTTCCATATAAATTTTCCTCTTCATTCTCACTGATTGGCTTTATTGTACCAAAAGAAGCAGAAAGGCGCAATCGTTTGCGTCTTTCACTATCATAGAGATTTAGCTCTTTTATAATTCGAAAAATCTTTTTAAAATTGAAAATGAAACATTTTTAGCTGAGACAAAAAGCTGCAAAAAGAGTATACTAATCTGTATAGAAATCGGTAAAGGAGCTCTCTTATGATTGAATTTAAAGATGTCACTAAAGTTTATGAAGGAGCGGTAGCTCTCAATCAGCTGAATCTGACCTTGCAAAGTGGAGAAATCGTCGGTCTGATTGGTCACAATGGCGCGGGAAAATCTACCACCATTAAGTCATTGGTCAGCGTCATCAATCCTAGCAGTGGACAGATTTTTGTGGATGGGAAAGAATTATCAGCTAATCGCTTGGAAGTCAAGAAAAAAATCGGCTATGTAGCTGATTCACCAGATTTATTTTTGCGCCTAACTGCCAATGAGTTCTGGGAACTGGTAGCGACTTCTTATGATATGACAAATGCTGAAGTCGAAGAGCGACTGGCAAATCTGCTCCATATTTTCGACTTTGGCTCTCATCGGTATGAGGTCATTGATTCATTTTCTCATGGGATGAGGCAAAAAGTCTTTGTCATAGCGGCGCTTTTGTCTGATCCAGATATTTGGGTATTGGATGAGCCGCTGACTGGTCTTGATCCGCAGGCATCTTTTGACCTCAAGCAGATGATGCGGGAGCATGCGGATAAAGGAAATACTGTTCTCTTTTCAACCCATGTCTTGGAAGTTGCAGAGCAGCTCTGTGATAAGGTAGCCATTCTCAAAAAAGGGAAATTGATTTTCTACGGAACAATTGAAGAACTAAAAGGCCAACATCCAGAACAGTCTCTTGAAACCATTTATCTTGGTCTGGCAGGCCGCAGAGAAGAGGTGAGTCCTGATGCGCATTAAAGCTATAAAAAAACTCGTTGATATCAACATCCTCTACGCCATTCAACCGTCTCAGCTGCAGCAGTACCGCAAGATGCAAGCTAAGAATCCTGAGCGCAAGGTCAATGTATCGCTGAAGGCTATCCGCATGTATCTGATCTTAGGACTGGTCTATCTCTTTCTTTTCGGCTTGATGGGCTCCCTGAACCAACTGGTTGGCAATCCGGGGCTCTTTGCCAATTTGGTTTCCGCTTTTGCTCTCTTTTCTATGTCTCAGGGCTTTCTAGTTTTTTACAATGTCTTTTATGAAAGCAAGGACTTGCAGTCTTATCGTCCCTACGCTTTTAGCGAAGCAGAAATCATCGTCGGCAAAAGCATTTCAGTTATTCTGACCTTGCTGATTGCCATTCTGCCTATGTTCAGTTATTTCTTGGTTTTGGCTTTTCAAGGTGGTAATCCTTTCTTGGGCCTGCCCTTGGCTCTGCTTGCTATTCTGATTTTAAGTTCGGTCATCACCTTTCTGATTTTGATTGCCGTCCACTTTATTACCAAGACAGCCTTTTTCAGAAAGTACAAGACCATCCTGTCCAATGTCATTCTGGCTCTTGTTTCCGTCGGCTCCTTTTTCCTCTATTTTATGATTAATCAAATGAACAGCAGAAGCGTCATAAATCGTACAGAGGTTAAAGCTTTCTTCCCACCAGTTCAGGCCTTTTATGATTTTATTCTTCATCCTTTTCGTGCAGCTTCCTTGCTGGGATTTTTGGGATGGGTGGCAGTTGCAGCTCTTCTGTTTTTCATCGTAAAGACCAAGGTAATTCCAGAATTTTATGAGGCAGCTCTCATGACAGGCTCTTCAGTAGGAAAGCGGGAGCGCGTGCATGACATCAATATTGCGGAAGCAAAAAATCTCAAAAAGTTTGTCTGGCGATACAATATCAGGCTCTTGAGCGAGGGTTCTGTCATTATGCAGGCCATCTTTATGTCGGCCTTTCTCCCTTACATTGTCATTTTCAGTATGGGAATGGGTATGATACAAGGCGGTCTGTCTTTGACTCCTTATCTGGGACCACGTTTCCTCTTGACAATGATGGCCCTGGCTGTTTTGATTGCAACACTAAACTCAGGCGGCAGCAACCTTACGGCTATTGGGATTTCTTTGGAAAGGGAAAATTTTGATTATCTCAAGGTTCTCCCCTTTGATTTGAAGCAGTATATTCATCTGAAGTTTTGGCAACTCTTTGCCGTCCAGTCTATCCTGCCTTTGACCTTGCTTTTGATAACCAGCCTTGTTTCGGGTATGCATCCAGTCACTTTCTTAGGCATGGTGATTGTTTGGGCCTTGATTAGTCTAATGTGGAGTTCTTGGGGTTACTACCGAGACTATAAGCATCTCGTGACCAATTGGTCCAATGTCACAGAATTGATGAGCCGAGATAATAGTATGGTGAAAACTCTCCTAGCTATCGCTCTGATTTTAGGAATGATGATTGTCATTACTCTTCTCTTCTTTATATCCAATGTTCTTGCGCCTCTGGTAATTCATACGATAGTAGCTCTAGTTCTAGTAGGATTAGCTGTGTTGTCTTACATAGTCCACAAACACTACATGAAGAAGCTGAATGAAGAATTAACAGTATTTTATTAAACAAGCATCAGGAAGTCGAAAGACTTTCTGATTTTTTGACTGTAAAAATAACAGCTCTGTACATTTGCAGAACTGTTATTTGTTTTTCTTTATTTTTTCTATATCCAGTGGCATAAAAGTCGCCATGACTCGACCGATGAGTTTAGGTTCTTCCTCATGCGGGATAAACTTATCACTGTATTTTTTATTAAGGGAAATCAGACGGATACCGGATGGATCGTTGAAGACCCTTTTTATAATGGTTTGGCCGTCATAATCGATAGCATAGATAGCGCCGGCAAGCTCGAAATGAGTCTGCTTGATTAGCGCTACGGAATCTCTCGGATACTTGGGCTCTAACGAGTCAGTTCGTACCCAAAGGGCAATATCGTAGTCAATTTCTCTGTCCAGCCAGACTAAATCAGCTTGTTCAGGCTTATGCTGAGAGAGATAGTAATTCTCATAGACCAAGTAGGGGAAGTAGTCATCCTTTAAGCTGGCTTGTGTTTCTTGCTCAGTCAGGCTAGCTTCTAGTAGCTTTAATCCTTTCTCCTGTCTGTCTTGGTCAAGTTGTTGATAAATACGATTTAATTCGGGGAACTGTTGAGGGATGTCAGCGATTAGTCGGTAACGAGGGTCGATTTCTTCAACCTCTACCTCAAAAAATCTTGCAATCTTTTCTAAATTGGCTGCGATAGGCAGAGATGTCCCTTTGATATAGCCAGTCAGTGTACTAGCAGGAATGCCTGTTTCACGAGATAGTTCGACTTGTTTTTTACCTGTTTCCTTGAGAAGTTCTTTGAGCTTTTTAGAAATGAGAAGACTTGCTTCCTTGTCTTGGGGGCTTGCGGCGCCTCTTCCTCTGGCCATAATATCAACTCCTTTACTTGTTTCAATTATAGCGAATTAAATCGAAAAAGTAAAGGATTAGGTCAATTATCTTAGCCTAATCCTTTACTTTTTTAGATAATGTATTAAATTTCGTAGCCCATTAAGATTCCGCCTTCCTCAGCATAGAAGCTGCAAAGTCCTGAAGTCGGCACCATTTCGATTTGAGCTTGTGGGTACTTTTCTTGTACCAGTTGGCTAAATTGCTGGCAGAACTTCTCGTTATTGCGGTGAGCGATGATGAGTCGGCCGCCCTTGTAACCGGCTTTAAGTAGCTCTTCGATTGCAGAAGCAAGAGCCTTTTTAGGACCGCGTGCCTTTTGCAGAAGCTCTAGCGTGCCAGTCTGGCTAGCTTCACCGACCATGCGGATATTGAGCAAGCCGACAACGGTTCCCAGAAGTTTGCTAAGCCGGCCGTTTTTGACCAAGTTATCTACCTTTGCCAGAACGAATAGAAGCTTGGTTTTCTCTTGATAGCGACTAATGACTTCAACAACTTCATCAAAGCTAAGATCTTGCTGGATGAGTTCATTGAGTTTAGTCACAAGCAAGTCCACTTCTCCGCCAGCAGAAAGACTATCAATGACATGAATCTGGGCATCAGGATGTTCTTCCAAAAAGATTTTCTTAGCAACCTGTGCACTATTATTACTACCAGATAGAGTGCCGGTGATGGTTACAACAAAAATCTTTTCTGCTCCCTCAAAGCTTTTGAGATAGTCATCTGGACTAGGGCAGGCTGACTTTGAAGCAGCAGAAGAAGCATACATCTTTTCCATCATCAGGTCAATATCAAGCTGCTTATCATCTACAAAAATCTCATTTTCCACTTGAATGGTTAAGGGAACACTTTCAAACTGGGTGTCTTTAGCCAAGTTTGCCATTTCACGAAAGTCACAGCCAGAGTCAGCTATAATTTTCCAAGTCATATTTTTCTCCTTTTTTGTCAAGTATGTACAATAAAAAAATTGACAAAAAACCTGTCTTTTTTTAAAATTATAACATGAAGAATGCTTACTAGAAAGCGGAAACTGTCAGCTGAGACAAGAGGGAAGAAATTGTTATGTCGGAAAAGAAAATATCGGAAAAATCACTCGCGAATTTAAAGAAATACAATCAGGAATCCAATCAAATTACGAGAGAGTCTCTGGAAATCTCTCTCATGCAGCTGTTGGAGAAGAAAGAACTCAAAAAGATCACGATTTCAGAGCTGGTTGAGCGAGCTGGAGTTTCCCGCGCTGCCTTTTACCGCAATTATAGCTCTAAAGAGCAGATTCTAGAAGAGATTTTTAAAAACACTGTTCAAGGCATTACGGATAAATTGGAAGAGTTTAACTTTAAAACTGAGATGTATCAGATTTGGCTTTTTCTTTTTAAGGAAGCCAAGAAAGAAGCTCGAGTTATCAGTCTAGCCATTGACTATAATTTTGAAAAGCTGCTGACTCAGGCCGTATTTGACTTTTTGGAAAAGCGCAATCGCAATGCTAAGAAAACGACTAATTCTTACATGAATTCCTTCTGGAGTTCGGCAGTTGTTTCCGTTCTTTCCAAGTGGATTAAGGACGGGATGAAGGTTCCAGCTGAAAAAATAGCTTCTTTAGGTCTGCCCCTCTTTCCCCAGAAAAAGAAATCAAATAAAAACAAGTGAGTCATTAGGGCTCGCTTGTTTTTAGGTTCTGTAAGAAGCTGTTCAGTTCTTTTTGGTTCCTTAATTCGTAGAATTTCTGAGGAAAGGTTTGTCGTATTCTATTATATCTTGCCAGTGCTGTCTGACGTCGTCCCTTCCAGAGAACCCAGCTGATAAATTCCCAGTCAAACTTCTCTGGACAGCCTGGAGCCATGCTTTCTCTGGTCTGGTTGCGGTATTTTAGATAGCGTTTGAAAGCTCGATAGAGGCAGTTCCAGCGAGAGAAGTTGAGATAGATGATTTTGTCAGCTTCTGCCATTCTTCGTTCATAAAAACACCAAGAGTAGTTGCCGTCAATAATCCAGTCGGTATTTTTTGACAAAAAATTGTCCATCTGTTCACTCATCCAATCACGGTCACTATCCTTCCATCCAGGTTGGAACTGCAATCTATCCATGTGAAGTTTGGGAATGGAGTAGTGGTGGGACAGTTGTGCTGCTAAAGTGGATTTGCCAGAACCGGAATAACCGATAATTGCTATTTTCATCTCTTTCTCCTTTGAGTGAGAAACAAAAAAAGCTCCTGAGAGCTCCCTTTGTATGCATTATTTAGCAAGTTTAGCTGAAAGGCGTGCTTTATCGCGGCTTGCTTTGTTTTTGTGGATCAAACCTTTTGTTTCTGCTTTATCGATAGCTGAGCTAGCAGCACGGAAAAGTTCTTCAGATGGGTTTGCTTCAAATGCTTTGATTGCAGTACGCATAGCTGACTTTTGAGCTGAGTTTTTTTCGTTATGTTTCACGTTCAATTCAGCGCGTTTGATAGCTGATTTAATGTTTGCCAAGTTGTTTCACCTCCATTGAAAATACTAACTATCTAATTATATATGAAAAGTTAGGATTTGACAAGCTTTTTTATTTTTTTAAGTAAATTTCATCAATTTCATGATTTTCGGCTTTGTGCAGGATAATTTCTGCCCGATTGCGGGTTGGCTCGATGTAGTCTAGCAGGTTGACAAGGTTAATGCTTTTCCAGACATTATGGGCGAAAGCTACCACTTCCTCTTCTGCTTGAGTGGTGAAGCGGTGGTAGTAGTTTTTGGGGTCGTTTTCAGCCAGCGTCAGCATTTTTTTAAAGCGATCCAGATACCAATTTTCAATATTTTCGACTTCAGCATCGACATAAATTGAAAAGTCAAAAAAGTCTGTCATATATAGGCGCTCATTCTGAGGATTCTGGAAAACATTGATCCCTTCAACAATAACAAAGTCAGCAGCCTTTACCTCTTGCATTTCCTGAGGGACGATATCATAAGTTTCATGCGAGTAGACTGGAATTTGGAAATCCTGACCGTTTTTTATGCTATCCAGAAAGGAAAGAAGCAGCTCCATATTATAGCTTTCTGGGAAACCCTTGCGGTTTAAAATGCCATGATCTTCCAAGGTTTTATTCGGAAATAAAAAACCATCTGTGGTAACTAGCTCGACTGTCGCATTTGAAAAAGTCCGAGAAAGTAAAATCTGCAGCAACCGGCTGGTGGTGGATTTCCCAACGGCCACACTGCCAGAAACTCCGATGATAAAGGGCTGTTTCCGGCTTTCCTTTTGTAGAAAAATTCCCTTGGAAAAAGCCAAGTCTTCCTTGGAACGCTTATAGATCTGAATGAGGTTAGTCAAAGGTAAATAAATGTCCGTCACATCCTGCAGGCTAATCTTGTCATTGAAACTCTTGATAGAGTTAAGTTCAGCCTGAGTCAGAGGCGGAGTTTTTTTGCGGTGCAGGTTTTGCCATGTATGGCGACTGATTTTTTCAAAATGAAGAAATTCGTTAGTCATAAGTTACTCCTGTATGATGGACTTTAGTATAACATACTTTTTGGAGAAATGAAAACGATTTACAAATCTAGGAAAATTATGATAAAATGGTTGCATGACTAAAATGTATTTTGCAGAAAATCCTGATGCCAAACACGATATTCATGAATTAAATGTGGAACTGTTAGGACAGCGGCTGACTTTTTTGACAGATGCTGGTGTCTTCAGTAAAAAGATGATTGATTATGGCAGTCGGGTCCTTTTGTCTGTCTTGGACTTTGAAGCTGGAGAACGGGTCTTGGATGTTGGCTGCGGCTATGGCCCTTTAGGTTTGACTTTAGCCAAAGCGTACGGAGTGGCTGCGACCATGGTAGATATCAACCAGCGGGCCTTGGACTTGGCTCAGAAGAATGCTGAGAGAAATCAGGTATCTGCTCATATCTTCCAGTCAAATGTTTATGAAAAGGTCAGTGGTATTTTCGACCATATTATCAGTAATCCGCCAATACGTGCCGGTAAGCAAGTCGTGCACGAAGTCATCAGCGGAAGCTATGAGCATTTGAAAGGAGGCGGTGATTTGACCCTTGTGATTCAGAAAAAGCAGGGAGCACCCAGCGCCAAGTCAAAGATGGAAGATGTTTTTGGGAACTGTGAGATTGTCAAGAAGGACAAAGGCTACTATATATTAAGGAGCGAGAAATAAGATGCGCGCAGTTGATATTATCCAAAAGAAGAGAGACGGTTTGGAGCTAACCAGTCAGGAAATTCAGTGGCTGATTGAGGGTTATGTGGACGGGACGGTGCCTGACTATCAGATGGCAGCCTTTGCAATGGCTGTCTATTTTAAGGGCATGACAACTCGGGAAATTTCAGACTTAACCATGACGATGGTTGGAACTGGTGAGCAGTTTGACCTGTCAGAAATCGCAGGTATAAAAGTAGACAAACATTCCACCGGTGGTGTTGGTGATAAAGTGACTCTGGTCTTGGTTCCTTTGGTGGCTAGCTTTGGTGTGCCCGTTGCTAAAATGAGCGGCCGCGGGCTGGGCCATACTGGAGGAACCATTGATAAATTGGAATCCATTAAAGGATTTCAGGTAGAGCGCAGTCAGGAAGACTTTATCAAGCAGGTGCAGGAAATCGGCTTGTCTGTAATCGGGCAGTCAGATCAGTTGGTGTTGGCGGATAAGCTACTCTATGCCTTGCGAGATGTAACAGCAACTGTTGATACGATTCCGCTGATAGCCAGCTCTGTCATGAGTAAAAAGATTGCTGCTGGTGCTGATAGCATCCTTCTGGATGTGACTGTTGGTGAAGGCGCCTTTATGAAAAATATAGGTGATGCTCGCGTGTTAGCACGCACGATGGTGGATTTGGGCAAGGCTGTTGGCAGAAAAACAGTAGCCGTTCTGACTGATATGAGTCAGCCTTTAGGAACCAGCATCGGCAATCGTCTGGAAATTTTGGAAGCCTTGGATATCTTGCAGAGCAAGGGCCGTGAGGATATCACAACTTTTATTTGTGAGTTGGCTCAGATTATGCTCGGACTGGCAGATGTTGAGAAAACGGTGGAAGAAGTTAGAGAACAGCTGACCAACGGTGCTGCCTTGAAGCAATTTGAAGCTATGGTTGCAGCCCAGGGTGGCGACTTGGAAGACCTCTATCGTCCATCCAGTGCAGCTCATGTTTTAGAAGTAAGGGCTGAACAGGCAGGTTATATCACTGAACTGCCTGCTATGGAATTCGGCCTCTTTGCCATGAGACTGGGAGCAGGACGGGCGGTCAAATCTGACGAATTGGATTATGAAACAGGAATTGTTTTTGAAAAGAAGGTCGGAGACAAGGTCGAAATTGGAGAAGTTTTCGCAAAAATTTATTCAAATGAAAAAATTTCTCAAGAACTAGTTACAGAATTTCAAAAAAATGTTAAAATAGGTAATGAAAGCGTTGCAGTAAATGAGATTATCGAGGTAATTTCTTAATTCTAGGAGAATCCAACATGAAGTTAAACAAATACATAGACCATACGCTTTTAAAACCGGAAGCGTCAAAAGAGCAGGTTCTGAAGTTAATTGAAGAAGCAAAAGTTTATGATTTTGCCAGTATCTGTGTCAATCCAACCTGGATAGAGTTTGCTGCAGAGCAGCTGAAAGACTCAGACGTCAAGGTTTGTGTACCGATTGGTTTTCCTTTGGGAGCTAACACTTCCGATGTAAAAGCCTTTGAAACGAAGGACGCTATCCAAAAGGGTGCTGGTGAAGTGGATATGGTCATCAATGTCGGTGCTCTGAAATCTAAAGATTATGATTTGGTAGAGCGAGATATCCGTGCGGTTGTAGAAGCTGCTAACGGTACCTTAGTCAAGGTGATTTTGGAAACTTGCCTGCTAACAGATGAGGAAAAGGTTAAGGCTTGCCAACTGGCTCAGAAAGCTGGAGCTGATTTTGTTAAGACCTCTACGGGATTTTCAACTGGAGGTGCGACAGTCGAAGATGTCGCCCTCATGAGAAAAACAGTTGGTCCAGACATGGGGGTCAAGGCTTCTGGTGGTGCTCGTTCTTACGAAGATGCTCAGGCCTTTATTGAAGCTGGTGCGACTCGGATCGGAACTTCGGCCGGTGTGGCAATTATGAAGGGAGAAGAAGCTAGTGGCGACTACTGAGTTGATTGACTTGGCTGTTCAAGCCAGTAAAAATGCTTATGTCCCCTATTCTCATTTCCCGATTGGAGCGGTTTTGGTTGCTAAAGACGGCCGGGTATTTACCGGCGTTAACGTTGAAAATGCCAGTTTTGGCTTGACCAACTGCGGAGAGCGGACAGCTATATTTAAGGCAGTTTCAGAAGGTGCTTTAGACTTCGAGGAGTTGATTGTCTATGGTGAGACGGACAAACCCATTTCCCCCTGTGGTGCCTGCCGCCAAGTAATGGCAGAATTTTTTGATGAGGATCTAAAAGTGACCTTGGTCGCTAAAGATAAATCGACGGTCGTGATGACGGTCAAGGAATTACTTCCATATTCTTTTACAGATTTAACATAAGTCTGTTATCGGTCATCTGACCAAACTCAAACTTGCAACTGTGTTGCACATCTTAATTAGGAGGTTCAGAAATGAACAAAAAACAATGGCTAGGTCTTGGTCTAGTAACTGTCGCAGCAATCGGACTTGCTGCATGTGGAAACCGTGCTTCTCGCTCAGATTCTTCAGATGCGAAAACTGACTTGAAAGCTGCTATCGTAACAGATACTGGCGGTGTTGATGATAAATCATTTAACCAGTCAGCTTGGGAAGGTTTGCAAGCTTGGGGTAAAGAAAACGGTCTTTCTAAAGATAAAGGCTTTACTTACTACCAGTCTACAAGTGAAGCGGATTTTGCGAATAACTTCAGTCAAGCAGCTACAAATGGCTATAAATTAGTTTATGGCGTTGGTTATAAATTAGCACCTGCTGTTACAGCTGCTGCTGATGAAAATGCTGATATTAATTATGTTATTATTGATTCTGTTATCAAAGACAAGAAGAATGTAGCATCTGCTGTTTTTGCTGATAATGAAGCTGCTTATCTTGCAGGTGTTGCTGCTGCAAAATCTACGAAGACTAACAAAGTTGGTTTTATTGGAGGGGCACGTGGCGAAGTTATCACTCGTTTTGAAAAAGGCTTTGAAGCAGGAGTGAAGTCTGTTAACAAAGATATTTCAGTTGATATTCAATATGCTGAAGACTTTAATAATCCTGAAAAAGGAAGAACTATTGCTGCAACCCAATATGCCGCAGGAGCTGACGTGGTTTATCAAGCTGCAGGTGGTACTGGAGCAGGTGTCTTTAAAGAAGCAAAAGACTTGAATGAGAAGAAAAATGAAGACGAAAAAGTTTGGGTAATCGGTGTCGATCGTGATCAAGCTGAAGAAGGTAAATACAAGTCTAAAGATGGCAAGGAATCTAACTTTGTACTTGCTTCCAGCTTAAAACAAGTTGGCAAAACTGTTCAAGAGATTGCTACTCAAACTGCTGATGGTAAATTCCCAGGTGGGAAAGTAATTACATTTGGTTTGAAAGATGGCGGAGTTGAATTGACAACTTCTAACCTATCTGAAGATGCTAAAAAAGCTGTAGAAGATGCTAAGAAACAGATTATTGATGGTAGTGTAAAAGCACCTGAAAAATAATAAAGATCCAGAAGCGACCCAACCTTCTTGGGTTGCTTTTTAGGGTATTGAGACATTTTGTCTCAATAGAACCTACTAACTTGATTAGTAGGCTCTACTGAAATAAAATATAATTTTCTAGAAAGGAATACTCTAATGGCACATGAAAATGTCATTGAGATGCGTGAGATAACCAAAGTTTTTGGTGAATTTGTCGCAAATGACAAAATCAACCTACAACTGCGTAAAGGTGAGATTCATGCACTTCTTGGTGAAAATGGAGCTGGGAAATCTACCTTGATGAATATGTTGGCTGGTCTTTTAGAGCCAACTAGTGGAGAAATTTTTGTCAACGGAAAATCGGAAAAATTGGATTCTCCTTCTAGGGCTGCAGCTCTCGGAATAGGAATGGTTCATCAGCACTTTATGTTGGTTGAAGCATTTACTGTTGCTGAAAACATTATTCTTGGTAGCGAAATAACGAATAAAGGTGTATTAGATTTGAAAAAAGCTAATGCAGATATCCTTGAATTATCAGAACGCTATGGCTTAGCTGTTGACCCAACAGCTAAGATTGAAGATATTTCTGTTGGTGCCCAACAACGTGTAGAAATCCTGAAGACCCTCTATCGTGGTGCCGAAATTTTGATCTTTGATGAGCCAACGGCAGTATTGACCCCTGCTGAAATTTTGGAATTAATGGATATTATGAAAACTCTTGTTAAAGAAGGGAAATCTATTATCCTGATTACTCATAAACTAGATGAAATTCGAGCAGTAGCGGATCGTGTCACAGTTATTCGCCGTGGAAAATCAATTGAAACTGTTAGCATCGAGGGCGTTTCAAATAAAGATTTGGCTGAAATGATGGTTGGACGTTCGGTTTCTTTTGTTACTGAAAAGGAAGAAGCTAAACCGAAAGACGTTGTACTTCAAATTTCTGATTTGATAGTGAATGAGAATCGTGGTGTACCAGCTGTTAAAGAGCTTTCTCTTGATGTTCATGCAGGTGAAATCGTAGGAGTTGCTGGGATTGATGGTAACGGTCAGAGTGAGTTGATTCAGGCTATTACTGGACTTCGAAAAGTAAAATCAGGAAGTATTAAAATCAAAGGAAGGGAAGTTGTAGGACTTTCTCCACGAAAGATTACAGAAATGCAAGTAAGTCATGTACCTGAGGATCGTCATCGTGATGGTTTGGTACTTGAAATGATGCTTTCTGAAAATATTGCTCTCCAGACTTACTATAAAGAACCGCTCAGTAACAAAGGTGTTTTGAATTATAATCAAATTAATTCATATGCCCGTAAATTGATGGAAGAATTTGACGTTAGAGCAGCTAGTGAACTTGTTCCAGCAGGTGCATTGTCAGGGGGAAATCAACAAAAAGCTATTATTGCTCGAGAAGTTGATCGTAATCCAGATCTATTAATTGTCAGTCAACCTACTCGCGGATTGGATGTTGGTGCGATTGAGTATATTCATAAGCGCTTAATTTCTGAACGTGATAAAGGGAAAGCCGTTCTTGTTGTCAGCTTTGAATTAGATGAAATTCTTAATTTATCAGACCGTATTGCTGTTATTCACGATGGAAAGATTCAAGGAATTGTGAAACCATCTGAAACTAATAAGCAAGAGCTTGGTATTCTCATGGCTGGTGGAAAAATCAAGGAGGGTTCTAATGGATAAAAAAACACAGCAAATTGCTATTCCTTTTATTTCAGTTCTTTTAGGAATCTTACTTGGCGCCATCATCATGTGGATTTTTGGTTATGATGCCTTGTGGGGTTATGAAGAGTTGTTCAAAACAGCTTTTGGTTCGATTAAAAATATTGGAGAAATTTTCCGAACCATGGGGCCTCTAATTTTGATTGCTCTTGGGTTTGCAGTGGCTAGCCGTGCTGGTTTTTTCAATGTAGGTTTACCTGGTCAAGCTTTGGCAGGTTGGATTGCAGCTGTTTGGTTTGCCCTATCTTTTCCAACCATTCCTCGTTTTGCAATGTTACCGCTGACTGTCCTTGTAGCAGCAGTTGCCGGTGGTTTAATCGGTTTAATTCCGGGTTTGTTAAGAGCATTTTTAGGTACAAGCGAAGTTATTGTTACCATTATGATGAACTATATTGTTCTTTTTGCTGGAAATGAAATTATTCGGAATTTTCCTAAAAAACTAATGGTTGATTCCGAATCAAGTATTCCTGTTTCGGCAAACGCTAGCTATCGTCTAGACTTTCTTACAGAGCTTACTAAGTCACGTATGAATATTGGAATTTTCATTGCTTTGATTGCTGTCGCTGTAATTTGGTTTATCATAAAGAAAACCACACTCGGATTCGAAATTCGCTCAGTAGGTCTCAATCCAAATGCTTCAGATTATGCAGGGATGTCGGCGAAACGTACTATTATTCTTTCAATGGTGATTTCTGGAGCTCTTTGTGGTATTGGAGGAGCAGTTGAGGGTATAGGTACTTTCCAGAACGTTTATGTTCAAGCAGGATCTCTGGCTGTTGGATTTAATGGTATGGCAGTTGCTCTTCTTGCTAGCAACTCTCCTATCGGAATCATTTTTGCTGCGTTTCTGCTTGGAACATTGCAAACTGGTGCGCCTGGTATGACAACGGCTACTATTCCTCCAGAACTTGTCAATATTGTAACAGCTTCTATTATCTTCTTTGTAAGTGCTCACTACATTATTGAAAAATATATCAAACCGAAAAAACGAATGAAAGGAGTAGAGTAAAGATGAATATTGTTGCTATTCTAACAATACTTGTATCAAATATGCTGGTCTATGCCGCTCCTCTCATTTTCACCAGTATTGGAGGTGCTTACTCTGAGCATGCTGGTGTTGTTAACGTTGGCTTGGAAGGCATCATGGTCATGGGAGCTTTTACAGGAGTTGTTTTTAACCTGACTTTCGCTGAAAGCTTAGGAGGAATGACTATTTGGCTTTCTCTTCTCGCAGGTGGTTTAGTTGGTCTCATTTTTTCTGCGATTCATGCAGTAGCAACCATTAATTTTCGTGCTGATCATGTTGTTAGTGGTACTGTACTGAACTTGCTGGCGCCAGCTTTAGCCGTCTTTCTTGTTAAGGCTATTTATGGAAAAGGACAAACTAATAATATTGATTTATCTTTTGGTAAATTTGATTTTCCGATTTTGTCTAATATTCCTGTTATTGGAGATATTTTCTTTAAAAATACTAGCTTGATGGGTTACATAGCTGTTGGATTCTCATTTTTAGCTTGGTTCATCATGTTTAATACGAAATTTGGGCTTCGCTTACGTTCAGTAGGTGAACATCCTCAAGCTGCTGATACATTAGGGATTAACGTTTATCTTATGCGTTACTACGGAGTGTTGATTTCAGGATTTTTGGGAGGAATAGGTGGAGCTTTGTATGCTCAATCTGCTTCGGTTAATTTCTCTGCTACGACGATTGTTGGCCCTGGATTTATCGCTTTAGCTGCTATGATTTTTGGTAAATGGAATCCAATAGGTGCTATGCTTTCAAGTCTTTTCTTTGGACTTTCCCAAGCCCTAGCTGTTGTTTCTACTCAGATTCCTTTCCTTGCTCATATACCTGCGGTTTATCTTCGTATTGCGCCTTATGCATTGACAATCATTGTTTTAGCCGCTTTCTTTGGTAAATCAGTTGCTCCGAAAGCGGATGGTATCAACTATATCAAGTCTAAATAAACCTTTACACCAGTTCTTTGCAACTGGTGTTTTTTGTGATTTGAAGAAGATACAATCATAGGAATAGAAAAAGCCTACTTCAGGTGAAGCAAGCTTTTAAGATTAGTTTGTTGCGATTTCATTTAGCAGGTCTTCTGCAGTGGTGGTTGGATTAACGCGTACTCGGTTGAGTGTGAGCAAGCCATTGGATAGGGAAGCTAGACCGTTATTGGTCGTCAATCCCATCTTGTAGCCAAGGCTTTCAGCAATCTGCAAGGTTGCATCACTGTATCGTCCAGATGGATAGGCAACGGTAGTTGTGGTTTGAGACAATTCTTTATCTAAGTAAGACTTAGAATCTTTTAACTCAATTTTTTGTTGGTCTTCTGTCGTTGCTGAGAGGTCGGGATGGTTGACGGTATGGTCTTCAAAGGACATGCCTTTGTCCTTCATTTCCTTTATCTCATCCAGTGTCAGCATATCTTCACGACCCGCTTGAACAAATCCAGTAATGACATTATTGGTTGCTTTCATGTCATATTTCTGGAGAAGTGGAAAGGCATTAGTGTAGAAATCCTTTAAACTATCATCGAAGGTCAGCCAGACGACTTTTTTGTTTTCTGGCAGGACGTTTTCCGTCAGTACCTTGTATGCTTCTGCTGGTGTTAGTGGATAGTAGCCTGCGTCTTTCAAAGCTTTCAGATGACTTTCAAATGTGGCTGGATCCACAATCAAACCGGCGTTAGCTGCTTCTGATGGATCCATGACGTGAATGGCATGATACATCAAGATAGGAACTTGAACGGGCTTGTCTTGCTTGACCCATTTGACCTTGTCTTTACTGTCTTCATCCGAAGTCGTCTTTTTTTCCCGAGTCGGTGCTGATGAAGTTTTAGATGAAGTATTGACTTGGTTCGTTGACACATTATTAGCTTCTTTTTGGTTATGCGAGTTTTGCAGTTTGGCTAGTAAAGAAAAGCCACCTACAATCAAGACAAGAAAAAGTAATAAACTCGTTAAAGAAAGCAAAATAGCTCTTTTTCTAGCTTTGCGTTGCTGCATGCGATTTCCTCGGTGTTTTCCTGTCATAATATCTCCTTTTTTAAAAAAATTACAATTCCTTGCGGAAATTTACATCTATTATAACAAATAAAGAAGTAGTTTTGTAGGCATTTTTATATAATTTTGTTATAATATTTTTTATACAAGAAATTTTCAAGGAGTGCTTCATGTCTATTAAAATAGCTTTACTTGGTTTTGGAACAGTGGCCAGCGGTGTGCCTTTTTTGCTGAAGGAAAATGGAGAAAAAATCGTTCAAGCAGCTCATTCAGAGATTGAGGTTGCTAAAGTCTTAGTTAAGGATGATGCCGAAAAAGATCGTCTTTTAGCAGCTGGAAATGACTTTAATTTTGTAACAAATGTTGAAGAAATTCTGAAGGATTCTGAGATTACCATCGTTGTAGAATTGATGGGGCGGATTGAGCCAGCGAAAACTTTCATCACTCGTGCTCTTGAAGCTGGCAAACATGTAGTAACGGCTAATAAGGACTTACTGGCTGTTCACGGAGCGGAGTTGCTGGAAATTGCTCAAAAGCAAAATGTAGCTCTCTATTATGAAGCAGCTGTTGCTGGCGGAATTCCAATCCTGCGTACCTTGGTTAATTCACTGGCTTCTGACAAAATCACCCGTATCTTGGGTGTGGTCAATGGAACCTCTAACTTTATGATGACCAAGATGGTAGAAGAGGGGTGGTCTTATGAAGACGCTCTTGCTGAAGCACAGCGTCTTGGCTTTGCTGAAAGTGACCCAACCAATGACGTAGATGGTATTGATGCGGCTTACAAGATGGTCATTCTTAGCCAGTTCGCTTTTGGTATGAATGTTAAGTTTGAAGATGTGGTTCACCAGGGAATTCGAAATATCACACCAGAAGACGTAGCTGTTGCTCAAGATCTGGGCTATGTAGTCAAGCTGGTTGGTTCTATCGAAGAAACAGCATCTGGTATTGCAGCAGAAGTAGCTCCAACTTTTCTGCCTAAAGCGCATCCGCTTGCTAGTGTCAATGGGGTTATGAACGCTGTCTTTGTCGAATCCATCGGTATTGGAGAATCCATGTACTACGGACCGGGAGCTGGGCAAAAACCAACTGCAACTAGTGTAGTAGCGGATATTGTTCGTATCAGCCGCCGTTTGAATGAAGGAACAGTTGGCAAGGCCTTTAATGAATTTAGTCGTGAGCTTGTGCTGGCTAAGCCAGAAGATGTGAAGAGTAGCTATTACTTCTCTATCTTGGCACCTGACTCTAAAGGTCAAGTTCTACACTTGGCTGAGATTTTCAATGCTGAGGATGTTTCCTTTAAGCAGATTCTGCAGGAAGGTACAGATGGTGAGAAGGCTCGCGTTGTGATTATTACCCATGCGGTCAGCAAGACACAGTTGGAAAATGTCACTTCTAAGCTTAAAGAGGTCGCTGAGTTCGACTTGCTCAATACCTTCAAAGTATTAGGAGATTAAGATGAAAATTATTGTACCGGCGACCAGTGCCAATATCGGTCCTGGCTTTGACTCTGTTGGAGTAGCCCTCTCAAAATATCTAGAAATTGATGTCTTGGAAGAAAGTCAGGAGTGGGTGATTGAGCACGACCTCAATCCGAGAATTCCTAAGGATCGGCGTAATTTACTGGTTAAGATTGCCCTGCAGTTAGCTCCAGATATTCAGCCACGCCGTTTGAAAATGTCTAGTGATATTCCATTGGCTCGTGGGCTTGGGTCTTCTAGCTCGGTCATTGTAGCTGGGATTGAATTGGCCAACCAACTGGCTCACTTAAATTTGTCGGATTATCAGAAGCTAAAAATCGCTACAAAGATTGAAGGCCATCCTGATAATGTTGCGCCGGCGATTTATGGTAATTTGGTCGTATCTAGCTCATCTAGAAATCAGGTGTCTGCTGTGGTAGCGGACTTTCCGGACGCAGACTTCATCGCCTATATCCCAGACTATGAGCTTCGGACAGTCGAGAGCCGCCAAGTCTTACCAAACCGGCTTTCTTACAAGGAAGCTGTTGCGGCCAGCTCCATTGCCAATGTTGCGATTGCGGCTCTATTAAAAGGCGATATGAAAATTGCTGGCCGGGCTATTGAGTCAGATTTGTTCCACGAAAAATACCGTCAGCCTTTGATCAAGGAATTTTCAGATATTAAGTTCTTGGCTAGAAAAAATGGCTCTTATGCAACCTATATCTCAGGAGCGGGTCCGACCGTTATGGTCTTATCACCTAAGAACAAGACAGAGAAGATTTACCAGCTTTTGCAAAAACAGAATTTCAAGGGGCAAATCTTCCGACTTCAGGTAGACACAGAGGGCGTCCGGGTAGAAAAATAAATCATCAAGAGGTTTTCTATGAGCCTCTTTTTTCTTTTCTAAGAACGTACAAAATAGGAGGAGTTGATATCCCTATCTTTTTATACCTAACTGTGCTATAATGGGTCTAGCTTAAAGGAGGATAATTCACTTTATGGATCATTTAGAATTATAGGCTCTGGCGAGTGGAGCTGGAGCTTTTGGCGCCATCAGGAATGCTCTTTCTACTCAAACACAGCGTTTTGCTACTAGACAATTATAAGCATTAAAAAGCTGACCTTTCTCAGCTTTTTCTTTGTAATCTATCGTAAATGCCATAGATTTTTGATATAATAGAGTGTATTTTGTTTACATAAAAGAGAGAAAATCATGCAAAAACTAGAGAAATTAAAAACTGAATTAGAAGGAATCGACATTCGCTTCAATGAGCCTTTGAGTCAATACACCTATACAAAGGTCGGGGGCGCAGCCGATTTCTTAGTTTTCCCCCGCAATCGTTATGAGCTGGCTCGTATTGTTAATTTTGCGAATCAAGAAGACATTTCTTGGATGGTGCTGGGAAATGCCAGTAATATCATTGTGAGAGACGGTGGTATACGAGGTTTTGTCATTATGTTTGACAAGCTCAACAATGTAGCGGTAGATGGCTATATGATTGAGGCAGAGGCTGGAGCTAATCTAATTCAGACAACTCATATCGCCCTGCAGAATAGTCTGACTGGCTTTGAGTTTGCCTGCGGAATTCCTGGCAGCGTCGGCGGAGCTGTCTTTATGAACGCTGGGGCATATGGCGGCGAGATTGCTCATGTTTTGGTATCTTGTAAGGTACTGACTCCTCAGGGGCAAGTCAAAACGCTGGACGTTCGAGATATGAAGTTTGGCTATCGTCACTCACTAGTTCAGGAAACAGGTGATATCGTTATTTCTGCTAAGTTTGCTCTTTCGCCTGGTGTTCACAGAACTATTCGTCAGGAAATGGAGCGCTTAACCCATCTGCGGGAGCTTAAGCAGCCTTTGGAATATCCGTCCTGCGGCTCTGTTTTCAAGCGTCCTTTGGGTCACTTTGCTGGTCAGCTGATTAGTGAAGCAGGCCTTAAGGGACATCGGATCGGCGGTGTAGAGGTATCTGAGAAACATGCCGGCTTTATGATTAATGTCGCTAAAGGAACGGCCCAAGATTATGAAAATCTTATTGCTCATGTGATTGAAAGGGTGCGAGAAAATTCAGGTATTACTCTGGAGCGCGAAGTCCGCATCATTGGTGAATCTCTGTAAGACAGATTGGTTTCCGGTAGAAGTATGCTGGATTAGGAACTGCAGCTAGCTGCAACTTAGTAAGGGGGTGAAAGCCTATCGACACGGAATTTATAAAGGGCCTTTACAGCCCTCACGAGGTAGCAGCGGTCTGACAGAACCCTTAATCTGTTAATACGAGAAAGAAGGAATTTATGACAATTGAAAAAACCAATCATTGAGTTTAAAAAAGTTTCAAAAGTTTTTGAAGATAATAATACTGTCGTTCTGAAAGATATTAATTTCGAGCTGGAAGAAGGGAAGTTCTATACTTTGCTGGGGTCTTCTGGTTCAGGAAAATCAACGATTCTGAATATCATTGCCGGTCTTTTGGACGCGACAGACGGGGATATTTTTCTTGATGGCGTCCGCATCAATGATATTCCGACTAATAAAAGAGATGTTCACACGGTTTTTCAGTCCTATGCACTGTTTCCGCATATGAATGTTTTTGAAAATGTAGCCTTTCCACTGCGTCTGCGCAAGATTGATAAAAAGGAAATTCAAGAGCGGGTTGCAGAAGTGCTGAAAATGGTTCAGCTGGAAGGTTTTGAGCACCGTTCTATTCGCAAACTGTCAGGCGGTCAGCGCCAGCGTGTAGCCATCGCGCGGGCAATCATTAATCAGCCGCGGGTTGTTTTGCTGGATGAGCCGCTGTCTGCTCTGGATTTGAAGCTGCGCACGGACATGCAATATGAGCTGCGGGAATTGCAGCAGCGTCTGGGCATTACCTTTGTCTTTGTCACGCACGACCAAGAGGAAGCCCTGGCTATGAGTGACTGGATTTTCGTTATGAATGATGGCGAGATTGTTCAGTCGGGAACACCTGTTGATATTTATGACGAGCCCATCAACCACTTTGTCGCAACCTTCATTGGCGAGTCCAATATTCTGCCTGGAAAAATGATTGAAGACTATCTGGTTGAGTTTAACGGTAAGCGTTTTGAAGCAGTGGATGGCGGGATGCGCCCAAATGAATCTGTTGAAGTGGTGATTCGGCCGGAGGACTTGCGGATTACTCTGCCAGAAGAAGGCAAGCTGCAGGTTAAAGTTGATACCCAGCTTTTTCGTGGTGTTCACTATGAGATTATCGCTTATGATGAACTGGGCAATGAATGGATGATTCACTCTACTCGTAAGGCAATTGTCGGTGAAGAAATTGGCCTGGATTTCGAGCCTGAAGATATCCATATCATGCGTCTCAATGAAACTGAAGAAGAATTCGATGCCCGTATCGAAGAATATGTTGAATTAGAAGAGCAAGAAGCGGGTCTGATCAATGCCATTGAGGAGGAACGTGATGAAGAAAACAACCTCTAATCTTTTTCTCTTGCCCTACCTGCTCTGGATTTTCCTCTTTGTACTGGCACCTGTTGTCATGATTATCTGGAAATCCTTCTTTAACATTGAAGGGCAGTTTACTCTGGAAAATTACCAGACCTACTTTACATCGCAAAACTGGACCTATCTCAAAATGAGTCTGAATTCGGTCCTTTATGCAGGGATTATAACCGTCGTAACCCTGCTGATTTCCTATCCGACTGCATTCTTTTTGACTCAGCTCAAGCACAAGCAGCTCTGGCTGATGCTGATTGTCCTGCCGACCTGGATCAATCTCCTACTCAAAGCTTATGCTTTCATTGGTATTTTTGGTCAGAATGGCTCAATCAATCAATTTCTGACTTTTATCGGAGTAGGACCGAAGCAGATTCTCTTTACGGACTTTTCATTTATTTTTGTAGCCAGCTACATCGAGCTGCCCTTTATGATTCTGCCCATTTTCAACGTTCTGGATGATTTGGATCCAAATCTTATCAATGCCAGCTATGACTTGGGAGCCAATCGCTGGGAGACTTTCCGTCGAGTTGTTTTCCCTTTGTCATTGAATGGTGTCAGAAGTGGAGTGCAGTCTGTCTTTATCCCTAGTCTCAGTCTCTTCATGCTGACCCGCTTAATCGGGGGTAATCGGGTAATTACTCTGGGAACTGCCATTGAGCAGCACTTCTTGACCACTCAGAACTGGGGCATGGGCTCTACTATCGGAGTGGTGCTGATTGTTGCCATGCTCTTTACCATGTGGGCAACCAAGGAAAGGAGAGGGCGATGAAAAAAATTGCAAATCTCTATCTAGCCTTTGTCTTTTTGGTGCTCTACATCCCCATCTTTTACTTGATTGCTTATGCTTTTAATGCTGGGGAAGACATGAATCGCTTCACAGGATTCAGTCTCAGCCATTTTCAGAATCTCTTTGAGGATTCACGGCTGATTTTGATTTTGGTTCAGACCTTCTTCCTAGCTTTCCTGTCGTCGCTAATTGCGACGCTGATTGGTACTTTTGGAGCCATCTATATTTATCAAGCTCGCAAGAAATATCAGGATGCTTTTCTGTCTATCAACAATATCCTCATGGTAGCACCGGATGTCATGATTGGGGCAAGTTTCCTGATTCTCTTTACCACTGCGAAATTCCAGCTGGGCTTCCTGTCTGTGCTGGCTAGCCATGTGGCCTTTTCCATTCCGATTGTGGTGCTGATGATTCTTCCGCGTCTGAAGGAAATGAATGATGATATGATTAAGGCTGCCTATGACCTAGGCGCCAGTCAATTGCAAATGCTGAAAGAAATCATGCTGCCTTATCTGACTCCAGCCATTATCGCTGGCTACTTCATGGCTTTTACCTACTCACTTGATGACTTTGCAGTGACCTTCTTCGTTACAGGCAATGGCTTCTCTACTCTGTCTGTTGAGATTTACTCCCGCGCTCGTCAGGGAATTTCTCTGGAAATCAATGCCCTGTCAGCCTTGGTATTTCTCTTCAGCATTGCTTTGGTAATTGGGTATTACTTTATCACCCGTGAGAAGGAGGAGACCGTATGAGAAAGCTCTATTCATTTTTAGCGGGGATTCTGCTGATTATCTTAGTCTTGTGGGGTGTTAGTTACCAGATCGAAAGTCGGACGCAGAGCAAGGAGAGCGATAAGCTGGTCATTTATAACTGGGGTGACTATATCGATCCTGAGCTGCTGACTGAGTTTACTAAGGAAACTGGTGTCCAAATCCAGTACGATACATTTGACTCCAATGAAGCCATGTATACGAAAGTAAAGCAGGGCGGCACAACATACGACATTGCTATTCCCAGTGAATATATGATTGCCAAGATGATGAAGGAAGGCTTGGTGGAAAAGCTAGATCATAGCCAGATTAAAGGTTTGGAAAATATCGGATCTGACTTTTTAGACCAGCCTTTCGATCCTGGAAATCAGTATTCGATTCCTTATTTTTGGGGAACGCTGGGCATTGTCTACAATGAAAAAATGGTTGATAAAGCTCCTGAGCATTGGAATGATCTTTGGCGTCCTGAATACAAAAACTCCATCATGATGATTGATGGAGCCCGCGAAGTCATGGGACTTGGTCTGAACTCGGATGGCCATAGTCTCAACTCCAAAGATGCAGATCAGCTGCAGGAGGCTGTTGATAAGCTCTACACTCTGACGCCAAACATCAAGGCCATTGTGGCTGATGAAATGAAAGGTTATATGATTCAGAACAATGCAGCTATCGGAGTGACCTTTTCTGGCGAGGCTCGGCAGATGCTGGAGGCCAATGAAGACTTGCGCTATGTCGTGCCAACAGAAGCCAGCAATCTTTGGTTTGACAATATTGTCATCCCCAAAACGGTCAAAAATAAAAAAGCAGCCTATCAGTTTATTAACTTTATGCTGAGACCGGAAAATGCTTATAAGAATGCTCTTTATGTCGGCTATTCGACACCAAATCTTCCTGCCAAGGCCATGTTGCCTAAGGAAATTCAGGAAGATGAGGCTTTTTATCCGACTGAGGAAACGATGAAACATCTGGAAGTTTATGAGCAGTTGGGCCCTAAATGGCTGGGGACCTATAACGACCTCTATCTTCAAGTCAAGATGTATCGGAAATGATAGTCAAGCAAGGTTGCTTGATGAATACAAGAAAAACGCCTGGCTCTTAGAGCTAGGCGTTTTTTGCTTGCTTAGTTGGCAGCTTCTGTCTGAGTATTGGTTGCAGTATCTGCCGCAGAGCTAGAGGCAGTGGTGTCGCCTGCTGCTGTATCTGCTGCAGAACTGGATGCACTAGTCTCAACCGCTGCTGTATCGCTGCTGGAAGAAGAAGTATCAGTTGCAGCCGTTGAAGCAGGGCTGCTTGTTTCTTTTTCGATTTCCTTGATAATAGTTGTCGTTGCAGTAGAGCTGCTGGTATCAGTTTTGGATTTTTCATCCTTTTGACTGGTCAGATTCATAATCGTGATGCTGGCAATGATGATGGACAAGATACTGGCAACCGTTGCAATGGTCTTTTGGAAGGCTGAAAGGCCGGTTTTAATATGCTGTTTAGTGGGTTTTTTAGTTGATTTTGTCTTGTTTTTATTGCTGCGAGAATAGTTTTCCATGCTCGAAAGAATCTCCTTTTAAAATTTCAATGATTTCTTATTTCTCATTATACGTTTTTTATCTGAAAATGTCTTAAAAAAATCAAATTTTTATCTATGAAAACGCACACAGAAGATTGCTGTTAAGAAAAGAAGCTGCTCAAGTTTTGGTTGAGCAGCTTCTTGAGCTAGAATAGCAAAGTAATTACGCCTTCTCATCTTGGAGTGCCGCTTGAGCGACAGCCAGTCTTGCTGCTGGAACCCGATAAGGAGAGCAGGAGACGTAGGTGACACCAATTTCTTGGAAGAAGGGGATGGAAGCCGGATCGCCACCGACCTCACCGCAGATGCCAATAGGAAGATCAGGCTTGACTTGACGCCCTTTGCTGATAGCAATCCGCATCAATTCACCAACGCCGTCCTGGTCAACACTTTGGAAAGGATCAAAAGGAAGGATTTCTTTCTCCTTATAATGGCCGATGAATTTTCCAATATCGTCCCGTGAGAAACCGTAGGTCATCTGGGTCAGGTCGTTAGTACCAAAGCTGAAGAAGTCCGCTTCCTGAGCCAGCTGGTCTGCAACCAGACAGGCACGTGGAAGTTCAATCATGGTGCCAATTTCATAAGGGAAGGGCTCCTGACCTTTATGCCTAAAGAGCTTGTTGATATGTTGGATAAGAAAGGCTTTGACAGAGTCCAGCTCAGCCTTGTCTGCAATCAGCGGAATCATGATTTCCGGCTTGACGGTCAATCCTTCCTGATTCAGCTTGATAGCACTCTTGAAGACGGCTTCGACCTGCATCTTGTAGATCTCTGGTTGCGTAATCCCCAGACGGCAGCCGCGGTGGCCTAGCATTGGATTGCTTTCTTGTAGCTGTTCAATGCGGTGAGTCAGTTTCTCTGGTGACTTGTGCAGCTTGTCAGCCAAAATCTTGATTTCCTGTGAATCTTTAGGTAGAAATTCATGCATCGGCGGATCCAAAAGACGGATAATCATAGGTTTGTCCTGCACTGCTTGGAACATTTGATAAAAGTCATTTTCTTGGAATTCCAGCAGTTTTTTGAGGGCGGATCTGGTTTCCAATTCATTGTCAGCCAGAATCAGGCGTCGCATTTCTAGAATCCGTTCCTGACCAAAGAACATGTGTTCGGTACGTGCCAGACCGATGCCCTTTGCCCCAAACTTAATAGCTGTTTTTAGATCTTGAACGGTCTCTGCGTTGGCACGGACTTTGAGCTGTGCGAAATCATCTGCCCATGAAAGCAAGCGCTGAAGTTCTTGGTCATTTTCGATTAGGACGGTTGGAATCTCACCGCTATAAATGCGTCCCGAGCTGCCATCAACTGAAATGACATCACCCTCAGTCAAAACAAGACTTCCGCAGGAAACAGTTTTGCTGTCCTCGCTGATGGTTAGCTCTCCACAGCCAGCCACACAGCAGGTTCCCATTCCCCGAGCTACGACAGCTGCGTGAGAGGTCATACCGCCCTGACTGGTTACGATGGCTTGGCTGACGACCATACCCTCAATGTCTTCAGGGGAAGTTTCTTGCCGTACTAAAATGACCTTTTTACCCAAGGAGTGGTAGTCTTTGGCGCGCTCAGCTGTAAAGACAATCTCGCCAGTTGCAGCACCAGGGCTGGCTGGTAGTCCTTGAGCCAAGAAAGGAGCATCTTGTAGGGCTTTTTCTTCAAATACAGGATGGATGACCTGGCTAATCGTAGCAGGAGATACGCGCTGGAGAGCTTCTTTTTTGCTGATAATGCCCTCGTCTACAAAATCTAAGGCGATTTTCAAAGATGCCTTAGCAGTCCGTTTACCGTTTCTAGTTTGGAGAATATAGAGTTTACCCTTTTCTATGGTAAATTCGATATCTTGCATGTCCTTGTAGTGATTTTCGAGAATCTTAGCATAGTCTTGGAAGGCTGCATAGGCCTGAGGGAGAGCTGTCTCAAGTGCAGCGATAGGCTCAGGAGTCCGAATGCCGGCTACGACATCCTCTCCTTGTGCATTGAGCAAAAATTCGCCAAATAGCTGATGCTCACCACTGGCTGGGTTTCTAGTAAAGACGACTCCTGTACCACTGGACTGGTCGCTATTGCCAAAGACCATGGCTTGGACATTTACCGCTGTTCCCAAATCATGAGGAATATCATTCAAGTTGCGGTAAACCTTAGCTCTAGGGTTATTCCAAGACTTGAAGACTGCCTTGATAGCAGCGTAGAGCTGTTCTTTCGAACTTTGTGGAAAGGTTTGATGATGCTCGCGGTAAAGCTGCTTATATTGCTCAATTAATGCTTGATGCTCTTCCAGTGTGAAATCCTTGGCCTGTTTGCCAGCATTCCTTTCAAAATAGCCCAAGAGGTCATCGAACTCATCCTTGGAAATTCCATAAACCACATCAGCAAACATTTGAAGCAGACGGCGGTAGCAGTTGTAGGCAAAGTCAGCATTGGTTTGCTCAGCCAGAGTCTGGGTTCTTAAATCGTTTAGACCTAGATTGAGAATAGTATCCATCATGCCCGGCATGGAAAACTTGGCTCCGCTTCGAACAGACACTAAGAGCAAGGCTGAGTCGTTACCACTGAAATATTTACCGGTTTTCTCTTCTAAATCGGTAACCGCTTTCAAAATATCTTCTTTTAAAGAAGATTCAAAGAAATAAGGACTTTCTAAATATTCGATACAGCTTTCTGTGGTAATAGTAAAACCTGGAGGGACAGGCAGTCCCAAATTGGTCATTTCAGCTAGGTTGGCTCCTTTTCCGCCAAGCAGGGCCTTGTCATCTGCACATCCTTCCTCGAAGGAGTAAATCCATTTCGCCATATTTACCTCCAAATTTATGAAATATGTGTCATATTGTAGGACAACTACATTGTAATATACATCACATATATTTGTCAACCGAAAAAAGTATCTTGTTTTATTGACAATTTTTCTTTTTTTGTTATAATGTGTTACAAAATGATGATTATTTAAACGTTTGAAAATAAAATATGAGCAATAATTCCTAAATTTTAAGCGAAATTCGGCTAATCATCTATATAAAGAAAGAAGGAGTCAGACTTATTTGAAATTAAGCGAACGGCAAAAGAAAATTGTAGAAATTGTAAAAGAGCACCAGCCACTAAGCGGTGAGAAAATCTCTGAATTACTCGATATTTCTCGGGCGACCTTGCGCTCGGACCTGTCTTTTCTGACCTTGGTTGGAATTTTGAAGGCTACACCTAAAGTTGGTTACACATACTCAGGCTCAGATTTAGAGACGCTTTTCTTTTTCGATACCTTTCGAAAGGAAGTGGCAGAGATTATGACTTCGCCTGTTTTGGTATCTCATGATTCTTTTATTCAAGATGCCATTATTACATTATTTATGTATGATGCGGATGTTCTCTATGTTATTGATGAGCATAAGCTGCTGTTGGGGATTTTGTCGCGTAAGGACCTGCTTCGGGCTTCGCTCAATACTAACATTGACAGCACTCCTGTAGCGGTCTGCATGACTCGAATGCCCCATATCAAAACTTGCTACAAGGATATGAACATTTTGGAAGCGGCAGCAGTTTTGCAAGATTTTGCAATTGATTCACTGCCGGTAGTTGATGAGGATAATGAGCGTAAAATTTTAGGAACTGTGACCAAGTCAGCCCTGCTGGATTACATTATTCAAGAGGCCAGAAGCGCTGAGGTTAATAGATAAGAGGAATGAACATGAAGAAAGAAATTATTGTTTACAGCATTTCAGATTCTTTGGGGGGGACTTCGCAGAAGCTATTGTCTGCAGTGACAGCCCAGTACCCAGATATTATTTTTAATAACAGCTATCGTTTTCCATTTATCAACAAAGAAGAAGAATTGCTGGATATTCTGCGTGATGCCATCAAGGACGATGCCCTTGTTATTAGTACTCTGGTTGATGGCAAGCTAGCAGCTGTAGCTAGAGAGTTCAGTCAGGCCAATGGTCTTGCTTATCTGGATTTGATGCATCCATTTTTTGAGATTATCAAGGAAAAGACAGGCACCAGTCCAATAGAGGTGCCGGGTACCTTGCACCGGCTGGACACTGAGTATTTTAATAAAATCTCCGCTATTGAGTTTGCGGTCAAATACGACGATGGCAAGGCGCCGCAAGGTTTTTTGGATTCTGACTTGGTGCTCTTGGGCGTCTCCCGTACATCCAAAACGCCTCTTAGTATTTATCTGGCTAATAAGGGCTACAAGGTTTCTAACCTGCCTTTGATTCCAGAAGTACCTCTGCCTCAGGTCTTGGAAAAAGTTGATCCGGAGCGGATTATCGGCCTTTTATGTGAGCCAGAAAAACTGTCTAAGATACGCAGTAATCGCTTGAATTCTCTGGGATTGACCCAGTCGACCAGCTACACAGATCTGGAAAAGATATACGAAGAACTAGACTACTCAAAAGAAGTCTTTAAAAAGTATCGAGCTCATGTCATCAATATCACGGATAAATCAATTGAGGAGACAGCTTTCTTGATTGAAGACCATTTAAAGAAATTGAGATAAGAGAGAAGATTGCAAAAAGCGGTTATAGAGTGAGGGCATAAGATGGAGCAATATAAGCGTATTTTACTGAAAGAATTTGACAGTCGCCAGAAAGTCATTACAGAGCTGACCAACCTAGAGGCAATTTTGAACCTGCCCAAAGGGACAGAGCTGTATATCAGTGACATTCACGGGGAGTTTTCTGCTTTTGACTATATTTTGAGAAGCTGTGCAGGTATCCTCAATGAGAAGATCAAGGACTGTTTTGGGGACAGCTTGTCAGAATCTCATAAGGATCGGCTGTCAGCGCTGGTTTCCTATCCTGAGTTTGTGTTGGGGGAAGAAACTAAAGGCCAAGACTGGTATCAGGAAACCATTCCCCAGCTCTTGAACTTGCTGGCTTTTGCAGGTGCAAAATACAGTCGGTCCAAGGTCAGAAAGGCCTTGCCGCCACAATATGCCTATATTATCGAGGAGTTGCTCTATAGTGACAGGGCTCTAGCTGATAAAAAATCCTATTTTGAGAATATCCTGACTTATGTGATTGAATTGCGGGAAGCTGTGCCTTTTATCCTAGGCTTGTCCCGAAGTATTCGGCAGTTGTTGATCGACCATCTGCATGTGGTTGGAGATATTTTTGACCGAGGAGCTGGCAGTGCTCAGGTCATGGATGAACTGCTGCATTTTCACTCGCTTGATATTCAGTGGGGCAATCACGACATTATCTGGATGGGAGCCTTTTTTGGTTCCAAGGCTTGCTTGCTCAATGTGCTGCGCATTGCAGCTCGCTATGGCTATCTCTGGGATATCGAGAAAGATTATGGTTTAAACCTGCGCTCCTTGACCCTTTTTGCGGACAAGACTTACCAGTCTAATCCTAAGTTTAGACCCATTCTAGGCGGCAGAGAGCAGGAGTTTTCCGATGAGGAAATTCTGCAGCTGGAAAAGGTGCACCAAGCCTTAGCGATTATCCAGTTCAAGCTGGAAAATCAACTCATCAAACGACGGCCTGAATTCCAGATGCAGGACCATGTTATGCTAGACAAGATTGATTATTGGGAAGAAAGTGTTACGATTGACGATACCAAGCATCCTCTAGTTAACACCTGCTTCCAAACTATCAATCCGGAAAATCCGTCAGCTTTGACACTAGAAGAAAATCAAGCTGTAGACAGTATGCTGGCCTCATTCCAAAGTTCTCTTAAGATGGCTGAGCATATCAGTCTTCTGATGAACAAGGGCTCTATGTATAAGATTTACAACCATCACTTGCTTTTTCACGGCTGCATTCCTCTGGAGCCGTCAGGAGAATTCCAGCCTTTCATTCTCAATCAAGCCCATTATTCAGGCAAGGAATTGCTGGATTTCTTTGAGTATCATATTCGGCAGGCAGCCAAGGACAAGGAAGTGGGGGATGATTTGTCGACTGACTTGATTTGGTATTGCTGGAAAGGTAAGCTATCGCCCCTGTTTGGAAAAGAAAAGATGACTACCTTGGAGCGCTATTTCATTGAAGATAAGGACACCCACAAGGAAGTGGAAAATTCTTATTTTTCTTATCGTAATTCTGAGAAAGTCTGTCAGCTTATTTTGGAAGAATTTGGCCTCTTTTCTCAAGAGTCTAGGATGGTCAATGGCCATACTCCGGTTAAGACGGGCAAGGGAGAGTCGCCTATCCGTGGTGGCGGTTTGCTCTTTGTCATTGATGGCGGTCTGTGTGAAGCCTATCAAAAGAAGACCGGTACGGCGGGCTATTCCTTGCTCAATAATTCCTACGGTTTTCAGTTGGTCACCCATCAGCCTTTCCAAAATGCTCAAAAGGTTGTGGAATCGCCGTTTGCTCAAACTTCCCTGAAAAAGGTGATTGAAAATGTAGAGGAACGAACCCTCATCAAATCTACTACCATCGGTCAGAGCTTATTAGCTCAACAACAGGAACTCTTTGGCTTGCTGCATGAGTTTTATGACCGGTGATATTTAGCCCTAAGTTCTAACAGAATTTAGGGCTTTTTCTTTCTTGTTCCAGTTTCTCTTTCGTGTTACAATAGGAGTATTGAAATTTAGAGGAAAGAACATGATTTATTTAGATAATTCAGCGACAACCAAGCCTTATCCCGAGGCTTTGGCTGCTTACACAGAAGTAGCTTCTAAAATCTGGGGCAATCCATCCAGTCTCCACAGTTTAGGCAGTCAGGCCACCCGTCTCTTAGAAGCTTCTCGCCAGCAAATAGCAGAGCTTTTAGGCAAGTCTTCTTCGGAGATTTTTTTTACGTCTGGAGGGACTGAAGGGGACAACTGGGTGCTAAAGGGAGTTGCTTTTGAAAAGGTTCCTTTTGGCAAACACATCATCGTATCTAACATTGAGCATCCCGCAGTTAAAGAATCAGCTCTCTGGTTGCAGAGTCAAGGGTTTGAAGTTGATTTTGCACCAGTTGATAAGTCTGGTTTTGTTGAGGTAGATAAGCTAGCGGAGCTGATTCGACCAGACACCACTCTAATTTCTATTATGGCTGTCAATAATGAAATCGGCAGTTTCCAGCCTATTGAGAAAATATCAGAACTCCTAGCAGATAAGCCAACTATTTCTTTTCATGTGGACGCTGTACAGGCTGTTACGAAGATTCCGACAGTTTCTTATCTGACGAATCGCGTGGATTTTGCGACGTTTTCCAGTCATAAATTTCACGGTCTTCGGGGCGTAGGATTTGTCTATATCAAGTCTGGTAAGAAAATCAGTCCCCTCTTGACTGGTGGCGGCCAGGAGTCAGACAAGCGCTCAACGACGGAAAATTTAGCTGGCATTGCAGCGACGGCCAAGGCCCTGAGGCTGTCTATGGAAAAGCAAGAAGTATTTGCCCAGCGGACGGCTCAGATGAAGAAGATTCTCCTTGAAGAGCTACAGAAGTATCCAGATGTGGTGATTTTCTCAGACATGGAGGATTTTGCGCCCCATATACTAACCTTTGGTATCAAGGGAGTGCGGGGTGAAGTCATCGTCCATGCATTTGAAGACTACGAGATCTATATCTCGACTACCAGCGCTTGCTCTTCCAAGGCTGGAAAGCCAGCAGGAACCCTAATCGCTATGGGGGTCGAAAAGTCTCTCGCTCAAACTGCTGTCCGTATCAGTTTGGATTTTGACAACGATATGAGCCAGATGGAGCAGTTTTTGACAACTTTTAAAATTATTTACGAAAAAACAAGAAAAGTAAGGTAAAAAATGCATTATTCAGAAATTATGGTACGCTACGGTGAACTCTCAACTAAGGGCAAGAACCGCATGCGCTTTATCAACAAACTCAAACGCAATATCCAGTCAGTCTTATCAATCTATCCGCAGGTCCATGTCAAGGCTGACCGTGACCGGACCCATGTCTATCTGCAAGGAACCGATTATCAGCCGGTCGCCGAGTCGCTCAAGCAGATTTTTGGGATTCAGAATTTCTCGCCTTCTTACAAAGTCAAAAAATCTGTACCAGCTTTGATTGAAGCTGTTCAAACCATCATGAAGCAAGTCTATCAAGAGGGCATGACCTTTAAGATTACCAGCAAGCGCAGTGACCACAGTTTTGAATTGGATAGCCGCGAGCTCAATCAGACATTGGGTGATGCTGTTTTTGAGGCCATTCCTAATGTTCAGGTCAAGATGAAAGCGCCGGATATTGAGCTACGTGTCGAAATTCGCGAAGAAGCGGCTTATATCTCCTATGAGACGATTCGTGGTGCTGGAGGACTGCCAGTCGGCACTTCAGGCAAGGGCATGCTCATGCTCTCAGGTGGGATTGACTCACCAGTGGCTGGCTATCTGGCTCTCAAGCGCGGTGTGGATATCGAGGCGGTTCACTTTGCCAGTCCGCCTTACACCAGTCCAGGTGCGTTGAAAAAAGCTCAAGATTTGACGCGAAAATTGACCAAGTTTGGTGGCAATATCCAGTTTATCGAAGTGCCTTTTACAGAGATTCAAGAGGAAATCAAGGCCAAGGCTCCAGAAGCCTACCTGATGACACTGACTCGTCGCTTTATGATGCGTATTACAGACCGGATTCGGGAGGAGCGGGGTGCTCAAGTCATTATCAACGGAGAAAGTCTTGGTCAGGTGGCAAGTCAAACGATTGAGAGTATGCAGGTTATCAATGCTGTAACCAATACACCGGTTATCCGTCCAGTCGTGACCATGGACAAGCTTGAAATCATTGAGATTGCAGAAAAAATCGATACCTTCCAAATCTCTATCCAGCCCTTTGAAGATTGTTGTACTATTTTTGCGCCAGACCGGCCTAAAACTAATCCGAAAATCAAGAATGCTGAGAAGTACGAAACTTACCTAGATGTCGAAGGCTTGGTGGAGCGCGCTGTTGCAGGCATCATGATTACGGAAATCAGACCGCAAGCAGAGGCTGATGAAGTTGATGAGCTGATTGAGGGGTTGTTGTAAGAGTTTAGAAGTGTCTTTCTACTAAAATAATCTGGTAACTATATTCATTGATGTTGAAGATAAAAGGAGATAATTATGAATGCTTTGGATTCTTTTTTGAGTGGACTCATAGGAGCACTGTCTTGGAGAGATGGTCGAGATAATGCCTTGATTGGTGGAGCACCTAGCTGGACTTATTTATTAGGGCTTAGCATTCATTTTTTGGTTATTTTAGGATTTTTGGGTCTAATCCTATTTGGAATCTATAAAAACAAGGTTAAAGTAGGTTCATGGAAGGGGGCTTTCAAAAACTCTTGGGCTAATTTATTTAGGAATGGACGTGCCACTGGTGTTTTAAGAGTTGTGATTGGCTTGCCTATTATTTTTATTGCGACTCCCTTCTATGCGGGATACCGCATTACTAATGGTATTTGGCGTTACCAGTATTTTACAAACCAAGAAACAGTTACTAAGAGGGTCTTACTTTCTGAGATAGATACTTATATTGGAACCAGAAAGTCTACTTATTCCAGTATCACCTTAACAGTTATCACAGGAACTGGTAAGCGTACAGTTAATATCGCAAACTCCAGTAAGACACTAGCCCGCACCTAAAAATATGAGATAAAGACGCCAACGATGATTGAAGTTGAAGTCAATAAAGAGGGACAGATAATCTTTATTCATTAAAATATCTCAAATAAGTCTAAAAATCCGTTTTCATGAGACGAAAAAGCTTGCTAAAGAGCGGCAGAAGTGCTATACTTATAGAGTTGACTATGCACATTCCTGTGCAACCGCACGAACATCGTTGCTCGTCGTATAACAAATTTAAACTTCGTCATTATCGCCTTGCCTAACATAAGTTATGTCTTTGGCTCAATTCCTAGTTTATTCTTTGTTATACTTAGAGCTCTTCTTTTAAGTGGTTCGTCCCACGATGCTAGGCGAGTCTTCACAAAAATACGGGGAAACCC